>NZ_VHKL01000004.1:300000-500918 GCF_007474605.1 Rhodoligotrophos appendicifer | reverse complement strand
TGGGGGAAGGATGACGGGTTGGGGGGGGGAGGATGACGGGGTGGGGGAAGGATGACGGGTTGGGGGGAGGATGACGGGGTGGGCAGGGTCAGGCGTCGAGGAGGGTCAGGATCTCCTGGGCCGCGAGGGTTGCCGTGGTGCGGCCTTCGCGGAGGGCGGATTCGAGCTGGGGGAGCCGCGTCTTGACCTGCGGGTTGTCCTTCAGGCGCTGCAGCATGCGCTCTTCCAGCATGGCCCACATCCATTTGACCTGCTGCTCGGCGCGACGCGCCCGCAACTGCCCGCTCTTCTCGAAGAGGGCGCGATGGCGCTGGATCTCGGCCCATAGGGTGTCGAGGCCCTGGTTCCTGGCGCCGGAAATGGCGATGACCGGGGGAGACCAGAGGGCGCCGCGGGCGACGAAGATCTGCAGGGCGGCCCGATAGTCGGCCACCGCCGCCGTCGCGCGGGCCATGTTGTCGCCATCGGCCTTGTTCACGGCGAGCATGTCGGCGATCTCGATCACCCCCTTCTTGATGCCCTGGAGCTCGTCGCCGGCCCCCGGCAGCATGAGGACCAGGAAGAAATCAACCATGTCGGCGACCGCCGTCTCGGACTGGCCGATGCCGACGGTCTCGACGATGATCACGTCGAAGCCGGCGGCCTCGCAGACGATCATGCTTTCGCGGGTGCGCCGGGCGACGCCGCCGAGGGTGCCCGCGGAGGGGGAAGGGCGGATGAAGGCGTTGGGATCGACGGCAAGACCCGACATGCGGGTCTTGTCACCGAGGATCGAGCCACCGCTGCGCTGACTGGTGGGGTCGACGGCGAGGACCGCGACCTTGTGGCCGGAGGCGGTCAGATTGCCGCCCAGCGTGTCGATGGTGGTGCTCTTGCCGACGCCGGGGACGCCGGTGATGCCGAGACGATGGGCATGGCCCGCATGGGGAAGCAGCTTCAACAGCAGCTGCTGGGCCAGCGCCTCATGATCGGCGCGGCGGCTTTCGACGAGAGTGATGGCGCGGCCGAGAGCGGCCCGTTCGCCGGCAATGACGCGCCGGCTCAGGTCGTCGAGGTCGAGGATCGGGGGCTGAGCATCGGTCATGGGAAGCGTTCATATAGGAGAGACCGCCGAAACTGAAGCCTGGGGATCACGTCGTGGCGGGCGTGTCAGCGGTCTAGGAATGGAGGCCCGCGGTGGAGAATATGTTGACGATCACCACGCCCACAAGGATGAAGCCGATGCCGATCAGCCCGGGCAGATCGATGCGCTGGCCGAGGAGGAAATAGCCGACGGCTGAAATCAGCACGATCCCAAGGCCACTCCAGATGGCATAGGCGATGCCGACGGGGAGGGTGGTCAGGGCATGGGACAGACAATAGAAGGCGGCAGCATAGCCGGCGACCGTCAGCAGCGACGGAGCAAGGCGGGTCATCTGGTGAGACGCCTGCAGGGCGCTGGTGCCGATGACTTCGAAGACTACGGCGCCGACCATCCAAAGATATACCGGCATTTTGCCTCTTTTCCTTCTGGGACGCCCCGCCGCCCGCGGCTCGGCTTAACCTCAGCTTAGCAACACAGACGGTAAGCAATAGGTCCGCCCGCCGCAATCCGGCACATTAATCGGCATGACCGGCGGACCGTCCGCTGCGCAAAGAGGAGACCAACCCATGCGCCTTGCACTTCCCATCCTGCTGTCCCTTGCCCTCGGTGCAGCTCCCGCCGCTCACGCCTGCACCACCCTGCAGCTGACGGCCAAAGATGGCGCGGTCGTCTATGGCCGCACCCTGGAGTTCGGGTTCGATGTCAAATCGGAGGTCCTGGTGCTTCCCGCCGGCACCGAGATGACCGGCAGCATGCCCGATGGCGGCACAGGATTGCGCTACAAGACGAAATACGGGATGGCGGGCGCCAATGCGCTCGGGATGAACATCATGATCGATGGCATCAGCGAGAAGGGCCTGAGCCTCAGCGCGCTCTATTTCCCGGGCTATGCCTCCTATGCCAAGGCCACGCCGGAGACCAAGGACCGGGCCATGGCGCCGCAGGAATTCGGCGCCTGGGTGCTCGGCAGTTTCGCGACCCTGGACGAGATCAAGGCCGGCCTCGACCAGGTGGTGCTGGTGGCGACCGATGTGGAAGCGCTGGGCGGCCCTGCGCCGCTGCACTTCCTGGTGCGGGATGCTGAAGGGCGGTCGATCGTCATCGAACCCATCGACGGCACGCTGGTGGTCTCGGACAATCCGGTGGGCGTCATGACGAACTCGCCCACCTTCGACTGGCATCTCACGAATTTGCGCAATTACACCAGCCTCACGGCCCGCAACCTGCCGACCTTGGTGCTGGGGGGCGGCTTCGCGCTGCCGCAATTCGGCCAGGGCACCGGGATGGCAGGGCTGCCCGGGGATTCGAGCTCGCCGTCGCGCTTCGTGCGGGCGGTCGCTTTCAGCCAGACGGCACTCACGCCCAAGACGGCCGATGAGGGCGTGCTGCAGATCCTGCACATCATGAACAATTTCGACATCCCGATCGGCTCGGTGCGGGAGGTCCAGGGCAAGGAGATGCATACGGATTACACCGTGTGGACGAGTGCGGCAGACCTCAAGAACCTGCGCTGGTACTTCCGCACCTATGAGGATCAGAGCATCCGCGTCGTCGATCTGAAGGAGGCGCTCGAGGGGGCAAAGGGCCAGGTGGGAACGATCAAGATGGACGGCACGCCGCAGCCGATCGAGAACGTCTCACAGCAGGACTAGGGAAGACAGAGGCGACCTCAGGCGGTCGCCTCGACAGTCTCGGCGATCTCAGGCTGTCGCCTCGACCGTCTCGGCGAGGAAACTCGCATAGGCCCTGGCGATTCCGGTGTCGAGATCGATCTTCGGCGACCAACCCATGGAGCGGAGCTTGTCGGCGGCCATCAGCTTGCGCGGGGTGCCGTCGGGCTTCGTCAGGTCGTGGACGATCTCGCCGGAGAAGCCCACGGCGGCGGCGACACGCTGGGCAAGCTCCAGGATGGTCACATCCTCGCCGGAGCCGACATTCACATGCTCGAAACCGGAATAGGTCTTGAGCAGGAAAACGAGGGCATCGGCGCAGTCATCGGCGTGAAGGAATTCCCGGCGCGGCGTGCCGGTGCCCCAGATGGTGATCGACGTCTCCCCACGCCGCTTGGCCTCGTGGGCCTTGCGGATGAGGGCGGGAAGCACGTGGCTGGATTGCAGATCGAAATTGTCGCCGGAGCCGTAGAGGTTCGTCGGCATGGCGGAGATGAAGTCGCAGCCATGCTGTTTGCGATAGGCCTGGGCGAGCTTGATCCCGGCGATCTTGGCAATGGCATACCACTCGTTGGTGGGCTCGAGCGGGCCGGTGAGCAGGGCCGCTTCGGGGATCGGCTGGGGCGCAAGCTTGGGATAGATGCAACTGGAGCCGAGGAAGAGAAGTTTCTCCACGCCAACCGTGTAGGAGGCATGGATGATGTTGGCCTCGATCATGAGGTTATCGTAGAGGAAATCGGCGGGATAGGTGTCATTGGCGAGGATGCCCCCGACCTTGGCCGCTGCGACGACCACCGCATCGGGCCGGGCCGCCGCAAGGAAAGCCTCCACGTCAGTCTGCCGCTTCAGATCCACCTCGGCCCGGGCAGAGGTGAGGACCTCGCAGTCCTCAGCGGCCAGCCGACGGACGACGGCGCTGCCGACCATGCCCCGGTGACCGGCGACCCAAACCCTTTTTCCCCGCAACTCATACATCACGCATCCTTCATAATCGCGGAGGTCGCCATCACCTTCAGATCCTCCCGGACCATCTCCCGGGCCAGATCCCTGGCGGAGGTGTCATGGCTCCAACCGAGTTTCCGCTTCGCCTTGCTTGGATCGCCCAGAAGAAGTTCGACCTCGGTCGGGCGGAAGTAGCGGGGATCGACCTCCACCAGCAGCCTGCCCGTCGCCCGGTCATATCCCTTCTCGTCGACACCCGATCCGCGCCAGTCGAGAGTAATGCCGATATCCGCAAAAGCCCACTCGACAAAATCCCGCACGGGCGTGGTGACGCCGGTGGCGAGCACGTAGTCGTCGGGGATGGTCTGCTGCAGCATCAGCCACATGCCGCGGACATATTCGCGGGCGTGACCCCAGTCGCGCTTGGCGTCGAGATTGCCGAGAAAGAGCCGGTCCTGGCGGCCGTGATGGATGGCGGCCACGGCGCGGGTGATCTTGCGGGTGACGAAGGTCTCGCCGCGGATCGGGCTCTCATGGTTGAAGAGGATGCCATTGGAGGCATGCATGCCATAGGCCTCGCGGTAATTGACCACGATCCAATAGGCGTAGAGCTTGGCGGCCGCATAGGGCGAGCGGGGATAGAAGGGGGTCGTCTCGCTTTGCGGCACCTCCTGGACCTTGCCATAGAGCTCGGAGGTCGAGGCCTGGTAGAAGCGGGTCTTGTCCACGAGCCCGAGCAGGCGGATGGCCTCGAGCAGCCGGAGCGTGCCGATGGCATCGGCGTTGGCGGTGTATTCGGCGGTCTCGAAGCTCACCTGGACATGGGACTGGGCGGCGAGATTGTAGATCTCGTCGGGCTGGGTCTCCTGGACGATGCGGATCAGGTTCGTCGCATCGGTCATGTCACCGTAATGCAGGAAGAAGCGCTGATCGGCGGTGTGCGGATCCTGGTAGAGATGCTCGATGCGGCCGGTGTTGAAGGAGGAGGAGCGGCGCTTGATGCCGTGGACCTCGTAGCCCTTCTCGAGCAGCAATTCCGACAGATAGGCGCCGTCCTGGCCCGTGGCGCCGGTGATCAGCGCAACCTTGCCCTGCGAGTGTTTCATTCGACCTCCTCAATGAGACGGGAAAACTAGCCCGGCCCGAGGTCGATTCGGGAGAAAAATGCACGTTATGGGAGAGTTTTCCGAAGTTATAATCGGAGCGTGCAAACTCCCCGGGATCACTTGGCGGTGGAGCTCCAGGATTGGGCGACGCCGACGCCCAGGATGGCGGCATAGGTGATGGCGACACCTGCCATCTGCAGGCTGAAGTCAACGAGGGCATGACAGCCGACGAGGACGGAGGCGGTGAATGCGATCAGGGGCAGATGCCAAGCGCGGCGACGGGTGATGGCGCCCTTGAGGCAGGTGAAGACCAGCAAGAGCACCGCGAGGATCAAGGCGATGCCGACCGGCAGGCCAAGGCCCAACAGCACCTCCAGATAGGTGTCATGCGCCTTGTCCCAGACGCCGAAGGCGCTGACGCTCTCGTCGCGATAGAGGGGGAACATGTCCTGGAAGCTGTTATAGCCGGTGCCGTACCAGAGGTTGTCCTTGATGGCCGTCCAGGTCGCGGCATAGGTCTGGAAGCGGCCCTCGGCGTCATTGTCGACGCTCGAAAACCGCCGGAACAGAGCCTCGCCGCTGAAGGAAATCCAGGTGGTGAAGGTCACGAGGGCGACGCCCACCACGGCGAACTGACCCCAAGCCGACACGCGCCGGCGGCGCAGCAGCCAGACCAGGAAGCCGAGAACGATGGCGAAGACGGTCGAGGCAAAGCCCGCCCGCGACTTGCTCAGGATCAAGGCGCTGAACACGGCGAGGAGCGGTACGGCATAGACCAGAATCGGCCCCGACTGCACGGCGACCGTGGCCAGCTGGCGGCCGAGGGAGGCGCGGTCGCTCTGCGCCAAGACCCTGGACAGCTGCTTGGTGAGCGTGAACAGGAAGATCACGCAGCCCAGGCCGGCATAGGTCGCGAAACTGTTGCGGTTGACGAAGGTCGAGGTGAGGTCATCCCTGTAGAACAGCTTCGGATACCAGAGAATGGTCTGCGACCCCAGGCTCCACAGGATCAAGCCGTAGAAGGAATAGACCGCCACCGCGACGCCGATCGCCCAGATCAGAAATTCGGCATTGTCGACGTCGCGGCAGAGCTGCAGTGAAAGCCAGAAGATGCCGGCATAGGTCAGAAGCCGCATGAGCCCGGTGAGCGTCATGTCG
This sequence comes from Rhodoligotrophos appendicifer, assembly GCF_007474605.1. NCBI lineage: Bacteria > Pseudomonadati > Pseudomonadota > Alphaproteobacteria > Hyphomicrobiales > Rhodoligotrophaceae > Rhodoligotrophos > Rhodoligotrophos appendicifer. The sequence goes on along the minus strand of NZ_VHKL01000004.1, from coordinate 494,958 downwards.
GGGTTGACGGAGGGATGGCCTGCGGCCTCCAGGCTGCCAATGGACCACAGGGGGTGGGTGGGCAGGATCGAGCCGAAGGCGTCGACCTGCACCAGCATCCAAACGACCACGACCGCGATCAAGACGGTCGGCACGATGATGCGGCGGAAGGGAACGGGGAGGGTCGCCCCCCGAACCAAGGCCGGCACCGCATAGGCGAGCAGGAGCAGGGCGGTCGCCAAGGCATAAATGGCCCAGGCCAAGGGCTTGTTGCCGCCGAAGGGCAGAGGGCTGAGCGCGATCAGGGCGGTGAGGGCATAGAGCAGGAACCGATTGGTCAAGGTCGACGTCACGGCCGGGCGCAAAATCTCGGCCTCGCCGTTCGCCGCCTGCCTCGGTGCGCCCACACCGTCCTGCACCATCGCCATCATCACCGCCTCACCCAATAAAACGCCGCCACCTTTACCGCCGAATATGGTCACCAAGTGGCCAAAGTGACGATTCGCTGCGTCAGGCGAGTTTTGGCTGATAATGCGGGCGGCACAAGTCCTGCCGCGACCCCTGGCCGACATGCGGGATCGGGGCGCAAAAACGACGGTGCTGCCTAATGCGACGTCCCGTAAACGTCGGGAAGCGGCTCGCCGCGCCGCAGACCGTCGATCCAATCCTTCTCCTTGACCACGTGCTGCTGGGCGGCCTTCAGGATGCGATCGGCATCGGCGAGGGGAACCACGACCACGCCGTCATCGTCGCCGAGGATGATGTCACCGGAGCTGATGGGCACGCCGCCGACCGAAACGCTGCCGTCGACAACGCCGCCGAAGCCGTGATGGGGCCCGCGCGGAACGAAGGCCCGACAGAACATCCTCAGCCCCGCCTTGCGCATGTCGGCGACGTCGCGCACGGCCCCATCGACCACGGCGCCCCCGATGCGGCGATAGACGGCCGCTTCCGCCATCATCCCGCCCCAGACCGCGACATCCTCAACGCCGCCGGCATCGACGACCACGATCTCGCCCGGCCGCGCCTGTTCGATCTGGACGCAGATCGGCCCGCAATCGCCAACCATGACGACGGCCGTGCGCGCCTGGCCGCACAGGGTCATGCCGGTGCTGATGGGCTTGATCCGGGCGATCATGACCTGGGTGCGGTTCATGCAGTCGGAAGCGACCGCCGGCGGAATGGCCCGCCAGGCGTCCAACTCCGCGGCGCTGAGAATGCGGAAGTCGGCATCATGTTTCTGTAAAGCCATTTGGCGTCCTGTCAGTTGGAGCGAGAGGGGCAGGGAGGGATCAGGCGGCGGCCGCGGCATCCCATCCGGGATTGACGTTGTTCCGCAGCCGGTTTTCGAACAGATAGTCGAGCAGGATCTCGGCGGAGAAGGTGCGCATGTCGAGATAGCCGGCCTCGGAATAGAAGGCCGCGTGAGGCGTCACGACGAAGCGACCGGCGAGCCAGGGCTCCTCATCCCGCCACGCCTGGAGCAGCGGAGGGGTCGGCACCGGCGGCTCCTTGGGCAGGACGTCGAGGCCGGCGGCTGCGAGGTGGTTGCTGCGCAGGGCATCATAGACCGCATCGACGTCGACGAGGCCGCCACGGGCGATGTTGATCAGGATGCCGCCCGGCTTCATCTGCGCCAGTTCCGCTGCGCCGATGATGTTGCGCGTCTTGGCCGATAAGGGCAGGTGCAGGCTGACGATGTCGGAGCGGCGCAGGAGCTCTTCCTGGGTCCTGACCCTTTCAAGGCCAAGACCGAGTTCGTGGCCCTCGGGGAGGTAGGGGTCGACATAGATGACTTTCATATCGAAGGCTGCGGCACGCCGGGCAACGGCGGTGCCGATGCGGCCCATGCCGATGGCGCCGAAGGTGGCGCCGCGGATCCGGCGGACGACGGGCACGTCCTCGGCCAGGAAGCCCTTGTTGAAATCGGCCTTCAGGCGCTTCTCATAAGTGCCGAGGCCGCGCACGAGATAGAGAAGCAGACCGAGGGCGTGGTCGGCCACTTCGGTCGTTCGTAATTGGGCACGTTGCAGAGGGGGATCCCCCGGCTGCGGCAGGCGTCCCCATCGACATTGTCGTAGCCGACACCGACGCGCACGATCATGCGGCAGCGATCGAGCTTGGCGATGACCTCCGGCGTGATCTTCATGCGATGCCAGACGAGCACCGCATCACACTCCCGCCAGGTCGCGTCGGGAATGGCGGAGGCGTCGGTCTCATCGAAGACCTGGTAATCGAGCCGGTCGCCGGAGACAGCCCGCTCCACATCCAGGTCGCGGAGATGGGCATCCGGCACGAGCACTTTAAAGGCGGACATCACTTTTTTCCTTGGGCAGAGAGGCTCACAGCACTTTTTCCAGAAAGTTCTGCAGTCGGGGATCGGCGGGGGAATGGAAGAGCTGCCGCGGCGGGCCATGCTCCACGATCACGCCACGATCGGTGAAGAAGACCTCGTCGGCGAGCTCTTCGGCAAAGCGCATCTCATGGGTGACCAGGATGCAGGTCATGCCCTCGGTCGCCAGGTCGCGGATGACGCTGAGGACCTCGCTGACCATTTCCGGGTCGAGCGCGGCGGTGACCTCGTCGAAGAGGATGATCTTCGGCTGCATGGCCAGGGCTCGGGCGATCGCCACACGCTGCTGCTGACCGCCAGACAATTCGCCAGGATAGGCCCGCTCCTTGCCGCTGAGATGCACCTTGGCGAGAAGGGCGAGCGCCCTCTCGCGAACCTTGGGGCGGGATTCCCCCAACACCTGGACCGGAGCCATGATGAGGTTCTCGAGGACGGTCCGGTGCGGGAACAGATTATATTGCTGGAAGACCATGGAGACCTGGTGGCGAAGCGGGACAAGGGAGCGTTCGCTCCGCAAGGTCTCCACCGCGAAGTCGCCGACGCGGATGGTGCCGCGATCGATGGGGATCAGGCCGTTGATGCAGCGCAGGAGGGTCGACTTGCCCGAGCCGGACGGGCCGATGATGCAGACGACGCCGCCCTCGCGGACGTCCATGTTGACGCCCTTCAGCACCTCCACATTGCCGAACGACTTGTAGACGTCGCGGAGTTCGACCAAAGGTGCGGCCGGTGTCTCGTTGGTCATGTCGACCTCCTGATGCGACGCTCGAGCCATCGCGTCAGAACCGCGATCGGGAAGGCGAAAATGAAGAAGAGAAACAGGACGTAGATGTAGATGCCGGTGGCGAACTGGTCGCCATCGCTGGCGATCACCACCCGGGCGAGGGACAGCACGTCCTCGGTGCCGGTGACCACGACCAGGCTGGTGCCGATGAACAGCGTCGCATAGGTGGTCATGATATTCGGGATCATCAGCGGAATCGCCTGAGGGACCACCACATGGCGGAGAATTTGGAGACGCCGGTAGCCCAGTGCCCTTGCGGATTCCCATTGGCCGGTGGGAATGGCCTCGACGCCACCCCGGAACACTTCGGCCATGTTGGCGGTGACGGGGAGCGAGAGCCCGACGATCGCCTTCATGGTGGGGGAGATGAAATAGGTGGTGCCGAAGAGGGTGACCTCGAAGGGCAGCAGATAGAGCATGGCGTAGAGGATCACCAGCCAGGGCGAATTGCGCAGCACATTCATCAGGAAGGACGACGGCAGGCGCATGGCCGGGTTGGACGAGATCAGGCCGATCCCCAGGACGACGCCGCAGACGCCCACGATCAGCATGGCCCAGAGGCTGATGATGACATTGGCGCTGAATCCGCCGCCGAAACTGCTGAGATCGGCAGACCCGGTCAACAGGAGCGGGGAACGCAGCGCCAGGCCGTGCAGGATCGTCCCGGTGCTTTCCCCATAGACAAGAACCATCAGCAGCAGGAGAAACAGGGAGACCCCGATCATCCCGAAGATAAAAGCCTTGAGCTCGCTATGCGTTCTCACGGCGTCATACCCCGTAGCCGGGAATGCGGGTCGCGGCCGCGATGCGGCCGATGACCAGCACCGCGAAGGTCGCGATCAGGATGTAGATCACCCAGATCAGAACCATGACCTCCAGGTTGCGGAAGTTCTCGAGCATGATCTGGGTCGCGTAATACATGAGGTCGGCGACGGCGACGAGGACGGCCTGGGACGAGGTCTTGATGAGGCTGACGACATTGTTCGTCATGGCTGGAATGGTCAGACGCAGCCCCATGGGCAGTTCGACATAGCGGAAGATCTGCAGCCTCGTATAGCCGAGGGACCTCGCCCCCTCGATGGTCTCGCGCGGCACGGCGAGAAGGCCGGAGCGGATGATCTCGACCGCAATCGCCCCGTTATAGAGCCCGAGCGACAGGACCACGCAGGTGAAGCCGGTGAACAGGGGAATGCTGCGCCCGGTGGCGGGATCGGTGAGGGAGAGACCGATTTCCGAGAGCAGAAAGTAGAGAAAGAAGAGCTGCACCAAAGGCGGGGTGTTGCGGAGCAGCTCGACGATGATGGTGACGACGAGTTCGAGGACCGGCAGCTTGAAGTGGAGGCAGGCGGCTCCAAGGATGCCGATGATCAGCATCAACACGATCCCCAATGCACTCAGCAACAGGGTCGTGCCGACGCCGCGGAGCAGCCACTGCTGGTACAGCGGGTCCGCCAGCCATCCGAAATCCAGCTCCATGGCGGCGGGCCCGATTCACAGTCCTCAGTTGGTCTTCGCCTTGGCCGCGGCGGCCTGCTTGGTGACGAAGTCGGACTCGCCCATGCCGAAGGTCTTCTCGGCGCCGGTGAGCACACCGGCAGCTTCAGCCGCGGTGATGGCCTTGTTCACCGCCGCCTGGAAGGCCGGCTCACCCTTGCGTAGGCCACCGGCGATGGGCACGAACTCGTAAGCGGGCAGAACGACGGCATATTTGCCCTTCCAGCCGTCCTCATTGGCCTTCTGGGTCAGGATCGCCTGATCGAAGGCGATCGCCTCGCAGCGGCTATCCTGAAAGGCCTTGAACATCTCAGAGGTGCCGGGGAACAGAACGGTCTCGGCGCCCCACTTCTCCGCCAGAGGCCGGTTGTACATGTTGCCCTGGATGCCGCAGACCTTGCGGCCCTTGAGGTCTTCCCAGGCCTTGATGGTGGTATCCTTGGCCGCGAGCACCACGACGCCGCCCATCATGTAATAGTCGTTGGTGAAGTCGATCACCTTGGCCCGATCAGGATTACGGCCGAGGGTCGCGAAAATCACATCGATGCGGCCCTGGTTCAAAAACTCGATCCGGTTCGAGGCGACCACGGGGACCAACTCGATCGCCGTCTCCGATCCGAGGATCTCCTTGGCGACCGCTTTCGCCAGGTCGACCTCAAAGCCGATGATCTCGCCCTTGCTGTCCAGGAAGCCGAAGGGCTTGTAGTCGTTCTTAATTCCGACGATGAGCTTGCCGCGCTCCTTGACCCGGTCGAGCTGGTCGGCATGGGCCGCGCCTGTGAGACTCGTCCCCATGGTGATCAGCGAGACAGCAGCAATCAGAGTTCTGAACAGCTTAATCATCGAGGTCCCCTCAAATGGTGGTGCCGGCTTTTGCCTTTGCGCAGCAAGGATCGCTGGACGCGCCATAATTTTCAAATAGTTTTACTTCGCAGCAGAATAAGTGAAACTTATGGGGTGCCCGTGAAAATCCGACAATTGGAAGCCTTCCAGGAGGTGATCACGGCGGGCAGCGTCACGCGCGCCGCAGAGCGGCTGGGTGTCTCGCAACCGGCCGTCAGCCAGCTGCTGGGGCAATTGGAGCGCGGCTGCGGGTTCAAACTCTTCGAGCGCCGTGGCAGCAAGATCATTCCCACACGGGAGGCGGAAGCCCTCTATACGGAGGTGCAGCGCATGTTCGTCGGGGTCGGCCGCATCGCGCGCGTGGCGGCGGCGTTGCGCGACCAGAGCTGGGGCTCGGTGAAGATCGCCGCCTTTCCTACCGTGGCGCGGCGGATCGTGCCGGAAATCGTGCAGGCCTTCGCCGCCGATCGCGAAGATGTCCGGTTCCATCTCGAAAGCATGCGGTCGCAGAGCCTGATCGATGCGGTGGCCGCCCAGAATGTCGATATCGGCTTGAGCGTGCTGCCCGGCGACCGGCCGGAAGTGGAGAGCACACTTCTGTACCGGATGCGCACGGTCTGCATCGTTCCGCGGAAACATAGGTTGGCGGAGGCCGGGGTGGTGCATGCCCGGGACCTTGCCGGCGAGGCCTTCATCTCGCTGGGACCGCAGGACCATTCGCGCACCATCATCGACCGGGTGTTCGACGAATTGCGCGTGCCGCGGGAGATCCGGATCGAGACCGGACAGTCGGAGACCACATGCTCCTTCGTGGCGGCGAATGCCGGGATCGCCATCGTCGATCCGATCTGCGTCTACAACATCGACCGACCGGACTTCGCGGTGCTGCGCTTCGAACCGGCGGTGCAGTTCGATGTCTGGCTGATCCGGCCGCGGGCGACGCGATCGTTCAACCTGGTGGATTCCTTCAGCCATTATCTGGAGGCGTCCCTGCTGGACGAGCTTGTGAAGGCGGATGCCTTCGGCGTTGGATGAAGGCTCCAAAATCCCAGAGCCGCCGCTTTACGGGAGGGGGGAGGCCTCGGCTGCGGGCTTTTTGCCGGCCGCCTTCTCCCGCAGCCATTGGAAGACCACGTAGAGGGCGGGGATCACGAAAATGCCGATAACGGAGGCGGCGATCATCCCGCCGAAGACCGGCGTGCCGACGGCCCGACGACTGGCGGCACCGGCGCCTTCGGCAATCACCAGCGGCAAGAGGCCCAGGATGAAGGCGAAGCTGGTCATCATCACCGGTCGGAAGCGGAGCCTCGCGCCCTCGATGGCGGCTTCGGTGATGGTCTTGCCCTTGCGCCGCTCCTCCACCGCGAACTCCACGATCAGAATGCCGTTCTTGGCAGCGAGCGCAATGAGGACGACAAGGCCGATCTGGGCATAGACGTCGAAGCTCATGCCCGAGAGCCACACCGCGGCCACCCCGCCAAGGACGCCGACGCTCACCGAGAGCAGCACGGGAATGGGAATGTTCCAGCTTTCATACAGGGCGACCAGGAAGAGATAGGCGAAGAGCAGGGCCAAGCCGAGCACGATGGGCGTCTGGCCGCTCGCCCCCTTCTCCTGCAGCGCCGTCCCCGTCCATTCGTAGCTGTAGCCGGGCGGCAAGGTGGTCGCCGAGATCTGCTCCATGGCCGCCAGCGCCTGGCCCGAGCTGAAGCCCGGCGCGGGCGATCCGTTGATGATCGCCGAGCGGAAGCCGTTATAGCGGATCAGGGCCTGAGTGCCCTGGACCAGGCGGGCCTCGGCCAGGGATCGGAGGGGTACCATGTCGCCCTTGGCGTTGCGGACATAGGTCCGGTAGATGTCGTCGACGGATTTGCGGAAGGGGGTCTCGGACTGGATGTTGACCTGCCACGTCCGGCCGAACAGGTTGAAATCATTGACGTAAAAGCCGCCCAGGGTCGCCTGCAGGGCAGAGAAGATGTCGCTCACCTCGACGCCCAGGACCTGGGCCTTCTCGCGATCGATATCGAGGAAGATCTGGGGCGTGTCGGCGGCGAAGGTCGAGAACACGCCGCCGAGTTCGGGCTGCTGGTTGGCCGCGACCATCATGCCCCGCAAGGTGGCGGCAAGGTCGGCGGGCGGCTGACCCTGCAAGGCCTCCAGGACGTATTGAAAGCCGCCGGTGCTGCCGAGGCCGAGGATGGGGGGAAGGTTGAAGGGGAAGACGACGGCCCCCTGGATCGCCGCCAGTTGCGGCTGCAGGCTGGCGATCAAGGCGGCGGCACTCTGGGCAGGGTCGGTCCGGTCCTCGTAAGGCTTGAGGCGTATGACGAAGAAGGCGTTGTTGGAGGAGGCGAGACCGTCGATGAAGTTGAAGCCCACGACGGAGAGCGCGCCCTCGACCCCCGGCAGGGGGCGGATGATGTCCTCGACCTGTTCGGCGATCGCCTGGGTCCGGTTCACGGAGGCCCCTTCGGGAAGCCGCATGGCAGCGAAGAAGGCGCCCTGATCCTCCTCGGGAAGAAAGCCCTGGGGCGTTATGGAGAAGAGGCCGAAGGTGCCGGCCAGGGCGAGTGCCACCAGACCGACGCCGAGTATCGCCACGCGGACCAGCCTGCGGACGCCGAAGACATAGCCGTCGCGGATCCTGTCGATGCCGCCGAGGACATAGCGCATGGGCCCGCGGCTCGGGGCTGAGCGCTTCAGGAGCACCGCGCAGAGCGCCGGGCTGAGGGTCAGGGCGTTCAAAGCGGAGATCATCATGGCCACGGAGACGCTGACCGCGAACTGGCGGAAGAGCTCGCCCGAGATGCCGGGAATGAAGGCCACGGGCACGAACACCGACAGAAGCACGAGGGTGATGGCGATGATCGGGCCGGTGATCTCGCTCATGGCCTTCTTCACGGCGTCGGGAATGGAGAGCTCGGGCTCCTCCTCGATGACGCGCTCGACATTTTCGATGACGACGATCGCATCGTCGACCACGATGCCGATGGCCAGCACCAGAGCGAGGAGCGAGATGGTGTTGGCGGAATAGCCGACCGCCAGCAGGACCGCGAAGGTGCCGACGATGGACACCGGCACCGCGATGAGGGGAATGATGGTGGTCCGCAGCTTGCCGAGAAAGAGGAAGACCACGATCGCCACGAGCACGAAGGCTTCGAGCAGCGTCTTGATCACCTCGTCGATGGTCGAGAGGACGAAGACGGTGGTGTCGAAGAACATGTTGTAGGTGAGGTCCTCCGGGAACCGCGCCGACAGCTCCTGCATGGTCTTTTCGACCTGGTTGGCGACGTCGATGGCGTTGGCCCCGGGCGATTGATAGATGCCGATGGAGGCCGCCGGGGCGCCGTTGAAGCGGGCGTAGCGGTCGGAGGACTGGGCGCCGATCTCGACGCGGGCGACGTCACGGATGCGCACGACGGAGCCGTCGGGATTGGCGCGGACGACAATCTTGCCGAATTCGTCCGGCTGGGTGAGGCGCCCCTGGGTCTTGATGGTCAGCTGAAATTGCTGGTCCGGCAAGACCGGCGCCGAGCCGACGCGGCCGAGGGCGGCCTGGACATTCTGACCGCGGACAGCGGTGATGATGTCGTTGGGAGACAGTTTGAGCGCCGTGAGGCGGTCCGGATCGATCCAGATGCGCAGGGAATAGTCCAGGGGGCCGAACAGGGAGGCCTGGCCGACGCCGCGGATGCGGGCGATGGGATCGACCACGTTGATGGTGGCGTAATTGCTCAAATAGAGAGCGTCATAGGTCCCCTTCGGCGAATAGAGCTGGATGACCTGGAGAAGGGCCGAGGACTTCTTCAGGATCGTCAGGCCCTGGCGGGTCACCTCGTCGGGCAGAGAGGGGGTGGCCAGGGACGCCCGGTTCTGGACGTTGACCGTGTTGATGTCGGGGTCGCTCCCCAAGGCGAAGGTGACGTTGAGGCTGTAGCTGCCATCGGCACCGCTGGTCGACTGGTAGTAGAGAGCGTTGTCGACGCCGTTCATCTGCTGTTCGATGGGCTGCGCGACGGTCTGCTCCACGACCTCGGCGTCGGCGCCCGGATAGGTGCCGCTGACGGTGACCTGGGGCGGGACGATGTCGGGAAACTGCGCCACCGGGATGGTGAAGATCGAAATCAGCCCGGCCAGGGTGATGACGATCGAAATCACGAAAGCAAGGCGCGGCCGATCGACGAAAACGGCCGAGATCACGCCTCAGGCGCCTTGTTCGGGTGCAAGGGTCGTGGCGGTCACCGTCTGGCCGGGCCGCACCTTCTGAACCCCCTCGACGATGATGTTCTCGCCGTCCTTGATGCCGGAATTAACGACCACGTCGGTGCCCTGGGTCTGCCCGGTCTGCACCCGACGCTGCTCCACCTTGTTGTCGCTGCCGACGACCATGACGTAATAGCCGGCCTGGTCGGTCTGCAGGGCCGCCTGGGGAACGACCAGCTGGGGTTCGGGCTGCCGGGCCCGCAGCGAAACGGTGACGAACTCACCATCGACCAACTGCCGGTCGGGATTGGGCAAGGTCGCGCGCATGTTGATCGTGTCGGTCTGCTGGTCGACCTGAGGATCGGTGTAGTTCCAGATGCCACGATGGGGATATTCGTCGCCATTGGGCAGTTGGACCATGATCTCGATCTTCGCCTGGCCGCCATCGGGAAGCGCACGGTTCTTGCGAATTTCCTCGAGCTGGCGGACGCCGACGGGGAACAGCACGTAGATCGGATCCTGGCTCACGATCGTCGCCAGAACGCCGGATGCGGCGTTGACCAGATTGCCCTGGGTATAGGTGGTCCGCCCGATGCGGCCGTCGATGGGCGAGGCGATATCGGTATAGCTCAGATTGATCTGCGCCTGCTTGAGGATGGCCTCCTTCTGAAGGACGCCGGCCTTGGCGCTGTCGAGGTCAGCCTTGTTCTGATCGACGCTGGACTGGGGGACGCTGTCGGTCTTGCGCAGGCCGAAGGAGCGGTCGTATTTCAGCTGGGCATTGACCACGACCGCCTGGGCCGCCACGAGATCGGCCTGGGCCTGCTCCACAAGCGCCTGATACTGGTCCTTCTCGATCTGGTAGAGGATGTCGCCGGCCTTCACATCCTGTCCCTCGCGGAACAGAACCTTCGCCAGGAAACCCTCGACACGCGCCCGGGTCTCGACCTGCTCAATGGCCTTGATGCGGCCAACGAACTGGAACTCCCAGGCGACGCCCTTGGTGGTCGCCGCCTGAACGGAGACCGCTGGCGGCGGGGCGGCGGCAGCCTCCGTCGTCTTCTCGTCGCAGCCCGTGAGGAGGCAAAGGCTCAAGGCCGCTGCCACGACCAACACGCTGCCTCTCAACTTTCCTGGATGACGGACCAAAACGCCACTCGCGCGCCTGAATTCCCGGTGAGCTTACATGCTTCGACGGGGACATGGCGATCACATTCTGTGCCACCTCCCCCAAAGTCTAGACCACCGCCGGCCGGTCAGGCTTTCCACGCACTCCATCGCGCCCGTCGGCAGGATGGCCGGTCCATCGATCATTTTTCGGATGCTGCCGCGATCTTCCGCATGGCGAGGCCCGCGCACATATACATGATGACATAGACCAGGACCCGGTAGGTCGCGGCCGAACCGGGCGGAATGCAGATGAAGGAGAGGGCTGCAAGCCCGCGGCGGCCGACTTCATGGGCGAGGCGGATGACCTCGTAATCCGACATGCCGAAAGGCTCGGCCAATTCCCCCAGAATGTCGCCCGGCGCCGGGCCGGCACCACCGAGGACATCCATGTCCCAGTGGCAATAGACGGCGTCGGTCCCGTCATAGGCGTGATGGAGCTCGTTCACCAGGCCCTCGATCCCCAGCCCGGAGCGGATCTTCCACATGGGATAGAAGTGGGTGCCCTTGCTCAGGAACATCCGCACCATGTCCTTGTTCTCGTGCATGCCGCGCTCGCCGATCTCGACGAGGTGCCGCTGGTCGAAATTGTCGAGAAGCTCGTAGCATTTGTATTTCCAGGAATCGGAGCCGGCGATGCGCGGGTCCATGGTGAGCTTGTCCATGGGCGCGATATCCCAATGGGTGTCGAGGGACACGCAGCCGACATTGCCCTTGGTGCGCTCGGAGACGACCTTGGCGATGGCGAAGGAGCCGCAGGGGCTGTTCTGGCCGATCACCACCGGCACGGCGCCGGCGGCCATGGCGTCATTCACCTTTTTCTCCACGGCCGCCTGAGCGCGCAACACATTTTCCGCCGTGGGAGCGACCAGACATTCCGGCGGAATATCCGCATCGCCATAGTCGACGACCTTCAGATGCTCGAAGACATCGAGGTCGAAGTCCTGGATATAGCCCGAGCCGTAGCGGATCGACTGCTGGCGGATGCGCTTGGGGGCGGCGAGCCATTCCTCGGCATCGACGCCCATATAACCGCCCCAGCCCGCGACATAGGGTGCGCCGATGATGACCACATCGGCGCCGGCAAGCTCTTCCGGCGTGGTCGCATGGGGACGCGCCATGAAGGTCGGCATGTCGGCGGCGATCATCGGGACATACCAGGGGTTCATGAAGGAATAGGTGTTGTCGATCGACCCTTTCCGAATTTCCTGCCAGCTCGGGTAAGCCATGTCCGTGTCCTCTCCTTGCGCTGCCGGCGCTGAGGACGGATTACCGCTCAGGATTGGCGCGTTGTCATGCGCAAATTTCGCGCGGGGGCAGAGGCTTGCGGGGAATGAGGGGAGCAGCAGGTTCGTGTCCACGATGCGCGGACGCTTGAAGGCTCCGGAAAAGGGGCCAAAAAAGAAAAGAGCCGGATCTGTTAGGATCCGGCTTAAGTCCCTTGATGCCCTAGCCAGGGCACGCTGGGCCAACCTGGGGTGAGGGGAACGGTTGACCAGCAAGCGGAAAGTAAGGGGAGGGAGTAATTTCCGCTTCACGCGCTCTATCGAGTGCGTGGTGATAATTTGCGCAATGATCGCCCGATTAACAAGCAAACGTTGAACATGGTAGCCATGCGGCGGCGGCATGGCTAAAATCGTGATCTTTACGCGAACGTCAACTTTGTTGTGGTAGAGACTTCGGCGCTGCACAATTGAACTGTTCAGCCCTTCTTGTCAGTTTGAAAAGACATTTGAAAACAGAACCTTGCTCATCAGGGTGGGTGACGAGGGGCGGCGAAAGATGCTCCTGAACGCGCGTCACAAGGGCCTCAAAACTGCCATTCCTTGGCCTTGGTGACGATGAAATCCCGAAACACAGCCACCCGCTTCGAGGTCTTCAACTCCTCAGGATAAACCAGATATGTGTCAAATTCAGGCACCTCCGCCTCAGGAATCACCTGGATGAGACCGCTGTCGCGGCCCACTGCATAATCGGGTAGGGAGGCGATGCCGACCCCCGCCTCAACCGCCCGGCGCAGGCCATAGACATTGTTGATTCGAAGTACCGAAGCGCGAGGGCTGCCGGGGGGCCGGCCGGCATGTTCGAGCCAGTTCACATTGGCCAGATAGGTGGGCGCGTGACCGAAGGCGAGAACCATGTGATCGTCCAGTTCGCTCACCGTTCGCGGTGCACCATGACGACGGACATATTCCGCTGCTGCATAGAGATGATAGTGCACGGTGAAGAGTTTGCGCTGGATCAGATCGGGCTGCACCGGCCTGCGCATACGTATGGCGATGTCGGCCTCGCGCATTCCGAGGTCGAGTTCCCGATCGTCGAGCATGAGTTCGACGCTGATCTCAGGATAGAGCTCCATGAACTCGCCGATCCGGGGCGTGAGCCAGACAGAACCCAAGCCGACGGTCGTGGTGAGGCGCAGATGACCCGAGGGCTTGTCCTTGGAGTCCATGAGCCGCGTCTGGGCGGCAGCAAGCTTGGTGAAGACCTCATGGGCGGTGCGGTACAGCAGCTCGCCCTGCTCGGTGAGGATCAGGCCCCGCGCATGGCGATGAAAGAGCGGCACCCGCAGATCGGCCTCAAGAGCGCTGATCTGCCGGCTGACTGCGGATTGGGACAGTCCCAGGTCGCGTCCCGCATGAGTGAAGCTACCGGCATCGGCTACGGCGTGGAAGATGCGGAGCTTGTCCCAGTCCATGGGACGGGCGGAGGCCGGGATATCGGTGGTGGCAGGCAGATCATGCAGTTTCATGCGCCCATCTTCTTGTTGTGCCGGCCTACTCCGCGGCGGCCTCGGCATATGGCTCGGCCTCGCCGACGGCGGCGAGGAAATGTTCGGCATCCAAGGCCGCCATGCACCCAAGGCCCGCCGCCGTCACGGCCTGGCGATAGGTCTCGTCGGTGACGTCGCCGGCAGCAAAAACGCCGGGGATGTTCGTCTTCGTGGTGCCGGGCCGCGTCTCGATATAGCCCGAGGGACGCAGCTGAACCTGGCCCCGGAAGAGCTCGGTCGCCGGTTGGTGGCCAATGGCGATGAACACGCCGTCGCAGGTCACGTCCTCGGTCTCACCCGTGTTCACATCGCGCAGGCGCACGCCGCTCACGCCGCGCGGGTTCTCGGTGCCCAGCACTTCCTCGAGCTCGGCGTTCCAGCGCAGGGTAATCTTCGCATTGTCGGCCAGCCGGTTCTGCAGGATGCGCTCGGCGCGCAAGCTGTCGCGGCGGTGGACGAGGATGACTTCGGAGGCGAAATTCGTGAGGAAGAGAGCCTCCTCTACGGCAGTATTGCCACCGCCAATAACGACCACCTTGCGGCCCCGGAAGAAGAAGCCGTCACAGGTCGCGCAGGCCGATACACCGAAGCCCTTGAACACCTCCTCGCTGGGAAGGCCGAGCCAGCGGGCCTGGGCGCCGGTGGCGATGATCAGGCTGTCGGCACGATAGAGGTGGCCGGAATCGCCCTCCAGCTCGAAGGGGCGCCGGGAGAGGTCGACGCGCATGATGTGGTCGGAGACGATGCGGGTGCCCACATGCTCCGCCTGACGCTGCATCTGCTCCATCAACCAAGGTCCCTGGATCACATCGGCGAAGCCCGGATAATTCTCGACATCGGTCGTTATGGTCAACTGACCCCCAGGCTGAATCCCCTGAATGAGAATTGGTTCCAGCATTGCGCGGGCAGCATAGATGGCAGCCGTGTACCCGGCCGGGCCCGAGCCCAGAATGACCAATTTAGCATGCGTCATAGTCATAGCAGCGTGCTCCCTAGGCTCCGAGATGTAAGCTGCGCCAGAGGTCCTGTCCAGGGACGATCACCGCCTAGGGTGAACGCCGTGCTCGGCCGCGCAGAGCTGCTTAGGGATAGCGCAGGGGCCCCAAGCTGCCTATAAAGCGGCCAATCGACAGCGGGGCGAATCGCCCGAGGGGTCACATGGGCCGGAAGGGCAAGCTCGACAAGGTCGATCTCCGCATTCTGCTAGAATTGCAGGATGACGGACGGATGACGAATATCGAGCTCGCAGGCCGGGTGGGCATTTCCGCTCCCCCCTGCCTGCGGCGGGTGCGGGCCCTGGAAGAGGCCGGCTACATCACCGGCTACCGCGCCATCCTCTCCGCCGAGGCGCTGGGCTTCGAAGTCACCATGTTCGCCATGGTCGGGCTGCACAGCCAAGCCGAAGCCGATCTGCAGGCCTTCGGCGATACCGTGGCGGCCTCAGAGATCGTGCGCGAGTCCTACATGGTCTCCGGGGAGAGCGACTTCCTCCTGAAATGCGTGGCCCCGCATGTGCAGGACATCCAAGCCTTTGTCGGGGACCTCACGGCTTTGCCGAATGTCGCCAGCGTCAAAACCCGGCTCGTGCTCGGGGTGACGAAATATGAGCCCGGGGTGCCGATCACAAAAGCCTGACCTCTGCACCCTGCATCTTTGAGCCCAGGTTCAGCCCGATTTAGGCCGCAAGGCGGTCAGAGGCTCCGCCAGCCGATCCAAGACTGGGGATTCGGTCCTGATCATAGAATCGTCAAGGAACGGCCATGGCAAAGCCAACGGATGCCCTCTTGCAGAACCTCAATCTCATCCAGACGCTGCAGAGGACCAATGCGGCAGCGGCGAAGTCAGCCCAAGGGCTGCGCTCGACGATTGCGGATTGCTTGAAAAAGATGGCGGCGGCGGCTGCATTCAAACGCGGCGACGAGCCGGCGGATCTGGCGCCGCCGCCCAAGCCAGAGCCGCTCGACTGCGATCTGGATGCCTGTACAGCAGCCGCCGAGCCGAAGCCGACGGTCGACCAGGCCGCGCTGCACGTATGGTAGAGGCCATCGCGGCAGCCTGATCGAGGAGACCGAGCAAGACGGCTCAGTTGCCGTTGTAGCTTACCTTGAGGATCTCATAGGACTTGCCGCCACCGGGAGTGTTCACCTCGACGGTGTCGCCGACGCCCTTGCCGATGAGCGCACGCGCAATCGGGGAGGTGATGGAGATGCGGCCCTGCTTCACGTCGGCCTCGAACTCGCCGACGATCTGGTAGGCAGCCTCCTCATCGGTGTCCTCGTCGACCACCGTGACGATGGCCCCGAACTTCACCGTGTCGCCGGAGAGCTTCGAGACGTCGATGATCTCAGCGCGCGAAAGCTTGTCCTCAAGCTCCGCGACACGCGCCTCCATATAGGCCTGCTGCTCCTTGGCGGCGTGATATTCGGCATTCTCCGAAAGGTCGCCGTGCGCACGCGCTTCCTGGATGGCCAGGATGATTCGCGGGCGCTCGACCGTTTTCAGATGCTTGACCTCATCAAGCAGCGCTGCGTGGCCATTCGCGGTCATCGGAACCTTGTCCATCATCATCGTCCGTCACTTCAAACCTGTTCGGTGCGACGCTGTCGCCACCTTGCTTCTCAATCGGTGATTTGAGGAAATGAGGAGCTTAAGCACCAACTATGCGCAAATTCGCAAGACGGTGCA
Organism: Rhodoligotrophos appendicifer; assembly: GCF_007474605.1. Taxonomy (NCBI): domain Bacteria; kingdom Pseudomonadati; phylum Pseudomonadota; class Alphaproteobacteria; order Hyphomicrobiales; family Rhodoligotrophaceae; genus Rhodoligotrophos; species Rhodoligotrophos appendicifer. The sequence goes on along the minus strand of NZ_VHKL01000004.1, from coordinate 478,677 downwards.
ACAAAGCTCTCCAGCCCACCTCAAGCGTCAGTGTGCTGCCTGCTCGCGGCAACATAATCTTGAAGCGGCCGCACTTCAAGCGTGCCCGCCTTATAAGCCGCAATCCCCTCGGTTGCAGCGATCGCGCCTGCAAGCGTCGTATAGTAAGGGATCTTGTGATAAAGGGCGGCCCCGCGGATCGAGCGCGAGTCGGATAGCGCCTTGGTGCCTTCGGTCGTGTTGAAGACAAGAGCCACGCGGCCGTTCTTCATGGCATCGACAATGTGAGGCCGGCCCTCGAGAACCTTGTTGATCTTTTCACAGTCGATGCTGTTTTCCATGAAGTAGCGTTGGGTTCCGCCTGTCGCGATGATCGAGAAGCCGAGATCGCGCAGCTTGCGAATGGCGGAGAGGATCCGAGGCTTGTCCTCGTCGCGGACCGACACGAATACCGTGCCCGAGGTCGGCACGGTCGTGCCCGAGCCGAGCTGGCTCTTGGCGAAGGCCGTGCCGTAATCGAAATCAAGGCCCATCACTTCACCGGTGGAGCGCATTTCCGGCCCGAGGACCGTGTCGACACCGGGGAAGCGCGCGAAGGGGAAGACGGCCTCCTTGATGGCCACATGATCATAGACCGGGGCCTTGAGGTAGAAATCCTTCAGCTTCGCCCCCGCCATCAGCTTCGCGGCGATCTTGGCAATGGGAATGCCGATCACCTTGGCCACGAAGGGGACGGTACGGCTCGCCCGGGGGTTGACCTCGAGCAGATAGATCTCACCATCCTTGATGGCGAACTGAATGTTCATCAGGCCCACGACATCAAGGGCTCTCGCAAGCGCCCGGGTCTGGACCTCGAGCTCGGCGATGGTGTCGGGGCCGATGGAATGGGGCGGCAAGGAGCATGCGGAGTCGCCGGAATGGATGCCCGCCTCCTCGATATGCTCCATGATCCCGCAGACGAAGACGTCGGTGCCGTCACACAGCGCGTCCACGTCGATCTCGATGGCGTCGCGGAGATAGCTGTCGATGAGAACGGGGCTGTCGCCGGAGACGACGACCGCCTCGGTCATGTAGCGTTCCAGCTGGGCCGGCTCATGGACGATCTCCATGGCCCTGCCGCCCAGCACGTAAGAGGGGCGAATGACCACGGGATAGCCGATCTCCTCGACGATGCGGCGGGCACCCTCGGCCGAGGAGGCGATGCCATTGCGCGGCTGGCGCAGGCCCAGCTTCTGGACCAGGGCGCTGAAGCGGTCGCGGTCCTCGGCGAGATCAATGGCATCCGGGGAGGTGCCGAGGATGGGCACATTGGCCTCCTCCAACGCGCTCGCCAGCTTCAGGGGCGTCTGGCCGCCAAACTGCACGATCACGCCCTTGACGCGGCCCGACTGATTTTCGACGCGGATGATCTCCAGCACGTCCTCGGCGGTCAGCGGTTCGAAATAGAGCCGGTCGGAGGTGTCGTAGTCGGTGGACACGGTTTCCGGGTTGCAGTTGATCATGATCGATTCGAGGCCGATCTCACCCAAGGCAAAGGCGGCGTGGCAGCAGCAATAATCGAATTCGATGCCCTGGCCGATGCGGTTGGGGCCGCCGCCGAGAATGATCACCTTCTCCCTCGAGGAGGGCGCGGCCTCGTCGCCATCATCGCCGGGAAGGCCGGTCTCGTAGGTGGAATACATGTAGGCGGTGGGCGATGCGAATTCGGCCGCACAGGTGTCGATGCGCTTGTAGACGGGATGGACCCCCAAGCCATGGCGGTGGGTGCGGATCTCGGCCTCGGTGGCGCCGACCAACTCGGCCAGACGCGTGTCGGAAAAGCCCATGGCCTTGATGCGGCGCAGATTGAAGGCGTCCTGCGGCAGGCCCTGGGACCGGATCTTCTCCTCCATCTGCACGATCTCGTGGATCTGGGCGATGAACCAGGGATCGATCGGATAGGAGGCGTGGATCTGTTCGTGCGGCACGCCGAGGCGCAGGGCCTGGGCGACCTTGATGAGCCGATCCGGGGTGGGGCGACCGAGGGCGGCGCGAATGGCGTTCTTGTCGTCGCCCTGGCCGATGCCTTCGATCTCGATCTCGTTCAAGCCGGAGAGGCCGGTCTCCATGGAGCGCAGGGCCTTCTGCAGAGACTCCTGGAAGGTGCGGCCGATGGCCATGGCCTCGCCGACGGATTTCATCGACGTGGTCAGCAGGGGCTCGGCGCCCGGAAACTTCTCGAAGGCGAAGCGGGGGATCTTGGTGACGACATAATCGATGGTGGGCTCGAAGGAGGCCGGCGTCGCACCGCCGGTGATGTCATTGTCGAGCTCGTCCAAAGTATAGCCCACGGCGAGCTTGGCAGCGATTTTGGCGATGGGGAAACCGGTTGCCTTCGAGGCGAGCGCCGAAGAGCGCGACACGCGCGGGTTCATCTCGATCACAATGAGGCGTCCATCGGCCGGGTTGACGGCGAACTGGACGTTCGATCCCCCGGTCTCGACCCCGATCTCACGCAGAACCGCGATCGAGGCGTTGCGCATGATCTGATATTCTTTGTCGGTGAGCGTGAGGGCGGGGGCGACCGTGATCGAATCGCCCGTGTGCACGCCCATGGGGTCGATATTCTCGATGGAGCAGATGATGATGCAATTGTCGTCGCGATCGCGGACGACCTCCATCTCATATTCCTTCCAGCCGAGAACCGATTCCTCGATCAGGATCTCATTGGTGGGGGAGGCGTCGATGCCGCGCTCGACGATGTCGAGATATTCCTCGCGATTATAGGCAATGCCCCCGCCGGTGCCGCCGAGCGTGAAGGAGGGGCGAATGATGGCCGGCAGACCGATGATCTCCAGGGCCTGCAGAGCCTCGGGCAGGGAGTGCGCGAGCTCAGAGCGCGGCGTCTCCAGCCCGATCCTGGTCATGGCTTCCCGGAAGAGCTCGCGATCCTCGGCCTTGTCGATGGCGTCGGCGGTCGCGCCGATCATCTCGACATTGTATTTCTTGAGCACGCCCATCTTGCGGAGAGACAGCGCCGTATTCAGCGCGGTCTGGCCGCCCATGGTGGGAAGGAGGGCGTCCGGCCGCTCCTTCTCGATGATCTTGGCGACAATCTCGGGGGTGATGGGCTCGATATAGGTGGCGTCCGCGAGGTCCGGATCAGTCATGATCGTGGCCGGATTCGAGTTCACCAGGATGATCCGGTAGCCCTCGTCCTTGAGAGCCTTGACGGCCTGGGTACCGGAATAATCGAACTCGCAGGCCTGGCCTATGATGATGGGGCCGGCACCGATGATGAGGATGCTTTTGATGTCTTGTCGTTTAGGCATGTCGGAGGGGGCGCCCTTTACCGGCGGCAATCGGGGGGCTTCCTACACCATCGATTGGAGCATGGCCAGTTTAGAATCGACGACATCCAAACGGCCCGGCTCGCCGTCTGCCCTCAGGTGGGAAGTCCGAGGATTGCTACTGCCGAAATGACGACGACGGCGACCGTCGCCCAGACCGCCAAAGACAAGATCATGTTCATGATGGCTACCCCGACACTTGTTCAGCGTGGCCAGCATCCATCATGATTCCAAAACCCGGCATGAACTCCCCGTTCATCCGGCAGTCATCGTGCAGAAACGAGAAAGCGCCCCGTCAGTGAAGACGGAGCGCTTTCTACGTGCGGTTCCTGGAAAGGGCCCTACCCGACGCAAGGGGGGATAGGGGGAGAGGCAGGTCGAGCCATTTCCAAACCGCTCGGTCTCAAACGTCGCGGCACTGAGCCACGCTGCAGGGCTCAACCGTGATGCGTCCCGCCGGGGGCCATGCCTGATTCTTGATTGCGATCACGCTGCGCACCGGCTGTGAAGCGGCTGCGGCCGGCTGGCTCTCGATGATCTGGGTCGCCGCAACGGTCGGCGCGGTCGCCTGGGTATCGGGGATCACCACCGCCGCGAAGCCCGAGATCATGCCCGTCGCCACCAGCATCGCCATAATAAACCGCTTGTTCATCTTATTCTCCCGCGCCCTTTTGGTCGCCCGGTCTTAAGTAATTGTTAACCAGACCTTGCCCTACTGGCTTGTAACCCAACCTGAATGACACGTTCATTTGTCATTCACTTTCCGTGCCAGGCCAGAGGCTGATCGTCCGTGCTGCCTTGGCGTATCGCCCTTCGTCCCTCAGCAGCGCTCATGCTAAGGAAACATTCACCATGGCCACAGGTTCCAAAAAATTTCTCACAGAGCCGTGATTCTTGTTGACTTAAAGTGCAGAAGCGCGGGTGGGCGGTTCGCGAAGTCGGTGCAAGTAAAACGAAAGAAGAGAAGCAAATGGAAGGGCTTAGCGTACGCGGCATCGAGCCGGGAGACCGGGCGCGTTGGGAGGAGCTGTATCTTGGATATGCTACTTTCTATCGAGTGCATCAGACACCGGAGATGCGTGCAACGGTCTGGTCCTGGCTCATGGAGTCGACCCATGAAATGGCAGGATTGCTCGCATTTTACGAAAATTCGCCGGCCATCGGCCTGGCTCATTTCAGGTCATTCGCCCGTCCGCTGACGGCAACGACCGGCCTGTTTCTGGACGACCTGTTCGTGGACCCGGATCATCGCGGCACAGGTGCTGCCGATCTTCTTATCCGTGCCATCGCTGAAAAAGGGCGCGATCGCGGCTGCTCGGTCGTGCGCTGGATCACGGCAGAGGACAATTACCGCGCCAGAGGGCTTTACGACCGGGTGGCAAGCCGGACCCCCTGGGTCACGTACGACATCAAGCTGTAGGGTGAGTGGGGATCAGGGGCCGGCGGACAGAAGCCATGCCCCCGAGACTCAGGTCTTCTCTGCCTCGATGTAGTCGACGAAGCGCTTGAAGAGGTAGTGGCTGTCCTGAGGGCCGGGAGAGGCCTCGGGATGATATTGCACGGAGAAGACCGGGCGGCCCTCCATGGCGATGCCGCAATTGGAGCCGTCGAAGAGGGAAACATGGGTCTCGACGATCCCCTCGGGCAGGCTGTCGCGGTCGACGCTAAAGCCGTGGTTCATGGAGGTGATCTCCACCTTGCCCGTGGTGTGGTCCTTCACCGGATGATTGGCCCCATGGTGGCCCTGATGCATCTTGCGGGTCTTGGCGCCGACGGCAAGGGCCAGCATCTGGTGGCCCAGGCAGATGCCGAAGACCGGCTTGCCGGAGTCGATCAGCTTCTTGATCTGAGGGACCGCATATTCACCGGTCGCCGCCGGATCCCCCGGACCGTTGGACAAGAAGACACCGTCGGGGGACAGCGCCAGTATATCGTCGGCCTCCGTAGTGGCGGGAACAACGGTCACCCGGCAGCCCTGACTGGTCAGACACCGCAGAATGTTGCGCTTCAAACCGTAGTCGATGGCGACCACATGATGCCGGGTCGGGCCATCGGCACCGAAGCCGTCGGGCCAGGTCCAAAGGCCTTCGTCCCAATCGTAACGCTGGGTCGAGGTCACGTCGGGGACGAGGTCCATGCCCTCGAGGCCCGGCCAGGCGGCAGCCTCGCGCTGCAAGGCCTCGATGTCAAACTCGCCGCGGGCGTTGTGGGCGATGACCGCGTTCGCCGCGCCACGCTCGCGGATGAGGGCCGTCAAGGCGCGCGTGTCGATGCCGCTGATGCCGATGATGCCCCGCGCCTTCAGCCACTGGTCGAGGTGGCGGCCGGAGCGATAGTTGGACGGCTCGGTGATGGCGGTGCGCATGATGCAGCCGCGGATGCCGGAGGAGGCGGCGAGATTGGACGTCTCGATATCCTCGTCATTGGTGCCCACATTGCCAATATGGGGAAAGGTGAAGGCAATGATCTGGCCGGCATAGGAGGGATCGGTGAGGATTTCCTGGTAGCCCGTGATGGCCGTATTGAAGCAGACCTCGCCGACGGCGGAGCCCTCCGCGCCCACGCCGAAGCCGCGGACCACCATGCCATCGGCGAAGACGAGCAGCGCGGTGGGGCGGGGAACCGCCCAGTCGCTGGTCTTGGGCGCAGATGTGGACGGGGCATCCGGCTGGGAAGCCGGGCCAGAGGACGGGCGCATCGACATGGTTGCGTCTCCTAGGAGGCCCGCATTCGGGGAGACATACGGGCGTTCGGATTTGGCGCGGCCGATCCGGCGCCGGCGCGTCGAGGGATTACCTATGGAACCCGGGCTGCGAGGTCAATAGGCGCGCGCTCGGCAAAATGTATGATGTCGCCGATTCGAGGCCGGCGGTGATCGGCGACGGTCACGGGAATAGACATAGAGGATGAGATCATGAGCGAAACGATCAAGGACCAGGTGAACGAGACGCTGAAGACCGCCATGAAGGCGCAGGACAAACTGCGCGTGTCGACGCTGCGGCTGATCAATGCGGCGGTCAAGGACCGCATGATCCAGAATCGCGGCGACGGCAAGGGCGAGGTCGATGATGCGCAGGTGCTGGAGATCCTGGCGCGGATGATCAAACAGCGCGAGGAGTCCGTGACGATGTACGAGCAAGCCGGCAGGGCGGAGCTGGCCGAGCAGGAGCGGGGCGAAATCGCGATCATTCGCGAATTCATGCCGAAGCCCCTGTCCGACGGCGAGGCGCGGGCGGCGGTCGAGGCTGCGATCGCAGAGCTCGGTGCGGCGGGTCTCAAGGATATGGGCCGGGTCATGGCCGTGCTGAAGGAACGCCATGCTGGGGCGCTGGACATGGGCAAAGCCGGCGCAATCGCGAAGGAACGTTTGAAGTAGAGGTCCAAAGAAAGGACATAATTCTCAGGATAATGCCCGACGAATTAGACGAAAGCAGTTATTGCTCTTTAAATTTTATTAATGAAACTCAAATTTAAGCTGTCGAGATTGCCATGCCTTCTATTCCAGTCGGTCACTTTGAACATACGAATTACAATGTCCCAGAGTTCATGGGTTATACCGGAAAATTTTATGGTCGAACCCAAGAATTAACTGCAAAATTAAATAATGACGGCGCAGGAGTTCTGACAAAGGTCGGAACCGGCGGCTTAACTCTTTCCGATGCCGAGTTATTTTTCAAGAGCGCTGTCGATCCCATCAAGAAGTCGTTTGTGCAGTGGAGGAACTCTTTCGTCAAAGTCAGCGATCTCCCTGCTAAGAATGCCGAAAACCACTTCGATCTGATGGTGCATCCGGTCGTCTCGGGGGCAGAAAAACTAAAGGCTCATCTGAAACTCACTGCAGGCTCTGACCCCAGCACCCAAGCCAGCCAATTGGCGGCACTGAAGGATGAACTCAGCAGCTTCAAGACGAATGCAGACAAACTGCTCAGCTCCATAAGCGCCAACGAATACGGATATGGCGTCAATGCCCAGATTGCACAGGCTAGAAATCTGGTCCGCCAAAGCGATGATGGCACAGGCGAGCCGAAGGCGCGATTGGTCCTGGACTGGCTGGCGCAGAGGCAGGGGATCGGCGGCGGCGTGCCACTGGCCGAGCACTTGCGTCGGCTCGGTCACGAGGAGGAGGCCAACTTGCTGGAAGCGGCACTGGCCAAAGGCGCAGGTTTTGCAGCGGGCCCTGCGGCGGCGGCCCATCCGGGTGCGGCCGGGGCGGTCGGTGCCGGCGAACTTCCCCCAGACCTCGTGACCGTTCAGCCCTTTCCGGCGACCGATGCCAACATGATCATGGGCTGAGCGGAAGGGCTTGCCCCAATTTTCCTGGGCGAGGAAGGTCTTCCCCTGGAAGCCTTCGACTGGCTTGCCTTTGCCTCCCCTGAAACGAATGGTTCCTATGAACTGATTCAACCAAAATGTATAGTAGGTGAAAAATGTTTACAAAAAGCAATGTTCAAAACACTAATTTCGGGAGTTATAATGCGGAACAGTTTGGAACATACTTAGACAAAGTTCGTAATTGGGCATCGAAAGTTCCGGATGCTCATTCTATGATCGACCTAAAATCGAACAGCTCCTGGGATTATTTGTCCGAGTCACTCGTCTCCTTGAGGTCTTCATTGGGTAATGGGCCCCGCTTGCTGGAAAAGGCAACTGGTTGGTCAGCGCCACAGGCACGGGAAATTTTCGGGAAATCCATGGGCCCCACCGATGTGCTGATTGCAGCGATTAACAGCGACATCAAGAGGGGGGTTAATGCGGATAATTTTGATAAGTTCGCTGGACAGATGGACAAACTGAAATCATCGCTGTTCCAGGGGGATGCCACTCTGAGGGACACGTTGGGGCTGCCCGCAAAGACCCATAAGGCTGAGTTCGCCACTCCTTCCCTCTTCGTCGGAGGGCAAAATCATGGACCATTGTCTCCCGACGACGAGAAGGCTATCGGGCGCATCGCGGCGTGGCTCAAGGAGGAGGATGCCTCCGGCGTCTTCGTGCCGTTCTCCGAGTATGAACGAAAGGTCGACAATCCCTGGATTGCCCAGGATGACGGGTGGCAGGCAGGGTCGTCTCAATCGGCTTCAGCCCTGGTTCCCAATGTCGGATCGCCCGGCTTCTTCGAGGGTCTCGAGCTCGGCATCGAGGACCGATCGATGCCGAGCCCTTTCTGGCCGGCAGGGAATTCTCAGGCTGGAGAGTTCGTTGGGTGAGAGGCATGGCGGCGGGCTCGTGGGCTCGTTCCCATTGCTCAAGCCGATCGTCTCGCGAAACCGTGGGCCGGCGTCATTGATCGCCGGCCAAAGGCTTTTCGATTCGCTTCGAGGGGTGATTCGGCGTTAAGCTCTTCGGCTTGGGTTCCAGGGTCGTTCATGCGGTTTTCTGACAGCTTTCTCGACGAGATCCGACAGCGCGTATCGATTTCCCAAGTGGTCGGCCGCAAGGTCGTCTGGGATCGGCGCAAGAGCATGCCGGCGCGCGGGGATTATTGGGCCTGCTGCCCCTTCCACCAGGAGAAGTCGCCGTCCTTCCATGCGGATGACCGCAAGGGCCGCTACCATTGTTTCGGCTGCAAAGCCTCGGGCGACATCTTCACGTTCATCGTCGAAAAAGAAGGCTTGAGCTTTCCCGAGGCCGTGGAGCGGCTGGCCGGGGAGGCGGGGCTGCCGATGCCGGAGCACTCGCCGGAGGAGCGGCGGCGGGAGGAAAAGCGCACCGGGCTCGTGGAGGTGATGGAGATCGCCGCGCAATTCTTCGAGGCGCAGCTCAAAGGCAATGGCGGCGCCGAGGCGCGGGACTATCTCGACCGGCGCGGCGTGGGGGCGCAGCAGCGAAGCCTGTTCCGGCTGGGATATGCCCCCGACGACCGGCAGGCACTTAGGAGCCATCTGGCAGAGAAGGGCGTCAGCCTGGAGCTGATGATGGCGGGGGGGCTGGTGATCGGCGGCGACGACATTCCGGTCGCCTATGACCGGTTCCGCCACCGGGTCATGTTCCCGATCAACGACGCCCGCGGCCGGGTCGTAGCCTTTGGCGGCCGGGCCCTGAGCGCGCAGGTCCAGGCAAAATACCTCAACTCGCCGGAGACCCCGCTCTTTCACAAGGGCGCCATGCTCTACAATCTCGACCGGGCGCGGGCGCCCGCCTATGAGAGCGGCACCCTCATGGCGGTCGAAGGCTATATGGACGTCATCGCGCTCAGCGGGGTGGGGATCACGCCGGTCGTCGCGCCGATGGGGACGGCGCTGACGGTGGAGCAACTGCGTCTCATGTGGAAGGCTGCCGCCGAGCCGACACTCTGCTTCGACGGCGACGAGGCCGGCATCAAGGCCGCCTATCGTGCCGTGGATACGGCGCTGCCCGAGCTGAAACCGGGATATTCCGTGAGCTTCGTGTTCCTGCCGGAAGGACAGGATCCGGACGATCTGGCGCGGTCGGGGGGGCGGAAAGCGGTGGAGGCCGCCATGGAGGCGCGGATCGGGCTTGCGGAGGTGCTGTGGCGGCGCGAGCGCGAAACCGCCGATCTCACCACACCGGAGCGGAAGGCCGATTTCGACGCGAGACTGGATGCCGCGGTGGCGCGAATCGAAGATGCCCGAGTGCAGGCCCATTACCGCAACCACTTCCGGGACAAGCAGCGGGAAGCGCGCTCAGGCTGGACAGCGCGGCCCACGGCGCGGTCGCCGCGGCGGTTTCCTCAGCCCGTTCCCGCACTGGCCCGCTATGCCGGCGGCACCGTGGAGCGCAGCGGGCGCGGATTTTCCGCGACGCCCCCCTGGCTCACGGAGGCGAGCGCCAGCCCCGCCCTCAAGGCCCTGGCCGGCGCCAAGAGCTTCGAACAAGGCACACCCGAGCGCCGGGAGCGGCTGATCGTCCTGACGCTGATCAATCATCCCTTCCTGCTGGAAGAGAATCCCGAGGCGATCGCCGAGATCGATTTGTCAAGTCCGGTTCTTGACAGGCTCCGCCGCGAAATCCTAGATATCGCCGCTCTCGAGGAGGGCCTTGACAGTGGGAAGCTGCGCGACCACCTCACGACGAGAGGTTACGCAGAAGACCTCGATCGACTTCAAGCGGGACTTACGCATCGCAGTGACTGGTTTGCGTTTCCAGATGCCGCGGCCGAGGATACATTGCTGGCGTGGCTCCATATGATCGCTTTGCATCGCAAATCGGGAAGTTTGCGGAAGGAACTCGATGCCGCCGAGCGCGCATTTGCGGAAGATCCGTCGGATTTGTCGCTGGCGCGGTTGAACGAAGCGAGCGAGCAATTGCGCTCGACCATCGGTGAGGAAGCCTCGATCGAAGGATATGGGGATGCCTCAGGCCGGGCTCGCGGGACGATTGGATGACCGGCGTAACCGGGGGGCGGGGCCGGCATGTTTAAGCCGCGGTTAACGCTCAAGGGGTAGCACACTCCTGAGCGTGGACGAATCGACGAATGCGGCTTCTGGCCGGTTCGAATGTGGAACATTTTATGCATCCGTCTTGCGGATGCAAAACAGGTCGGCGGAGACGCGCGGAATGAGCACCAACGCGGCAGAAGAAACGGAAGTCCAGGAAGCTGCTCCTGAGAACCAGGATGGTCCGCTGCTGGACATGTCGGATGCCGGCGTCAAGCGGATGATCAAGCTCGCGAAGCAGCGCGGCTACGTCACTTATGAAGAACTCAATGAAGTCCTCCCCTCCGAAGAGGTTTCGTCAGAGCAAATCGAAGACATCATGTCCATGCTCTCCGAGATGGGCATCAATGTCGTAGAGAGCGAAGAGGAAACGGAAGAGGGCGCAGAGGAAGTCGACCGGCCCGAGCAGCCCGCCTTGCCGGTGAAGCGTGAGCGCGCCGCCTCGGAGCCGATGGAGCGCACGGACGACCCGGTGCGCATGTATCTGCGCGAGATGGGCTCCGTCGAACTCCTGTCCCGCGAAGGCGAAATCGCCATCGCCAAGCGTATCGAAGCGGGACGCGAGGCGATGATCGCCGGGCTGTGCGAAAGCCCGCTGACCTTCCAGGCCATCATCATCTGGCGCGACGAGCTGAACGAGGGTCGCGTGCTGTTGCGCGACATCATCGATCTCGAGGCGACCTATGCCGGGCCCGATGCAAAGGCCCCCATGGCAAGTCCCATGGAGAATGGCAATGGCGCGGCAGCCCCTGCCGAAGCCGCCGCACTGCGCGATGCGCCGGGCGGGGACGAAGAGCCGCCGATCGACGAGGATGACGAGGATCCCGACGAGAATTCGGTCTCGCTCGCCGCGATGGAGGCCGAGCTCAAGCCGAAGGTGCTCGAGACCTTCGACAACATCGCCCAAAACTACAAGAAGATGCGGAAGCTTCAGGACCAGATGGCCGAGCACCGCATGCAGACGAGTGCCCTGTCGCCGACCCAGGAGCGCCGCTACGGAAAACTGCGGCAGGACATCATCGTGGATGTGAAGAGCCTGTCGCTCAACAACAACCGCATCGAGAACCTGGTCGAGCAGCTCTATGACATCAACAAGCGGCTCCTGTCCCTCGAGGGCCGGTTGATGCGGCTTGCCGAAAGCTATGGCGTCGCCCGGGACGACTTTCTCAAGGAGCACCAGGGCGCCGAACTCGATCCGCGCTGGCTCGCCCATGTGTCGAAGCTGTCCCGCAAGGGATGGCGCGAATTCTCCTCAGAAGAGAAGGACACCATCAAGGATCTGCGCGGCGAGGTGCATCACCTGGCCAGCGAGACCGGCCTTGAAATCCCCGAGTTCCGCCGCATCGTGCATATGGTGCAGAAGGGCGAACGGGAAGCGCGCATCGCCAAGAAGGAAATGGTGGAGGCCAATCTCCGCCTGGTGATCTCCATCGCCAAGAAGTACACCAATCGCGGACTGCAGTTCCTGGACCTGATCCAGGAGGGCAATATCGGCCTGATGAAGGCGGTGGACAAGTTCGAGTACCGCCGCGGCTACAAGTTCTCCACCTATGCCACATGGTGGATCCGCCAGGCGATCACCCGATCGATCGCCGACCAGGCGCGGACGATCCGTATCCCCGTGCACATGATCGAGACGATCAACAAGCTGGTGCGCACCGGCCGCCAGATGCTGCACGAAATCGGCCGCGAGCCGACGCCGGAGGAGCTTGCCGAAAAGCTCGGCATGCCTCTGGAGAAGGTCCGCAAGGTGATGAAGATCGCTAAGGAGCCGATCTCGCTCGAGACGCCCATCGGCGACGAGGAAGACAGCCATCTGGGCGACTTCATCGAAGACAAGAACGCCGTGCTGCCCATCGATGCGGCCATCCAGAGCAATCTGCGCGAGACCACGACGCGGGTGCTGGCCTCGCTCACTCCGCGCGAAGAGCGGGTGTTGCGCATGCGCTTCGGCATCGGGATGAACACCGACCACACGCTGGAAGAGGTCGGCCAGCAATTCTCGGTGACGCGCGAACGCATCCGGCAGATCGAGGCGAAGGCGCTGAGGAAGCTCAAGCATCCCAGCCGCAGCCGCAAGCTCCGGAGCTTCCTGGACAATTGATGCAGACAGGCCTGTCGCGTCGGGCCTGTACCGTACCCTTCGACGCAGGGCTCAGATCTTCTTCAAGGCCGCCGGCTTGTGGGCGGCCTTGGCCCCGGTCTTGGCGCTCTTGACGATGTATTCCGGATTGTCCTTGGACGCTTCGACAGCGTGCCCCCTTGATGCGGGTGGGGCTGGTCTGCTTCTTCACCACCGTCCCGTGAGTTTTTCCCTGGCTGGTGTTCCAGGCCACCTCATCGCCGGGCTTCAGTGTCTTTGCCATCCTGTCCTCGCCTCGCTCCTGGCCTCAGAAACCGGGAGACGGACGGGGAGTTCCCCTCCCGTGCCGGGCGAGGCCTACAGGAACAGGCTGTGTTGATCCGCCAAAGGCGATGCAGGTGAGACGTTGACCAAGGAATGAGGGCCAGGATCGGAGGGCACAAGATCGATCGGTTGGCGCATGAGATTTTGCACCGAGAGCTCCTGATACGGTCCCTGATTGGAGTGAATGCGGAAGGTCTCCAATTCGATGGACACCGGAGGTGGTCGATGGCCGCGCACGATCGGCGCCATCGCGTCGAGGTCGATGGTGGCGAGCTGGGATGCGGCGTTGAACTGCACACTCCCCTCCCGCTGTGGCGAGAGCATCTTAGAAATCGCTTTGAACATCACTTCTGCCTCAATGCCGAATAGTGTGGCGCAATCTGCTGTATATCTGTGGTTGAAAGATGGTGGGGGAGGGGAGACTTCGCGCCCACGGAGGCTTGACCCGTGAGACGGGATGCGCCAAATGCTGGAGCCATGACCGATCCCCGGACGTCCGCCATCGCCCTCGTCGCCCGCTATTACGCCGCCTTCAATGCCGGCGATGTTCCGGGCATGCTGGCCTGCCTCTCCGATGACGTCGCCCATGACGTGAATCAAGGCGGGCGGCGGCACGGGAAGGCCCTGTTCGCCGAATTCTGCGCGCATATGAGCCGCTGCTACAAAGAGCGGCTCGACGATCTCGTCATCATGGCAAGCGATGACGGGCGCCATGCCGCGGCCTCGTTCACGGTGGTGGGCGCATATCTCGCGACCGACGAAGGCCTGCCACCCGCCGAAGGGCAGACCTATTCACTGCCGGCCGGCGGGTTCCTCGATCTCGAGAACGGCGCCATCACCCGGGTCGCTACGCATTACAATCTCAATGACTGGATTGCCCAAGTGGAAGGGCGCGCTTGAGTCTCACCGTCACGGCGCTCACGGGGAACGACGTCGCGGCAGCGATTCCCCTCATCGCCAGGCTGCGGATCGAGGTGTTTCGCGACTGGCCCTATCTCTATGACGGTGACCTCGACTACGAGGCGCGCTATCTCGCAGATTTCGCCCGATCGCCGGATGCAACCGTGATCGCGGCCTTCGATGGGGAGCGCCTGGTGGGGGCTTCCACAGCAGTGCCGCTGGCGCATGAACCGGAGGCCTTCCGCTCGCCTGTCGAGGAGGCTGGGATCGACGTGTCACGGGTGTGCTATTTCGGGGAATCGATCCTGAAGGCGGAGTATCGCGGCCGCGGCATCGGCCATCACTTCTTCGACGGACGCGAAGGCCATGCACGCCGGCTGGGCTTGCCGATGACCCTGTTCTGTGCCGTCATCAGGCCCGCGGACCATCCCCTGAAGCCTGCGAACTACCGACCGCTGGACGATTTCTGGCGCAAGCGCGGCTATGAACCGGTGCCCGGATTGATCGCCCAGCTCGCGTGGAGGGATTGCGGCAGCGACGGCGAGACCGAGAAGGCGCTGCAGTTCTGGATGCGAGAGACCGGCGCATAGCGTTCGGCGAGGCTGAGGGTCCTCGAGGCAGGTCGTGGCCGGGGATCGCCTCTGCGCATCGCCCGGCTCCCACGATTTTTCGCTTCCCGGATGTCGGGGCTGCCGATCCGCATTCGTCCTCTGCGCAGGGGGCCGGCTGATCGACAACAGGAGTAGCAAGAATGCGAGTGATGGTCCTGGTCAAGGCGACGAAAGACAGCGAAGTGGGGCATATGCCGTCGCGGGAGCTGATGGCGGCGATGGGCGCGTTCAACGAGGAGCTTGCCAGCGCCGGCGTGATGCGGGCCGGCGAGGGGCTGAAGCCGTCGTCGCAGGGCAAGCGCGTGGCCTTCAAGGGTGCCGATCGAACCGTCATCGACGGCCCGTTCGCCGCGACCGAAGAACTGGTCGCCGGATTCTGGCTCTGGGAGGTGAAGGACATGGAAGAGGCCTTGGCATGGGTCAAGCGCTGCCCCAATCCCATGCCAGGCCCGAGCGAAATCGAAATCCGTCCTCTCTATGAGGAATCCGATTTCAGCGAGGTCTAAGGCCTAAGGCCTGCAGCGTGAAGCCTGAGGTCTGAAGCCTGCGGTTTGACGGCGGCGTGCGCGCGTCCTCAGGGGAGACCGGCCTGCCGGGATCCGGCAGGGGAGGCGACGGAGGCCTCCGCCAGGGGCTGGTAGACGTGGAACAGGTGGCGACCGACGGCGCGCAGCGTGCCCACGAACTCGTTGACGTGGTGGTCCAGGCCCTGGGCAGCATCGATCACGTGCTGCTCAGTCAGCAGACGCTCCAGCACCATGGCATGACAGCAGGCTTCACCATCAGCGCGTTCGAGCACGCTGTCGGCGTGAGCATTGCGCCTGCGGGCCGCCTCCTTGATGAGACGCCGGGCATCATGGAGGCTCGATTGTGCGGCATAGACGGCGGCACGGATATCGTGCTCGAAGCCGAAGCCGCGGCGGGATGGTGATCTCAATGTCTTCTCCAGCACGAAAATCTGGCTGAAGAAGGCAACTTTCGCCGTCCGGTACCGGCGCATCAGCGCCTCGAGCTCCTCGACAGACACCACCGCCATGACTCACTTCCGCATACGGGACCACCGCTGCAGAATGTCACTTATCGGATAACAATCCCTGTACGCACTTCCTTAAATTGCAACGCAAGGTCGCATTACTTGAGCTGCCAAGTGATGTTCACCTCGATCGAGACCGTCTGCTCGCCCTGCGCGATGGGAACGGAGTCCGGGGCGGCCTTGGCGAATGACTGGCGCATCATCGGCTGGGGCGGCTGATAACCGCCATTCTCGGAGAGGGAATAGACGGGCCCCAGGGTGACGCCGGCCGCCGCCGCATAGAGATCGGCCTTGGCCTTGGCATCGGCCACCGCCAGGCGCCGCGCCTCATTTTCGGCCGTGTCGCGGTCGGCGATGAGGAAGGAGATCCCGTTGATCTGATTCGAGCCCGAGGAGACCACCTTGTCGAGGACGCCGCCGAGCTTTGCCAGGTCGCGGACGCGCACCGTCACCTGATTGGAGACCTCATAGCCCTCGATGCGCGGCGGTTCGTTGCCCTCCTTGGGGTAGACGTAGCGGGGGGAGACGGAGAAATTCGCCGTCTGGATGTCGCGGTCGCCAATGGCGGCGGCCTTCAAGGTCGCCATAATCTCGGCCATGGCGGCATTGTTGGCCGACAGCGCTGCGGCGGCGGTCGCGGCCTGCTCGACGACGCCGATCGAGATCATGGCCTGATCGGGGACCGCCTTCACCTCGCCGGTGCCGGTGAGGCTCAGGGTGCGTGGCGGGGTCTCGGCGCGGGCAGGTGCCTCTGCGGCGGATACTCCGACGAGACAGGTCACGAGGCCCAGGGCCAGGAGGGAGGGGGTCAGACTTCGGGAGCTCATGGGAACAGCCTTCTTCCGGGCAGGGACGCGCGAGGCGGAGGATCCGCGAGGGCGGAGAATCGCGGCCGATTGCGTTTATTCTGCGGCGATCCTCGCCGGTTTTCACGCCCGGCGATGTCCCGCACCGGGAGGGGCTTTGCGCGGGAGGAATTTTGGTGTAGCCAGAAGCCCGTGTGCCGCTGGGCGCATCCGGGCCTGTAGCTCAATTGGTCAGAGCCGGCGGCTCATAACCGCTTGGTTGCAGGTTCGAGTCCTGCCGGGCCCACCATTCAGTCTGCTCCGTCGAAGGACGGCGGCAGTTGCTGCGGAGAATCCACATATTATCAAAGACTTAGCTGGAGAGCGACCAAAAGTCTTGGCTTGGGAGACGACGTTTCCTCGGCTTCAGGTGGCGGAGTCCGGCCGCAGTCTCTGCGGGCCTGTGTCGACAGCCAAGTGTTGGGTTTTGGCGATGCTGATGGATCGGCCGCGTCAGTGTTCGGCAAAGCCAAACAGACGGCGCTGCTCGGTCCAGCAGGAGGGCAGAGCGGCCAAGCGCTTGAGTTTCATGATTGTGAGGGTCGGCGGCTGAGTGCCGGCGAGGATCTGGTCGGTGATGTCAGGGGCCAGCCAGGCCAGCGGCAGGATGCGACTGATGTCGGTGGGATCGGCCTTATGGCGTTTTGCCAGATCGGAGATCGTTGTGGATCTGCCGCTGAGGAACTCGTCGCGCCAGAGATGGGCTTTTGCGAGCAGTTCGACCATCGCGCGATCCCGACGATCGGGGGGAGGGGAGCGGTCGCCGATGACGAGCTTTGCTTCCATTCCACGTCGCCGGATCTTCAGCGGCCGCTCGATCCTGTAGACAGCATTGGCGGAGAGAGTGCCAAGGGATTGCCCGCTGATTTCGAGGGAGATGATTCCGGGTGAGAGTGTCACCCGATGAATCAGCTGCTTCAGGAGGGTGCGCTGATCACTGCTGTTGCCTGACCTTATCTGCTGCCTCAGATGGCTGATCTTCATCAGCGACGTGCGTTGGCTCTCGGCATCTGTCCCAATCCAATCGAGGAGGTTGGTCTCCCTTTGCAGGGTATCGTCGAGGGCGCCGAGGACGGCACGCTCGAGCTCATCGGCCGGCAAGCGCCAGGCTTGTGGATCCTTGCGATGCGACTGCATCAGCCGATGCGAGATGTAGTAGCGGTACCGGGAACGGCCCTGACTGCTCCTATGCTTCTTGGTGACGTGAGACGGTGACAGGCGATCTCCGGTCTCGTCATAGATCAGGCCGGTAAGCAAAAAGCGGCCGCCGACGTTGGTGGACGATGACCGATCCGGCGCCCTGGCGGCGAGACAGTCCTGACATCGTTGCCAGAGGCCTTCATCAATAATGGAGTCGTGCTGACCCTGATGCACTTCGCCCTTGTGGGTGATTTTGCCGACATAGATCGGGTTCGACAACAAGCGATAGAGATGGCCGCGAGAGAAGGGCGTTCCCCCTTGGGTCTGACCATCCTTCAAAAGTCGATGCTTGGTCCTGAGGCCATGAACATCGGCCCAATCCTTCAATGTGCGCACGCTGCCCAATTCCAAAAAGCGGCTAAAGAGTTCTCGGACGGTCTTCGCTTCTTCCTCATGCACCAGGAGCTTGCGATCCTTGAGCGAATAGCCGAGTGGAACCGGGCCCCCCATCCACATGCCCTTGCGCTTGGAGGCGGCGATCTTGTCGCGGATGCGCTCGGCCGTCACTTCGCGCTCGAACTGGGCGAAAGAGAGGAGCACGTTGAGGGTCAATCGCCCCATGGAGGTGGTTGTGTTGAACTGCTGAGTGATCGAGACGAATGAGACATCATGCTGGTCGAAGATCTCGACCATGCGGCCGAAATCGGTGAGCGAACGGGTCAGCCGATCGATCTTATAGACCACCACCACATCGATGCGGCCAGCCTTGATGTCTGACAGAAGTGCCTGCAGGCCAGGGCGCTGCATGGTTCCGCCGGAGATGCCGCCGTCATCATAATGCTGCGGCAGAGCCCGCCATCCGAGGGAGGCTTGCGAGGCAATGTATGCCGCGCAGGCTTCCCGCTGCGCATCGAGGGAGTTGAACTCCTGATCGAGACCTTCTTCGGAGGACTTTCGGGTATAGACGGCGCAGCGCAGGCGGCTCATAGGCCGAAGAACCGCGGGCCGGACCAGCGGGTGCCGGTGATTGCTCGTGCCACTGCGGACAAGGACTTGAAGGTCTGATCCTTCCAGATGAACCCGGCCGACGTGCGATCCACAACATGGGTGATGCCATTCCATTCCCGAACAAATCGGACGCCACTCTTGAGAGAGGGCACGGCGATGGTTGGGTGCTCGCCGGCCTTCAGACGCGACAGTGATCTGCGACTGAGGCCGCCAAAGACCTTGGCCTGGAGCTCGTAGGCGATCGCCCGCTCCAGCAACTGCCGCTTCACCCCCCTAGGCGGAGGATGGTCAAAGATCCTCTGCCATTGGGTGGTAAGTTCGCCGCGTGGGCAGGTCTCGAGCCGGGCCAGGCGCTCTTCGAGCGGTTGGAGCTTGGAGCCCTTCATACCTGCTCTCCGGCAATACGGTAGCGCGTTGCGCCTTTGGCATCCTTTGCTGCAATCAGGCTTATCCCCATGCGCTTGCGGATGGTGCCGGACAGAAAGCCCCGGACACTGTGCGCCTGCCACCCAGTCGCCTTCATCAGCTCGGCGGAAGATGCTCCCTGACTGCGCTTCAGCAGCTTCAGCACCTTGTCAGTCTTTGAAGCCGGCTTCCGCGATGCCCCAACTTCCGTGGCAACCGTATCCCAAGCCGTGATCTGATCAGAATCCATCTTGCGTCTCCATTGCTCTGGCTCCGGTCATCCCGGAGCTTGCACTGAGACGAGCCCGCGTAACGGGCAGATGCGACGTCTGTGGCGGCGTTCAAGTTGGGAACAGTACTGCTCTGTCCGAGGCTGATGTCCAGTCGGGTCTTGTAAGAAAAGCATTGGATATGGCTGCCAGCTATGGAGCAGTTACGATGCGCAGACAGCAAGCAGTCGATGAGGAGCTGTTGCCACTCCCAATGGGCCATCAACTGACAACTCTCACTGACATTTTTTCTGGTTATCCGCCGCCGATAATGGGAAGGCGCAGATCGGCGGCTTTGCGCCCATCTAAGCCGTTCAGCCGAAAATCGTTATCCTGAGACCGGTCATTCGCGATCGATTTCACAGAGCTGATTTGAGTCGGGGCGATCAAAGAGTTCGAAGGCTCAGAAGCGGCCATGATCGGCAAGATAGCGGCATCGTCTTCTGATCGGCTGCTTTGCGATCAGGCGTTCCAGCCGGAGGTGCTTGCGGTCGGACCTAATTGTCAGTTACCGGTAAAGGCATTAACACCCCCCTATGTGGGCGATACCGTGGCCGCAGGTCTCATCGGCCACCGCACCTGAACAGATTTGGACTATCCCCCTATGATCCGTCCCTATTTGGCGCTCTTGCGCGAAGAGCGGTCTGTTTTGCTTTTCGGGATCGGGTGCGCATTCCTGTCCTCGCCGGGACAGACGTTCTTCATTTCCCTGTTCCTCGGGGAGATCTCATCGAGCCTCGGACTGACCGCGGCCCAGCTCGGGTCGCTTTATCTGTTCGCGACCCTGAGTTCTGCGAGCCTCCTGCCAATGACGGGGCATTGGGTCGACCGCATGGACCTGCGCCACTATTCGATCGCCGTGATGATTGGGCTGGCAGCCGCCTGTGCCGTCATGTCGGTCGTCTCGGGACCGTGGAGCCTGTTCATTGCGTTCATGCTCCTGCGCCTCACGGGGCAAGGGCTGATGACGCATCTGGCGGTGACGTCCATAGCCCGCTATTTCACGGCACGCCGGGGCCGGGCATTGTCTCTGGTCGCCATGGGATACCCCTTGGCCGAAGCAGTGGCACCTTCGATCGCCGTGGCGCTGATTGCAGCATGGGGCTGGCGTAGCGGCTATCTGATCATCGGCGGCGCTGTTCTTGCCGTCGCGGCGCCGATTCTGCTCCAATTGGTCTGGAAGAAGACCTCCTTTACACGGGCGCCGGCTCTGGAGGACGGGGCGGCACGGGTGCGCATCCTGGATGGACTCAGAATCGTTATCGGCACGCGCTTCTTCTGGTGTGCCTTGCCGATTTTGCTCTTCATGCCGTTCACCTCGACAGCCTTGGTCTTCCATCTCAATGTAATTGCCATGGAGAGGGGCTGGTCTCAGACTCTTATCGCCATAGGGTTTGTCTGCTTCGCCGCCGGTGATGCACTCGGCCTGTTTGTTGCCGGGCCAATGGTCGACCGCGTTGGAGCCAGGAACTTGCTTTCTTTCATGAACCTCCCTCTCCTTTTGGGGATCGCCTGCTTGGGGCTGTTCGAGGGGAACTGGGCTCTGCTTGCGTTTCTCGGCTTGATGGGAGCATCGTCTGGTGTGGTTCAGACTACTGTATCGGCCGCCTGGGCAGAGGTTTATGGTGTGAACCGGGTGGGCACGATCAGAAGCTTCGTGATCATGCTAACGGTCGGAGGAACGGCGCTCGGTCCCGCATTGGTGGGCCTCATGCTCGACAGCATGCCAATCGCGAGCATCTGCAGCATGCTGATTGCGGCGGGCTTGGCCGCGGCTGCACTTGCGGCTGCGGAGGCTCGCCAAGGACGCCCCGCATAGATCGCGCGGCGATATGCGAATTCAACTTATTTCGCTGAACTCGAAGGCGGCATTTTTCACCTCGTATATTGAGGATTCGACCTGCTGCGCGCTGTCGAGCGCAAAAAGTGCCAGGTTATATCCGTCAGCTGAGAAGGCGCTTTTGTAAATGACACCGTCGTAGCCTTCGGCGCGAAAGACCTCGGCCAGGATTTGGGTGGCGGCATATTCGGCCGTGTTGTCACTGCGGGTGACAGGCTGTGAGAAGGCATAGTCGATATGGGTCCAAACCGCCTTTTCGATGTCCGCTGGCGTCAGGGAGATCGTGGGGGGCATATCCTGCCCGTAGAAGACTGAGCAGTCGACCACAGTCAGTTTACGGCTGGTCTGAAAACGCGCGAGCGAAACCACGGAACCGATCCAGGGTCTTACCTCCGACATCGCCACTTCCTTCGGGGTGGCGACATAGAGGCAGGGGATGCCCTTGGGGTTGACTCGTCCCTCATAAGCGCGGTCCTGCAGGGGCTTCATGCGCATTTCAGGATGCGGACCGCGGATCCGACGCCCCACTTCCGGATCCGCTATCCATTCGTGACCTATTTGTGCCCGCCAAAACACTGCGTCGGCAGGAACTTCCTTAAGACGCGCCTTGCAAGTTTCGGCAACTGCACGGAGAAATTGCTCACCGGCCGCAGAGCGCAAGTATCGCATCGAGAGAGAAACTTCCGATTTGAATTTCTGGAAGGCGCGGGGGTCGGAAAAGCTCAGTCGGTTCAGCGCCGTAGCTCCTCAGGCGAAGAATGGAGGAAAAATCCTACAGATTATAAATTTCAGCCGTGGAGTAGTAGGGCTGAAGATGCACCTTCCAACGATCGTATTGCCTCGACAACTTCCGTCCGGAGACGAAAAGACTGGCCTGAAGGATCACTTCTCTCGCGCACGGCAAAACTGAGCAATGACGCCTCCACACCGTTTGCGCCTTCGGCCTCCGGTGAGAAAGCGAGGACTTCCACAAGCTTCTTCCCAAGCCGTCGGTAGGCCGTGATCACCGCGCTCTCGTCTTTTTCCACGAGACTGGCGAGCTTCGCCACGCTGGCCGAGGCATTCGGACGTCGGCTATGGAGGCGCAGAAGAGCAATGGCAGGTTTCAATCCGGCGCCTTGCAGAGCGACGAAGGCCTCGCCGAATTCCGTGCTGGTCGGAACGCCATTGACCCGTAGCTGGCAGAGGTCCTTGACCCGATCATCAAGAGACAGTTTCAGCGCGGCGATGGCCTCCTCCAGTGTCTCGGCCTCGGCGGCTTGTATGGTTTTCAGTCCCAGATAGGCAATGGCCTTACAGCTCTCCTTTTGAGCTCCTGCGACAATCCGATAGAGGCCATGATCGATTTCAACGCGTCCCTCAACCAGGCGGGGTTTCATTTTCACTGGTGCCAATTTCATTCCTCAAAGCCGCTTAAATCAATTTCCCTGGTCCAAAAGAGGGTCCTAGGCCGACCCGTTTCTCTCTTTCCGATCGCCGCCTGATGCACAGCGAATGCAGTTCGGAATGGTCGGGTCGATTGCCAGCCTTTTGGCGCCGATCTGCTCGTCACAATTGACGCAGAACCCGTATTCCCCCTCATCGATGCGTTTGATGGTCGCTTTGATACGCTCGATTTCCTGCCCCCGCATCCGTTCGGATGCATGGGCCATCGCCTGCATCTGCAGGGCGTCCATTCGGGACAGGCGGCCAACCGACGCCTGATCAAGTTCGACGGGTTTGCGGCTATCGGCCGTGGAATCGATCGTCTGGCGAAGATCGACCAGCCTTTTTTCGAGACCTTCTCGTAGAATCCTTAGATCAGGATCCGACATTGAACTGTCCTCGTGTTTGTCGACCATCCATGCCGAGCCTCGATGCTAATTTCGGCCATTGTGAGCCGTTAACAGGCATACACACTCGACAAGTTAGAAGGGGTATGTTGCTGCCTCCAGAAGATTTTTTCACATTTTTCTCAGTCATCCGACGGACCGGCGGAATTTCTATGCGCGTTGCAGGCGATTCTGCCCGACAGCAAGGGAGAACACCGATCCCGTGGTGTTCTCCATGAACGACCGGCTAAGCCCCGCTTAGCGAAATGCACGATCCTAGCATCAGCGTTCCGGTTTTCGATCACTAGCGGACGAGCAACACCGGTACTTTGCAGGAGCGGACCATCTCGGTTGTTGTTGATCCGATGAACAGGCTGCGAATGCGGGAATGGCTGTATGCGCCCATCACCAGCAGATCGATCCCGTCACGCTCGATCGTCTGAGAGATTATGGCTTCGGGCTGTCCTGGAATGATCTTCGCTTCGACGTCGTAGCTGCCGGCTTTCAGCAGGCGCTCTGCATCTTCGATCTTGCGGCGTTGATCGGTCGTATCACTGCCAACAGTGAGCAGGTGACATTCGAGGCCCGCGAAAAGATCGCTCCGGGCAATGTAATCCACGGCCTTCATCGTCGTTGCGCCGCCATCATAGGCGATGAGAAAGCGCTTGATGGGTCTGAAGGCGCGGGAAGCCACCAGGACCGGCTTGTGGCTCGATCGGACAACCCGCTCGAGATTCGACCCGAGATGGAGCCGTGCAAAATCCGCTGCCTCGCCCCGCTTGCCGATCAGGATGAGGTCGGCGTCGCGTTCCAGTTCCGCGACGGTGTCGAGAAGGTCGCCGTTCCTGAGCTTGGTGGTGATCTGGGTGACACCGTTCTCTGTCATCCTGGCTCTGGCCTCATCGAGGATCATACGCCCTCGCTTCTGCGAGAGCTTGGCGCGCTGAAGATCCAGTTCAGCCAATTCGGAGAGTAGCGCGTCCTTTGTATCGAGGGTCAGGTTGCCTGAATAATCCGCAGGCACACCCTGCCCCTCCCGCCGCCCCAGCACATGGACGAGTTCGATCGTGGCTCCAGTCTGTTTGGACGCCCAGGCGGCGTGGTCGCAGACGCTCTGGGCGTAAAGCGACGCGTCGATCAGTGCCAATAAGCTCTTCATATCCCGTCTCCCTCAATGCCCCATGAGGCGCTCGAGGGCGCCGGGCTTATCGTGGATCGCCAGTCTGTCGACGATCGTTTCGCTCGCTTCATTTAGACCGATGATCTCCACTTCAGCGCCCTCTCTGCGGAACTTGAGGACGACCGTGTCGAGAGCCGCCACACTCGATATATCCCAGATATGGGCCCGGCTGACGTCGATGGTGACTTTTTCCAAGGCTTCCTTGAAGTCGAAGGCGCTCATGAAGTCGTCGGCCGAGGCAAAGAAGACCTGACCTTCGACGACATAGCTCCGCCCGGTTCCGTCGGGGGAGGCGGCGGATGTGACCCGGAACAGCTGCGCGATCTTCCATGCGAAGAAGATGCCCGACAGCAGGACCCCAATGAGCACGCCGATCGCCAGATTGTGGGTGGCGACCACGCCGACCACCGTCGCCACCATGACGATGCTTGAACTGCGCGGGTGGATTGCAAGGTTTTTGAGGGACTCCCAACTGAATGTACCGATCGACACCATGATCATGATGGCGACGAGCGCCGCCATGGGAACCACCCGCACCCAATCCCCCAGAACCCCGATCAGGAACAGGAGAAAGACACCGGCGCAAAAGGTGGAAAGGCGACCGCGGCCGCCGGATTTCACATTGATGATCGACTGCCCGATCATGGCGCATCCGGCCATGCCACCGATAAAGCCTGTCGCCAGGTTGGCCACGCCCTGGCCGACACATTCGCGGTTCTTGTCACTGGGCGTGTCCGTCAATTCGTCGACGATGGACGCCGTCATCAGGGACTCGAGCAGGCCGACGGCGGCAACAGCGGCAGAGTAAGGAAGGACGATCAGGAACGTCTCGAGGGTCCAAGGAACGTCAGGCAACAGGAACATCGGGAGTGTGGATGGAAGCTCGCCCATGTCGCCGACGGTCCTCAAGTCGAGACCAAGGATGATCGTCACCGCCGTGAGCAGTATGATGCAGACCAGAGGCGACGGGATAACCTTCGTCAGCCGCGGCAGCAGATAGATGATGGCAAGTCCGGCCGCCACCATCACATAGGTAAGCACAGGGACGCCGATGAGCTCCGGCAGCTGCGCCATGAAAATCAGGATCGCCAAGGCGTTAACGAAGCCCGTCATCACCGAGCGTGAGACGAATTTCATCACATATCCGAGCCGGAAGAGCCCCGCGAGGATCTGCAGCACCCCTGCCAGGATCGTCGCCACCAGCAGATATTGCAGGCCATGGTCCCGGACCAGGGTGATCATGAGGACGGCGGTGGCCGCCGTTGCAGCCGAGATCATACCGGGGCGGCCGCCGACAATCGCGACGATCACGGAAATCGAGAACGACGCATAGAGCCCGACCTTCGGATCGACGCCGGCAATGATCGAAAAGGCGATGGCTTCGGGAATAAGCGCCAGGGCTACCACGAGGCCGGCCAGAACGTCGCCCCGGATGTTGCCGAGCCAGTCGGAACGAAGGTCGTGAAAGTGAAAAGGAAATCAATACAGGCTCCAGGCCAAGGGCCGCATCGGGGCTCAGATCGATTAAATTCTAAGAGGGAGGAGAAGTCGTGACGTAGAAGAAAGGGGAATACTGCCCGCAGACATGAACGCGTCGCGGCAGAAAGGCGCGAGGCGTCAGTGTCGTCATCGGTGGAGGCAGCTCACATTGGTCAATTCATCCAGTCACGATTGCTGCGATGCAGCATAAGAACGTCTTAACGACTCAATGTGCAGCAGGCAAGTTCATTTTAAACTTCCCGCTCCCGGGCACATCATTTCGGAACGAAAGAGGCAGGCTTCCAGCGAAACTGCATCATCAGGCTACAGCGAAATGTCCTGCAGCTGCAGAGCGCCGCCTATAGCGAAAACAATCATCGTGAGGTTGACGAGGACGGCTCATTATTATGATATTCTAGGATCCGCTGGACCTCGTTTGCTGATCCGAGAATGACCCCTACACGCTGATGGAGCCCCTCAGGCACGATCTCGAGGATGCGTCGACGGCCGTCGATCGCCCTGCCTCCTGCCTGTTCGACCAGGTAGGCGATCGGGTTACCTTCGTACATCAGCCGCAGCTTGCCGTCCTGCATGTTCGGCCGTCCGTCGACCGGATACATGAACACTCCCCCGCGCGTCAGCACTCGATGCACGTCGCCCACCATCGATCCCATCCAGCGCATGTTGAAGTCGCGCCTGCGTGGACCGTCCTTCCCCGCAAGTAACTCCTCGATATAGCGGCTTAGCGGCGGCTCCCAGTGCCTCTGGTAGGCCATGTTGATCGCAAACTCGCCGGTCTCGGCTCGGACTGCCATGTTTTCCGCGGTCTGGACCCACGAGCCCATCTCTCGATCAAGGCTGAATGCGTGAACGCCAGTACCGACTGACAGTACGAGCATAGTCTGCGGTCCATAGATCGCGTAGCCGGCGGCGACCTGCTGCGTTCCCGGCTGCAAGAAGTCCGCTTCGGTCACATCACGACCCGACACACTGTCCGGAGCCTTAAGCACAGAGAAGATCGTGCCGACGACACCGTTGACGTCAATGTGCTGGAACCGTCTATCGGGTCATAGACGAGCAGGTATTCGCCCTTAGGAATCCGATACGGGATGGGATGGATAGCCTCCATCTCTTCGGAAGCGAGCGCCGCGAGATGGCCTCCCCATTCATTGGCTTCCAGAAGGATGTCGTTAGAAATGACATCAAGCTTCTTCTGCACCTCGCCCTGGATGTTTTCCTGATTCAGTGATCCAAGCAGTCCCGTGATCGCGCCCTTACTCACGATATGACCGATGACCTTGCAGGCGCGGGCCACCACTTCGAGTAGGAGCCGAAGCTGTGCCGGCACGACCTCTTCCTGGCGTTGCTGTTCTACCAGAAACTGGGTTAGAGACTTCTTCACGCATGTTCTCCTCATCGTGTAGACGGATTCTCGCGCAGCCGTGGCTACAGCAACAGCGCCTCGATCTAGACAAACCGCTTAGCCGCAGGCGCCCTCTCGTCCAGCTGGTTCCTTCATCAGCCCTTTGCAAACGCAAGTTGTTTCACCGTTAGATAACCTGTCTGGTGCAGTTACCAGGTCCATGCGGGACTCCATCTATGGCATTGCCACTGCGGGCGAAAATCGGACCAAGGTCAGCTCGATCGAACTACGTAGAGCCTAAGCGGGAAAGCAGCGACGGACAGTACGACCGATCCAATCAGGTATGGCGCTGCCTTCAACAGTTCGCCGCGCTCGTAGAGCGACTCGGCTTCCAACGAGAAGGTTGAGAATGTAGTAAAGCCGCCAATAATCCCAGTGGTCAGGAACAACCGGGATAAGTTTGGAGTGCCAGCGTTTGAAAAAGCCATTCAACTGCCGCCGCCATCGTGAATGATCCGATGAAGTTGATCGCCCGTTGTGCCAACGGGGAACGAGGCACCGAATAGCGTCAGCGCCAACACGCCTCCATAGTGCAGCGCCCCACCAATTCCGGAACCGAAGAAGACGAACCGGTATGCCGTCAACGCAATTTTCCATTTATCGGTAGGCGAGGCCAGTCCAACCGCCGCTGCAGCCATGCTCGCCGCTCGACGCCGGCGGACATGGCGTGGCGTGGGTTGTAACCCAGCTCAGCCAGTTCATCGTCGCCCCATGCCGGAACCTCCAGCAAGCCGATCGTAACCTCACTCTGCAACAATTCTAAATCCGGGAAGGCCAGGAAACCGATGAAGAGCGACATTCTGAAGCCCAATGTGCACAGCAATGCAAGGCGTCATCATTATGCATGTTTGGCAGATGACAAGCAGTAGAAGTTCAGCGGCTCCTTCGCCGATCAGGGAATCAATGGACGGATCTCCGGGCCGTGGAGACCCAATGTCGAATATCCGTCAAACGGCTTTTTTTGGGTCGCGATGAGCTCGGCTGAACGGCTACAATTTGGTCGGCAAGAGAACGGCAGCTAACTAATCCTCAATACCAAAACCGGACAGTCCGCGCTCGGCCGATATCCTACCTGATGGCACGGCGCCATCATTCCGGCCGCTTCAGTTGAGTTGGCCAGAGCCTTAACGCGGATGTACGCGGGGTAGTCGCCCGAATGGAGCGCGCGCCGTTGGCTGGAACGGAGTTTATCCCGTCTTCAACGGCAAGGCCGTTGAAGCGATCCATTTGGCGGCCCCCGCGCCTCACGCTCGCGCGCTCGCGAGTTGAACGCTTGCCTCGAATCCGCTCTGACTTTCGGGGCGTGGCGAGCGCAGCATGAGTTTGCTGCCCATGCGGCTTGCGATCGTCGAGACGATCGAAAGCCCGATGCCGCTGCCACGACCACCCGGATTGCCGCGCTCGAATCGATCTGCCAACCTTGCAAGTGTCGCAGCCGGCACGACGGGTCCATCGTTGGACACAGTCATGCGGCCATCGGGGGAAAGCGCGACATCGACGGGCCCTGACTGGATGCCATATCGAAGCGCATTCTCGACCAGGTTGCGGCAGAGAATTCCAACAGCGTCGGGGTCGGCGGTCGACATGACGGGGGTGGCAGGCAGGCTAAGCAGGATGCGGCCGGCGGATTCGGTCCGGCGCATGTCTGCGACTACGACCTCCAGCGTATCGCGCAGGTCGGACGCATGGTCGAGGTCCAGTCGTCCTCCCTCCGCCCGGGCTAACTGCATCAGCCGCTCTGCGCGTGCGGTGAGCCGTTTAAGCGTGGTCTCGATGTCTGCTCCGCGCTGGGCGGTCTGAGGCTCCGCGGTTTCCTTCCGGATCCGTTGGGCCTGGGCGATTGCTCCCGCGAGGGGCGTCCTGAGTTCATGGGCCGTGTTCGCGGCGAGACTCCGTTCTGCCTCGAACGCGGCCCTGAGGCGCTCCATCAAGGCGTTCATGGTAGCCGCCAACGGCGCCACCTCGCTTGGCAGGTCTCCGGACGCGATCTGGGCGAGGTCCTTCTCGCTTCGCGTCTCCAATTGCTCCTTGAACGCGCGCAACGAACGCGTGCTTTGTCGAACCGCGAAAGCAACAGCCGCAAATGCAGCGGGTATTACCAGCAGGACGGGAAGCCCTAACCCCATCTGCATTTCACGAATGACAGCGTCCTGATGTGACAGGGATTTTGCCACTGTAATGCGGATTGTGCCCTGCAGCGCCTCTTCGCTGTAAAGACGATGAGTTGCGGTCCGGCCGAAGCCAGCTCCCCCGTAAGTCGGGAAGTTTGAGAGGTCGGCAGCATGTGACCGAAGGAGAACCTCACCCTTGTCGTCCCGAACAACATAGGTGAAGAGTTCATCATGGCTGCGGATGGCTCCGAGCCTCTGGCTTGCGGTGTCACCATCCTCCCGGCCGACGATGTCAAGGACTGCAAGCGGAAGCAGGCGCTGGGCCGTTTCTTGCAGCGAGGAGTCAAAAACCTTCTCGATTTCGTGCCTCAGTAGGACGGCCGTTGCCCAGGCCGCCCCGATCCAGGAGACGATCAGAACTGCTCCAAGCCATATGAGAAGCCTGCCCTGGAGGCTCTTAGGACCCCTCATGCCTGAGCCAGCCTATAACCAAGGCCCCGCTCAGTTTCGATGAGATTGGTGCCGAGCTTCTTGCGAAGACGGCTGACGTGAACCTCGATGGTGTTGCTCTCGATCTCGGAACCGAAATCGTAGAGCTTCTCCTCCAATTGCGGCTTGGAAAGAAGTTGGCCGGGGCGGGTAAGAAACGCTTTCAGAAGCGCCCACTCGCGTGCAGTCAACTGAATGGCCTTTCCGTCGCGGTGCACGCTTCTGCGCGCAATGTCGATGTCGAGGCCGCGGTGGTGGATGATGGGGTTGGGGTTGCCTGAATAGCGTCGTGCAACCGAACCGATCCGAGCTGAAAGTTCGTCCAGGTCGAATGGCTTTACGAGATAGTCGTCGGCTCCGGCCTTGAGCCCCTCGATCCTGTCCGTAACCTGGTCGAGCGCGGTAAGGATGATAACGGGTGTGACGTCTCCCGAGTTTCTCAAAGCCCTGAGGAAGACGAGGCCCAAACCGTCTGGCAGCATCAGGTCGAGCAAGATCAGATCGTAGCCTGCGGTCGCCATCGCATCGCGAGCGCGGTCAAGCCGAGTGACCCAGTCGACGGAGTGGGCGTCAGCGGCGATCTGAGCGCGCACCGCGTCGCCGAGCACGTCGTCATCCTCAACAAGCAGGATTCGCATTCTGAAACGCCTTCTACGGCCTGACCTGTAAGGTACGAGCAGTTCCTGACAGGTTGCTGAAGGCAAGAATAGTTCGGCTTCAGGATCCCGTAAGGTTGGCCCTGCAGGGTCATTCCCAATTCTTCTAACGGAGCAATGCGCCATGCGGCTCATTCTGACAATTTTCGCACTCGTTGCGGCTTTCCCGGTCGGGGGTGCCATGGCCGATGACGAATGCTTCGTGCCGATGGCCGACTGGAAGCCGAGGGAGGCTGTTGCGGCCTTGGCGACCGAACAAGGCTGGACGGTGCGACGGATCAAGATCGACGACGGCTGTTACGAGCTCGACGGTACGGATGCTCAGGGACAGCGGATCGAAGCGACGATCCATCCCGCTACCCTTGAAATACTGGAGATAGAGCGCGGTGACGACGACGATGGTCAGCATCACGAGAGAAAAGGCGACGAGAAAGGCTGAAAACCAGCGTCTCCCACTAACTCTTTGACTATTCCCAAAACTTCGAAGGCCTCGCCATTGCGGCGGGGCCTTTTGCTTCCTGACGGCAAGCTGAAGCCGAAAGTTCGTTTCCGTCAGGAAGGGATCAGGCGTCGTCCCCAAAAAGGAGCCATCACAAAGGAGATCCCGCTATGAAGACGACATTTGCGATCCTGCTTGCATCGACCGCGCTGACGCTCGGCTTCGCAATTCCAGCCTGGAGCGTGATGCATGACGGACCGCGGCCGCAAGCATCGCGATACGCCACAGAGGATGCCTCTCGTGCGGGCGCGCACCTCCTTATAGCAAGCGATGACGACGACTCGGACGATGATGAGGGGCGTCGCATGAGCCGTGGTGGGGATGACGACGATGATGAAGACAGCGACGACGACGGCGACGAAGAGGACGACGGCTCAACAGGCGCTGCCGCACCCGCGCCGGCGGGCACCGTCGTCCCACCGAACAATGGCCTGTTCGGAAGTGGCGCTGCACCAAAGGTCAAAGTGAACTGAGCCATAGCCCTCTCGCAAACCCTGGAGACTGTCATGACAAAGATACTCGCCGCTTTGGCGCTTACCACTGCGCTGACGCTTCCCGGTATCGCTATGGCGCGGCCGGTGACCCTGACGACCACCCTGAACAGCTACGGTGGCCAAGGCGCCTACCTTGCCATCTATGTAACCGATCCAAAAGGTGCCTATGCCGGGACGCTTTGGATGGCGGGAGGCAAGTCCAAATACTACGAGCATCTGAGCGACTGGTACCGCGCCACGGTCGGCAACAGCGCAGAGATCAATGGGATCACCGGAGCTAGCGTGGGTTCGGGACGGACGCTGGAGATCACGCTCGACCTCGCCGATGCCCTCTTCGACGCGGGCTACACGCTGCATGTCGATGCTGCCGTTGAGGACATGCGCGACAGTCCGAACGAAGTCGCAGTGCCACTGACCGCCGGGAGCGCCGGCCAGACTGCAAAGGGCCGCCGCTACGTCGCCACCTTCGCCTTCGGTATGTGAGGACGATGCCATGATCCGCGCTTTTCACCGCTGGCCTGGTCTCGTGGCTCTGGCCCTGGTCGCCCTTCTCGCGGTGAGCGGAGCCGCGCTCTCGGTCTTCCCGACTGCGGAGCGACTGGGAGCTCCGCAGGCTGACGCGACCCTCCGAGTGGGCGAGCTCGCGACCCGTATTCAGATGGTCTATCCAGGGGTGGAACAGATCAAACGTTCTCCTTCGGGACGTATTACCGCGTACTGGTTCGACAACGGCACCCCCGGTTCGGCGGTGATAGACCCGGCTACAGGCGCTGGCGCTGGCTCCGCAGACCCGAACCCGGTCAAGCGCTGGCTGACCACCCTGCACCGCTCGCTGTTCCTGGATGATGCAGGCCGCATCCTCTCCGCCGCAGGCGCGACAGCGATGCTCCTGCTTTCACTGTCCGGGATCATGCTGGTTTCGCGCCGCACGGGTGGCTGGCGGCGTTGGTTTTCCCCGCTGCGCGGCTCCTTGCCAGGGCGTATCCATGTCGAGGTGGCGCGAATCGCCGTGGCCGGACTACTGTTGTCTTCGGCGACCGCACTCTGGATGACGGCCTCGACCTTCGGATTTCTCCCAAACCAGGCCGTCGTCCCGAATCTGCCGTCCACGGTGAGCGGTAAAACGGGCGCACCCTTGGCCGGCATGCCCATGCTCGCCTCAACACCAGTCTCCGTCCTGCGGGAACTCAGCTTTCCCTATCCGGGCGACGCGACCGACGTCTTCACGCTCAAGACCGACAGCGGCACGGGCTACCTCGACCAGGGTACAGGAGCAACGCTTGGCTGGTCCGACCTGAGCGGCTGGGAGAGTGTCTCCGAGACGATCTACATGCTGCACACCGGACAAGGTGCCGGGTTGCTCGGCCTGATGCTTGGCCTGATGGCGCTCGCGGTTCCCGTGATGGGCGCTACTGGCACCATCATCTGGTATGCAGGAAGCCGTGGGCGGCCGCGCATCCGCGACAACGCTACACCGTCGCGCGCAGAAACCGTCATCCTCGTCGGAAGCGAGGGCGGCAGTACGTGGGGCTTTGCGGCGACCCTGCATTGTGCCCTGACCCTGGCTGGACTTGCGGCCCACGTCGCGCCGATGTCGGCCTTCGATCCTGCGCGGACCCCGACCGCTCGCCGCTACCTGATCCTCGCTGCGACCTATGGCGACGGAAGTGCGCCAGCATCGGCCAAGGGATTCCTGGACCGTGTTGCCGGGCTGTCCATCATGCCGGCGGCGTCACTGGCCGTTCTGGGGTTCGGAGACCGAGCCTTCCCGGCTTTCTGCGCCTATGCCGAAGCCGTCGAGGCTGCCGCAAAGGCGAAGGGATGGACGACGCTTCTGCCGCTCGACACGGTGGACCGTCAATCTCCGCAGGAGTTCGCGCGCTGGGGCCGCGCGCTCGGTGATGCTCTCGGGATCGAACTGGAGCTGGATCACCAGCCCGTCCGTCCGAAGACGGCACCGCTGACGCTTGTTTCTCGCCGTGACTATGGCCAGGACGTCCAGGTCCCGACTGCGATCCTGCGCTTCGCCATTCCGACCCTTTCCTTCGTCCAGCGCCTGGTCGGTCAAGGATTCGCTCGCTTCGAGGCCGGCGACCTTATCGGTATCGTGCCGGAGGGTGCGACTGTTCCGCGCTTCTATTCCCTGGCGTCCGGCAGCAAGGACGGCTTCATCGAGATCGTGGTGCGCAAGCATGTCGGAGGCCTGTGTTCGGGAGCACTGATGGCGCTTGAGCCAGGGGATACGCTTGCCGCCTTTCTCCGCCGCAACCCCGACTTCCATGCCGCTAAGGATCGCGTTCCATTGATATTGGTCGGAGCCGGCACCGGACTCGGACCGCTGGCAGGCTTCGTCAGAGCGAACAGCGGGCGCAGGCCGATCCACCTCTATTTCGGTATGCGCCATCCCGACAGCGACTTTCTCTACCGCGAAGAGCTGGAGGCCTGGTTGTCCGAAGGCCGGCTTGCGGCCCTCACCACCGGACACTCCCGCGGGACGCTGCCGCGCTACGTGCAGGACGCGATCGCCTCACAGCCGCTGGAGGTCGTTCGAGCCATGCGCGAAGGCGCGCGCATAATGGTCTGCGGCGGCCGGGAGATGGCGGCCGGGGTTGCGGAAACGATGGCGCGGATACTGGAACCCCTCGGTATGTCGCCAGCGAAACTGAAGGCGGAGGGACGATATGTCGAGGATGTCTACTGAGTTCGTCCGTCACGCGCTGAACGGTCCGACGATGGGGACACGTTGGTCGGCACTGTTCTTCACGGCCCTCGGCTTCGATGAAGATGCTGCCCGCGAGGCATTGCAGCGGGCCGTCGACGAGATCGATATGCAGATGTCGACATGGAGCCACAACAGCGATCTGATGCGCCTCAACCGCGCGCCCGTGGGTGAAGAGGTGCCCGTTCCTGCCTTGCTGATGGAAGTCCTGCAACTGGCGATCACAGTCGGCAAGTCGTCCGGTGGCGCATTGGAAATCGGAGTTGGCGACGCTGTCTCCGCCTGGGGTTTCGGTCCTGCGGAGGCGGCCCCCGACCTGATCCGCACCGCAATGGAGGCGGGGCGGGTGCCGGCGCATGAAGCGCTTGAGTTGAAAGGCGAGTCGGTATGGAAGCGTGTCCCCATTGTGCTCGACCTTAACGGCATCGCCAAGGGCTTTGGCGTGGATCGGCTGGCGCAGGCGCTCGCGCACCTAGGCGTCCACCACGGGCTGGTCGGCATAGACGGCGAGATGCGCGCCATTGGGCTGAGGCCGGACGGCGAGGCTTGGACGGTCGCCGTGGAACTTCCAGATCCAGACCAGCGCGCGCCGCACTCGGTCTTGTCCCTGCAAGACTGCGCGGTTGCGACCTCCGGTGACTATCGCCACTGGGTAGAAGTGCAGGGAAGGCGGCTCTCGCACACCATGGACCCGTGGAAAGGCACTCCGGTCCTCGATGCCCCGGCCTCCGTCACGGTGATTGCCGCGACCTGCGCGGCTGCCGACGCCTGGGCGACTGCCTTGATGGTGGTGGGCCCCGATAAGGGCGGAAAACTCGCCCGCATAGCTGGGATCAGTGCATTGTTCTTGCTACGCGGCGAAGGAAAAAGCATCCGTGCATGTCGCTTCGGACGGGTATTCAAGGACGAAGAGTCGAATACTGCAGGCGCAGAGGGCTAGAACATGGAGCATTCAGCTGCGGACCGGGTGAAA
This sequence comes from Rhodoligotrophos appendicifer, assembly GCF_007474605.1. Classification (NCBI taxonomy): domain Bacteria; kingdom Pseudomonadati; phylum Pseudomonadota; class Alphaproteobacteria; order Hyphomicrobiales; family Rhodoligotrophaceae; genus Rhodoligotrophos; species Rhodoligotrophos appendicifer. The sequence continues at coordinate 443,683 of NZ_VHKL01000004.1, read as the reverse complement.
GTATTCCTTATTGCAGCTGCATTGGGTGGGCTCCTTGGCGGGCTGGCACTCTATTTCAGCGGCAGAGCGGATCTCGCAGCGACGGTTTGGTTCGTCGGTGTAGTTCCCGTCCTGGCAGCCCTGCTCGTGGAGATTCTGCGCAGCCTATGGCGCGGCGAAGTCGGCCTCGACATCGTCGCCGCGCTTTCCATGTCGGCAGCGCTCCTCTTCGGCGAAACGCTGGCTGCTGCCGTCGTTGCGCTTATGTATGCGGGCGGCACATTTCTCGAAAGCTTTGCCGAGGGGCGGGCTCGCCGCGAGATGCGTGCCCTGCTGGAGCGTGTCCCACGAACGGCGACCCGGCATCGGGAAAACGGACTGGAAGACGTTCCGCTCCGCGACATCCGGCCCGGCGACCGCCTGCTCATCCGTCAGGGCGACGTTGTCCCGGTCGATGGCACGGTGGAGTCTGCCTCTGCCTTCCTCGACACCTCCGCCCTGACTGGCGAATCCCTTCCCAGCCGTGCGGAGGTTGGAGGCGACGCGATGAGCGGCTCCACCAATGCAGGCGAGGCCTTCGACCTCGTTGCGACGCGTCTCGCGAAGGACAGCACCTATGCGGGCATCGTTCGGCTTGTGGAGGAGGCACAGAAGTCGAAGGCGCCGATGGCAAGGCTTGCTGACCGTTGGTCTCTTGGCTTCCTGCTCGTCACGATCGTCATCGCTTTCGCCGCATGGTGGTTCACCGGCGATCCTATCCGGGCGGTTGCCGTCCTCGTGGTGGCAACTCCATGCCCCCTGATACTCGCGGTTCCGGTGGCGCTCGTAGCGGGCCTCTCGCGGGCAGCGCATTTCGGTGTGCTGGTCAAGGGCGCTGGCCCACTGGAAGCGATGGCAAGGACGCAGACTCTCATCCTCGACAAGACCGGAACGCTGACAGAGGGCAGACCGCAGATCGTCAAGATCGACAGCCATGACGGCACGGATCCGGATGAGGTTCTGCGGCTGGCTGCGGCGCTCGATCAGGCAACGAAGCACCCGATCGCACAGGCCATCGTGACGGCGGCTCTGGAGCGGGGCCTGTCGCTCTCTGTCCCGACTCATGTAACCGAAGCGCCCGGTGAAGGGCTCACGGGACAGGTTGAAGGAAAAGCCATTGTGGTCGGCGGGCACGGATTTGTGACGGGCCGTGTTGGCAAGTTGGCAGAGGAGTATCCGGAGCTCGCCGCCGGGTCGGTTCTCGTGGCCGTCGGCATCGACGGGCGGATGGCTGGCCATCTGGTGATGGCTGATCCGCTTCGGGATGGCACGCGCGACATGCTTGCCCGGCTTCGCCGTCAAGGCGTCAAGCGGATCCTGTTGGCGACAGGCGACCGCCGGGAGGTAGCCGAACGCGTGACCGAAGGCCTCGGGCTTGATGCAGTCCGCTCGGGACTCACGCCTGACCAGAAGGTGCTGCTTGTGCTCGCCGAACGCGAGCACGGTCCGGTCATGATGGTGGGTGACGGCGTGAACGACGCGCCGGCTCTTGCGGCAGCCGACGTGGGCATTGCCATGGGCGCGCGCGGTGCGGCCGCGTCAGCCGAAGCAGCCGACGTGGTTCTGCTGGTCGACCGTGTGGACAGGCTTGGGCCAGGGATCGAGATAGCCCGTGGCGCACGCCGCATCGCGCTGGAAAGCGTGGTTGCAGGCATCGGCTTGTCAGTGCTGGGCATGATCGCGGCGGCGTTCGGCTACCTCACTCCCGTTCAAGGCGCGCTCCTTCAAGAGGCAATCGACGTCGCCGTCATCCTCAATGCGCTGCGTGCGCTCCGCATCTCTCCAGCAGAGACGTAATCCCCGGACGTGGCGCCCGTTCCGTGATCTCGTCGGCGAATGAGCCGCTCAAGGCGGATCTCATGATGCAAATCAAGGTGCCGAAATCTCATAATGCTATGTTGAAGATCAGCCCGCGCCGTTGGGCGGGCTTACAAAGGGGTGCGTCTTGCTCGAATACAGGATCGAAGCCCGCCGGGTAGACGCTCATGGGGCGATTGCCACGGTCAAGAACGCGCAGATCGAACTCGATACCGATCCTGCTGGTCGCGCCGATGCCTTCAACCCAGCGGAACTGCTTCTCGCGTCGGTCGCGGCTTGCATGATCAAGGGGATTGAGCGCGTCGCTCCGATGCTGCACTTCGAATTCAAGGGTGCCAGCGTCGAAATCCACGGTGTCCGGGAGGACAACCCTCCGAAGATGCTTTGCATCGACTACGTGCTGACGGTCGACACCCGGGAGTCGGACCAGCGTCTCGAACTGCTGCACAAGAATGTCCGAAAATACGGCACAATCTCGAACACCGTCGCCGCCGCAACTGAGCTGAACGGAACCATCCGGAGACAGGCATGAGCAGGTTGCACCGGGAAAACCATCTCGTTTCGCGGATCGGCTGGCTTCGAGCAGCCGTGCTTGGCGCCAATGACGGGATCGTTTCCACTGCAAGCCTCATCGTTGGGGTAGCTTCCGCGACAGCCGGCACTTCGGAGATCCTCGTCGCAGGTGTGGCAGGGCTGGTAGCTGGTGCCATGTCGATGGCGGCCGGAGAGTATGTGTCCGTGAGTTCGCAGTCCGATACCGAGAACGCCGATCTCGACCGCGAGCGGCTGGAACTGGAAACCCATCCTGAATTCGAGAAGGCGGAACTGGCGCAGATCTACGTCAAGCGCGGCTTGACGGAAGAGCTTGCACGGCAGGTCGCGGTCCAGCTGATGGCGAAGGATGCGCTTGGCGCCCACGCCCTGGCTGAGCTCGGCATTTCCGAGATGACAGCGGCGCGGCCGATCCAGGCAGCATTAACGTCAGCGGCGACCTTCGCCGTCGGAGCGGGGATGCCGCTGGCGATGGTACTCGTTGCGCCGACATCGTCGCTGATCTGGGTCGTGTCAGCAGCATCCCTGCTCTTCCTGGCCTTTCTCGGTGCGATCGGCGCGAAGGCAGGAGGGGCAAACGTCATGAAGGCGACGCTGCGCGTCACGTTCTGGGGCGCCTTCGCGATGGCGTTGACCGCTGGGATCGGCGCGCTTGTCGGAACCGTTGTCTGAAAAGAGTTCAGCTTACGGACGTCTGCTTTGATCGTCTGAATTCAGTGCCGCCACGCCGCTAGGAGGTAGGCGCAGGCGAGGTTGACGGCGAGGGCGCCCAGCCCCTTGACCGATAGCGCGAAGGGCTGCGGCGGAACGGGATCGAGGAACTTGTCCCACGCCGTCCAGAGCGTGGCGATGGCTGGAACCAGAAAAATCAGCGCAAGTTCCCATTCGGAGGCGCGACCGGGCGGCTAACCAGCCGAGCGCGAAGAAGTCGAGAAGATTCACCGAGGCTTCTTCGAGCAAGTCGATGCTATCTGCGAAGAGGGAGACCGATCCGATCGATAGGGCGACCGAAAACTCGACGCCAAATAGGCGAGGTTCGCCAGAGCGACAATCAGGACACCCGGCGAAGTAAAAGATCGCACACGCCTTCCACCCGGTCACCCCTTGTAGGCGACGAGCACCGCGCCGAGCGCGATCAGGCAGATGCCGAGCCAGTTCGGCAGGGTCAGCTTCTCGCCGAGGAAGCTGACGGCGAAGATGGCCACCAGCACCACGCTAAGCTTGTCGATCGGCGCGACTTGCGACGCTTCCCCGAGTTTCAGGGCGCGGAAGTAGCAAAGCCATGACGCGCCCGTCGCGAGGCCGGACAGGAATAGGAACACCCAAGTCCGGCCCGGCACGGTGGCGGGCGGCTGCCAGTTGCCCGTAGCCCACAGGATCCCGCCCAGCAACACCACGATCACGCAGGTTCGGACCAACGTAGCGAAGTCCGAATTGACGTTCTCGACGCCCACCTTTGCGAGGATGGCAGTTAACGCAGCGAAGGCAGCCGACAGCAGGGCCCAAGCCTGCCACGGAAGAACATAGTTGCCCATATTGACCGTCTCCCTCAGTTGTTCGCGCGGACGAGCGAGGACAGCCGCCAGGATTGCAACACGACAGATACCGCGACGTAGCCGGCTACCGCATCGATCCGGCCCTCTTCGAAGAGTAGAACCGTTCCAAGCAAGAAGGTGGAAAAGGTTGTGACGCCGCCCGTCAGACCGGTCGTTAGAAACAGCCGCTATGCCTGAGGCCCGCCGCCCCTGAAGGCGAACCAGCCTGCCAAGATGCCCATGGCAATGCCGCCGATGACGTTGGCGGCCAAAGTCGCAACCGGAACCCGGTCCAGCCCAAGCGAAGCACTCCGACGCTAAGCGCGTATCGGAGAACCGACCCTATGACCTCCAAGGCATCGAGGAGCGGATCAGGAGTCTGCTTAAGCGCTGAAACCCTCCTAGGAGAATTGCGAGCGTCAGGAAAACCTGGTCGCGGCGGCGGCTGAGTTTTGAGCTCCCAATGAGGTTCCTGCCATAACAGATTTGTTCGCAGTGCCGCATCGTGGTCCTCTCCTCCTGCCGAACGTGAGCAACTCACTCCAGGGGGCATTTGTCCTTTTCAGAGATGGGTTGGGTCCTGAGCAGGAGCATCCTCGTCAGCGCGAACATCCCATCCTTGGCAATTTGGACTATACTCATCGCCCTAAACTATCGCTAAGTGGATGCTGGCACAGCTGGTGCTGCACTTCGTGCCAGAGTCCAATAACGCAATCGCTGAGATGAGAGGCGGTGTACTGGTCCGCCAAAGAGAGACCCCGCCGGTAAAGGCGGGGCTCAGTCGTATCAAGCTCGGGGAGTAAAGCTTGCCATACTACCGGGGATGGTCCGCCTGCTCAAACAAGTGCCCAGCCCCTCGAAGGTTCCTAAAGAGCGTTTTTATCCGTCGCTTGATGAATTCCGATTGCCAGCCAGTCCAGTAATTTCCCAGAAGGGAGATTATTGGAACCCGCCCATCTCCGTTCTAGGCCCTTAGCCGCTCCACTGTGGCGTCTAGCGCATCACGCTCTGTGCGATATGCGTATTGGATGAGGTCACTGGAGTTCCCCCGCCACAGGATTCGGCGATTAGTGGACGCTGGTGGCATGTTACAGTTCGCGGATCTAAATCTGGGATTTGCCAGGCTTAACTTTACTGCGCTTTGTTGTTGTCATGCTGACCTCGGCTTCTTTGGCCTCTCGTAGGCCGCGCAGACGCTTTGTGTTTGCGTCGCGCGTAGCCGTTTCGCTCTCGATCGTAGCGCGGGCAGTTTTGTTGGTTTGCTCGGCATTGTCGCGTCTTTGGGTCGGGGTCGTCTGTTTAGGCTTAGTTTCCATCGCTCGACCGCCAGCTTAATCTATCAGAATTTCGACCTCGAAGGCCCGACTTACAACGAGAAAAAACCATACCAGAGTTCACCTAACTTGTGTGTTGTTATCAGTTGGCCTCCGGCGGCCGAGAGCCTGAGTGCTCTCGCCCCACCCGGAGCGCAAAGTGACAGACGAGCCTTCCAACGACAATGTCCGAGCTGAAAGCAACCCGGGCCCCCTCGATGCCCCTGGTCAGGCTGCAATACTGCTTGTTGAAAGCCTGCTCCACGCCCTTATCGCACGATCGCTAATCAGCGTGTCAGAGGCGCTGGAAATTGTTGAGATCGCCAGCGAAGTTAAAACAGAGATATGGGAAGAGATGGGCACCCCAGCTTCCACCCTGCGCAAATCGCTTGCCATTCTCCAGGCCATCAGCACGAGCCTGAAGCATGATCTGCCGCCTGCCTAATGCACAAGGTGGCGATCGGGACTAAAAAACACCACAACAAACCGGCACCACAGCCCTTTTTCTCAAAACACTGATCCATGTTGCACTTCACAGTCCAGGCGCTGGATAAGATTTACATTGCATGTACAGCGTGGGCTCAACTTTGAAGCCGTTATCATGGCTGCAGTATTCCAGGTTAGATCTCACTGGATCGAGGACAAAATCATGAAAGAGAAAAAAATATTGGTCCGTCCGGTGGAAGACAGCTGGACGATCGACATTGATGGCCAGAACTACGATCTCTTCTCGACAGAACAAGAGGCAATGGAACGGGCGGCACGCTGGCCGCAAAACGCGGTGAAGCAAGGATATTAATCAACGGTCTTCATAAAGACGCAAAAGGGAGAGATCGCCGTCATTCTTACCCCCGACGAAGATTTGCCAGAGGCCGCAGCATAAATTCTGCGTGAATTCGTGGTCGACTTGCCCTGCCCTGGGCAGATGCGCCGGCGAGATCCAAGGATCCCTCCCCCCTTGTCCTGCATCTCGCCGGGGCGTGCATCTGTGTCGCCTTCTCGAACTCTACTTCGAAATACGATCGGTTATTTCTTGCGATGATAATCCGCTGCGTCAGCTCTGGAACTCGCGGCAGTCGTAAATTCAGATGATCCAGATACACGAAATCAGGGGGCTGATATAGTAAGTTGTCTTGCTGTGAGATGAATTCTCAGCACGGTAAATTCGCCCCGCGAGAGCCGAAACTTTCCAGACATCGCAATTAATTACAGGTGGCGACGCTCGGCCGCAGCCTCTGCGAGTTCAAGTTCATCCATGAGTCCCGGCATGTGCTCGGGGCGAGCGGATCACGGGCCACATCGCGTAAGCCCGCATAAAAGGCCCTCCGGTCTTTCTCCGCATATTCGAAAAAATTGGCTCATAAAGACGGAGTAGATTGATCTGCATCAACGACGACCGCTTGTCTTTCGAATTAATCTTACGAACAACTTAGAATAACCGGTCTTGGCAGGGATGGTAACGATGAAGAAAACTGTATTGGCGGCAAGTGTGGCGATCATAAGTATGGGTTTGCTTATGCCGCAGGCGAACGCACAGGGTGCGCCACAATCAGTTGAAATAGCCAAAGTTGATTTGCAGAGGGTGGCGGCAGGCTATCGAGCATCCAAAGTTATCGGCAGCAGCGTCCTAAACGACCGAAATGAAGCGATTGGGAAAATTGATGATCTCCTGGTGACGCGAGATGGCCAGGAGCCTTATGCAGTTTTGTCCATCGGTGGCTTCTTGGGCATGGGGACCCACATGGTAGTAGTTCGCTACGATAGCCTGAAGTTCGTGGACAAAAAGATTGTATTGCCAGGAGGGACAAAGGACGGGCTCAAGATGTTGCCGGCTTTTCAGTATTCTGAGGAGTAACTGACTGGTCGACTCATCTCCTGTCGGGCACCTCCAGCGAAATGACTACCAAATTTAAGCCTTCAGTAAGCTGAAACGAGTTGAAAGGCGAGGATCATTTTCCTATGCATCCCGCGTCGGAAGCCCGTAAAAGCTGGCGCTCATAGCAGAGATCATTGCGGATGGAGGTGGCAGCCATGGCGGACTGACCTGTCGCGCAGCAGATTTGGTCAAGACCATAAACAACATCACCCGCTGCGTAGAGGCCGGGCATCGAACTTCGCTGACCGTCGTCCACAACAATACATCCATCAGCAGATATGTTGACGCCGAGATCCCGCGCGAGCGAGGACCTGATCTTGGTGCCGAGTGCCGGGTAAAGGCTATCGAAGGCGGCGGTGCCAGATGGGACAGTTAATTCGATCTCGCGACCGCGCAGATGTATGGAGAGACAAGGGCCGGGGATCAAATCAATGCCGCAACGCTTTAGGCGCTCTTGCTGGTCTGAGGAGATCTCATGGTCTCTGTCGGCACTGACCAACGTTACAGAGCTGGTGTAGCTCCGCAAAAACATGGCTTCGTTGACGGCGCCCTCACCGGTTCCAAGCACCGCAATATGCTTGTCCGTGACCTCAAACCCGTCGCAGACCGGGCAATAGCGGACCAGTCCGCGGGAGAGAGCCTGTGCATGATCCTCCTCGCTCATGGTGGGTCGAAGATTCTCAACCCCCGTCGCCATGAGCACAGTGCGGCTCGTCAATGCAGCCAAACTCCCACATTGCGCAGTGAAGAAATCACCACTCCGCGTCAGGCCGACCACCTCTTCCTGTCTGATCGTCGCGCCATTCTTTTGCGCTTGTTCACACAGGCGCGCGAGAAGCTCCTTTCCCGAGATACCGTCGGGAAATCCTGGATAATTGTGTGTGATGGGAAATCCAGCTGGCACGACTTTTACCGTGATCCAGGATCACCGCAGAAAGATGATATCGAGCAAGATAAAGGGCCGCGGTCAGCCCCGCCGCCACCTATGATCAAACAGTCGAAAGGATCCTCTTGCATAAGCTTGGCCCTACAGGTGAATTAATGGAGAAAGCCAAGCGCCGCCGCCTGATAAGTCGGGCTAGCTCGTCGAAGGTCAAGATAAGCAAACTGTTCCCAGAGAAGGCCAGAACAAGGAACTCCCGGGAGGCCAACGGTTGCACACGGAAAAATTGTGGCGTCGCGCTGCGAGAAGCTCGCGCCTTGGGAAAACAGAGAGGCTGCGGCAGGCAACGAGTGCTGGAAGGGCAGAGAGGGAGCATCGATGCTCCGGCACTGTCGCTATCTTGAAGCCTTATACAACTTCGTCGCCATCTCGAACATTTCCTCAGGGGCTTAGTCAAGAGTGACCGCTGAAGGTACTCCAGTCACTTGATGGGTCTTGCCTCTTTCTGACATGCCATCGACTACTTCGAACTCGCCGTTAGGATTTCCAGGAAATGCCATTTCACCGTTACCTCAGATGCCCGACATGGTCCCGATAAGCAGTCTTATCGGAATTACGCGCTGCAGTGACTCGGAGCATCGTCGATGCCGAAGTTCTACGGGCCCCAAGCGTCACCTCCGGTCTCTTCAGTTCGAGTGGTGGTGCACAAGTGGCAACTCCAGAACTCTCACGCTTGAGGCCGCGTTAAGTCTTGTAGGCTAAAGCCCAAGCCTCAGCGCGTAAGCTGACAATGGCCCCAGGGCCATTACGGTTGCTATGGCGATTTCCAATAGTCTTTCGACACCAGAGTAGGAGACCCAGGCTTGAAAGTTTACTCATCGCGGGAGCCGCAAAACACCCCCCAGCTTCGTGCTCAGTCAAGGCGGCAACTCGGCTAGTCGGGTAAGTGGATTGGGAATTCACGCGATTGCTCCATTCATTTCGGGTTGACTGATTTGCCAATCATCGAACCTGCTAACGTTCCGTTATTGCCATCGCGTGCCTACTCTCCGCAACCCTACAGTCAATCTCGGACGGCTGTATTTGAATCTCCCGGGACTATCATCAAGTGTAAATTAAAAGGTCATACGACATGCAGACGCGAGAAGAATGCCGTAGGAAATTGCTTACACATGGCCCAACAATTCTGTAGAACTAGTACGATTCGGTGCAGATAACGGCTTTAAAATTTCCAAAATATAAGACTTTCTCTGCAGAAGAAATTGTCGAATTTGAATGATTAATTATAAAAATTTTGAGTAATATAGATCAGTATTTACATTAACCTCATAATGTATCCACCGTTGATCAATTAATTTATATCTAGACTGAAAAAATGGAATTTCATTGAAGATCCCTGTAAAATTTCTATGGGAAGACATCAGCCGATTTGGATAATTGTTCTCGCAAAATACTACATCGCTCGTTCTCTAGTCAACTTGCCCTCTTCGATAATTGCCTTTCTCACTGACGAAAAGCTTGTCTTTCCCTCCGCCTTCAGCGTCTGGTAAAGGGCCGCATAGCTGGAGCGGTCTAGACCTTTTTGCGTCGCAAGTGCTTCCAGTTGAACCTTCAATTCGTAATTTTGGCGCTGGCGAACACTTGAGTCTACCACATTTCCACTCGCACCAGTGTTAGGTCTGAAAAATTCGAGCTATGACACAGAGTTCCCACTTTGACGAAAAGAATTCGGTCAGTCACCTGCGAGCTCGTCTTTCTGGCAATCATTCAGGGGTCTTGAACTTCATAGCTCCGTAGCCTTGAAATACGAGGGCAACGGTCGTGTCGGGCTCAGTTGATGACTGGATCGCTAGAACAGGAGGTCGCTTCTGCGGTGGAACGGATGAGCAATTTCGCCAACGGAAGGCGACGATTTTCGCCCTCGAGACATGCTTCGGGCAAACATTACTGGGCACGGTGAACGCCGCAAATTGCTGCAGCTTCTCAACAATTTGGCGGAATAACATTACTTATCCTCCCGCACGCCCTTGAACGCCTGAATACCGCAGCAGGCGGTCGATTGGTAACCCGCGATATTCCACCGCTGCCAGCCTCGACAAAGATGGCCCGCTTGCGCGGCAGGACGCCATGCGGCGAGCGATGCCGGGCCGCCGTTTCCCACGGCCACTGGAAGACAACAACCTTCACCGCCGGCCTGCGATTGTCCGGCATGGCGGCGCCGATGCTGCTCGACGGCCCAATGAATGGTCCGGCGTTCCTCGCCCATGCCGAGCAGATTCTCGCACCAGAGCTTCGCCCCGGGACGTCGTGGTCATGGACAATCTGCCCGCTCACAAGATCAGCGGCGTGCGCGAGGCCATCGAGAAGGTCGGAGCGCGCCTCCTGTTCCTGCCACCATACTCGCCCGACTTTAACCCGACCGAGATGGCCTTCTCGAAGCTTAAGGCCCTGCTCAGAAAGGCCGCCGCCAGAACCGTCGACGAACTCTGGTCGAGCGTCGCTGATTGCCTCTCAGCCTTCACGCCAGACACATGTCGGCACTATTTCGATGCCGCCGGATATGACCCGGATTAAATCGATTCTGCTCTAGGCCAGATGGCGATGGGCCTGGATTTCCTTTTCTCCGAGATCACCGAACTGGTGGCCCAGTGCAAGTTTGGAATTGCACGCACTCCCACGAGCTGGGCTGCGCCATCCTAACCGCAACAACGGATAGGGAAAATGACGCCCGGCGCTTCGCACGGTCCCGTAATCGACCGCTGGACCTAAGGGGCGGCTGGCGCCAAACTTACCGGCAAGGACGCCTATAAAGCTGTATTTCAGCTCAAGACATTGCGGTTCAGAACGCCAATCAAAGCTATCCGAGCACATAAGCTCGCAAGCTTGAACGCTTCATCCCCGACCCAAGCGATGACACGGGGGACAAAGCAGATAGATGCTCGAACTCTGCACGCTCAGAACAAAAACACCCACCGAGAAACATTGCATGACCACTACTAACTCGGTCCGCATTAAAGCGCGTTAAGGTGCCGACATGGCCAGGCAATTATTGACAAGCCCGGAGAGAATTTTGTCGCGAGGCGCCAGCATCCAATGCGCGCGACTACGGTATAGTTGTGCGGTTCCATCATTTTTGTGGATGGGATTGAGCGTGAACTGTTTGAAAGGCGGTCCATTGCCAGGAAGGGGGCGTTTAACGCGCCTGGAATGTGTCGAGCAGACTCAAAGCGAGTGCTGCTCGCGGGTCACGGAGCCTTCTGTGAAGCGGGAGAGCCGGAACCTGCTCAGGTCGATAGACGGACTTCCACGCACTATCCATTCGGCGAGCTGCTTTCCAATAGAGGGACCGAGGGCGAAGCCGTGGCCACTGAATCCAACTGCGACGAAGATTGCATGCTCAGACGCCGGCCGGTCGATGATCGGAATGACGTCAGGTGTCAAGTCGATGCGTCCTGCCCATGTCTGGGCGAGTTCAAGCTTAGCGAGATGGGGGAATATGTTCTGAATCTCCTTCATGTTGCGGCTAACCTTCTTCGTATTGGGATGCGGCTCCGGAAGCGGCCGCGCCGCGGCCGCGGCGCTCAGTATGGCTTTGGTTTGGCTTAAGAAGTCCCTGCCGAGCGTCAGACGCAGCAGCCGCCAGTTGTCGCGATAGGCCGGTACAAAATGCCGAATGTTGCGGAATGAGGTTGGGGTGATGATGTAGTCCGCCCCCACGCCCCTATAGCCATTTCCGACTATGAGGCTGCCATCAGCCGCCGGCCGATAGGCGACTTTTGGCCCCCACATGGCTATGCCAGTGAATCGCTGGGCCCGTTGAGTACGGCCCACCGAAGACACAATGATCTGGATTGGAAGATTTAATCCGACCTTGCGCGCAAGCGCGGGAGTGCCTACGCCGCCCGCCAGCACGACCGTTGAGGCGGCGCAGCGTCCCTTGAGCGTGACGACGCCCGCCACTTGTCCGCCCGACATTTCGACTTCGAGCACGGCCTCGTTCTCATGAATCGTTGCGCCTGCCTCCCGCGCAGCGCGAGCTATGGTGCGGGTCGATGCCGCTGGGTCGCCGTATGCATCATCTGGCGTAAACAGGCCGGATCGCCAGTCGCCGCGTAATTCCGGTATCAATTTTTCCATGGCGCGGCGATCCAGAATGCGGGTCTTCATGCTGAATGACTTAGCGAGTTCGTGTCCCCGCTCTACCCGCTCCTGATCGACATCGGTGATTGCCGGAACCAGAATGCCACCCTCTGTGAATTCTGTTGCAGCTTGCCCGTAGCGCTGGGTGAGGTCAGCCCACAGCTGTTTGGCCTCGACAGCCAGCGGGATCTCCGCAGGATTCCTGCCCTGCTGACGGATAAATCCCCATGCGCGGCTGGACTGCTCTGACGCAATTGTCGCCCTTTCGAAAATCGCTACCCTGAGGCCGGCGAGTGCGAGTTGCCAGGCTGTGGAGCATCCGACGACGCCGCCACCGACTATCGCCACATCCACGGGCTCGAAGGTCTTTCGTTCCATTCTTAACCCCAGACCGTCTCAAATACCCGAAGGAAGTTGCCACCGAGCACCTTCCGGATTTCACAAGGGGAAAATCCCCGTCGCGCCAACGCCGAAGGCATTCCGGCAAAGTCGTCGACAACCCCGAAGCCTTCCGCATAGACGGTATCTATCTGGTACTGACCGACGATCTCGGGATAACGACGGCGGAAAAACCGTTCGAATCGTACATAGGATTCGCCTTCGAACATATCGGACCCGATGCCAACATGTTCGATGCCGAACCGTTCCGCCACATAGACGATGTGGTCGATCATGTCGTCGATAGTGGGGGGCCTGCCGCGCTCGTTCTCGCAGAACGGTGCAAAGGCCGTTATGCCGATGACGCCGCCGCGATCGGCGAGCGCCGTCAGCAAATCGTTGGTTGCATTCCGCGGATGGTCGCAGAGACTCCGCACATTGGCGTGACTGATGATTGGAATGCCGCGAGTGAGTTCGATAGCGTCGCGAGCGGTTTTCTGTCCTGCATGGGACATGTCAACGACCATGCCGCAGTCGTTGATCTCGCGTATGCAGATGCGCCCGAACTCGGTAAGCCCATCATCGACCACTTCAAGGCATCCCGACCCCAGAGAACTACGTTCGTTGTACATCAACTGCATGATGCGCTGGCCTAGTCGCGCCATTATAAGAATTAGCGCGGGATCGCCGTTCAGCTTGGTGTCGAGGCCCTGGCAGCCGAAAACGATACCTAGTCGGCCTTCGGCCTTGGCACGGGCGATATCCGCGGCTGATTGCACATGCAGAAGGCGTGGTTCGAGTTCGAAATAGGACAAGTAGCCATGCACGCTGTGGAGATAGGCACGAAAATCATCTGCTCCCTGCGCCACGCCCTTGATGCCCATGGTGACGTTAAGTGCTGTGATACCGGCATCTAGGGCGCGGTCGAGCCAAGTTTTCCCATCGCGCGCGGGCGGAGGTATCTGAGCCGCCGGCAACAGTGCGGAGGAACCCATTCCGTCGATTATTATAAGATCCGAAGTCACAGCTTACACTCCGTTCCTTCAGCAATTCTGAAAGAGCATGCCACTGATGCCCAGTCCTGCTCGGCGACGTTCTCGAAGCAAACCCAGACGGATTCGGCCTTTTGCATCTGCCTCCGTGACCATCGCTTCGGTGGTATCGTTCGCAACGGCTTCTTCGACCTCGATGCGATCCTTGATCAACTCTATATGCATAGATGTCACCGTTCTGTACCTGGCATTGATCTTCGAAAAACATAGGGTTAGGTGGATGGCTACCAACCAAGCGCGTAGGAAGGCCGTCGCGGGTCAGCACCGGCTGTGAGCACGCCCGTGGGCTGATCAAGGCGGATGGCGCAAACACCGCCGGCGCGCCAGTTTAGCTGGGGCCAGCACTGAGCGTCATGCCCGCGGCCGGCAAGCTCCGACGCTACTGCCGCAGCCAGTGGTTCCTCGATCATGAGCAGATCGAGTTGCACCTCGTGGGGTTCAAAGGAGCCGGGAAAGGAGAAAGTTGCGAAGCGAGGTGCCTCTACTGCCGACTGCAGGTCCATACCGAAGACGCGAACGTTGAGGAACGTCTGAAGCATCGCTTGGCTTTGCATGTCGCCGCCCGGTGTGCCGAAGGGCATGATTGATCCGTCCGCCTCGATGGCAATGAACGGATTGGGAGTCAGTCGAGGACGGCAACCCGGCGCAATCGCTGCGGGGTGCCCTGCCACTCCCCAGGATTGGCTACCCCGCGACGAGGGGCACAGGCCAGTGCCAGGGATGACCGGCATATTGTTGGAGGCATCACTGGGAGTCGCGGAGAAAGCGTTGCCGTGCCGGTCGACGACAGCTACGTAGGAGGTGTCAACCGTCGGATCAGCGCCTTCATCGTCGTGGGAGGCAGCCGCGGCCATCCAAACGGACTTTGCGGCGATCCCCGGTCGTGGCAGGCCGGAGATGGCGCGTGTAGGATCGATGGTGGCCACGCGTTCAGCGGCGTAGCTCTTGGAAAGCAGTTTTTCCGACGGAACCCCTACGCGGCGGGGATCGCCGAAAAATGCCTCGCGATCTGCGAAGGCGAGTTTCGTTATTTCCGTAATTATATGCAGGTAATCCGGCGAATTGTAATTCAGCGTCCCTACATTGGCCGCTTCGGCCATGTTGAGGGCCTGCAAAAGCGCGGGTCCCTGGCACCAAAAGCCGCAACTGTGCAGCGTCGTCGTTCCGAATGTGGAAGTAGTTGACGGCGCAATCTCCACCGAGAACTCGTCAAGATCGCGCATAGACAGAAAGCCGGCATGTCTCGTGTGGTAGTCGACAATCGTGCGGCCGATGTCGCCTCGATAAAACGCATTGCGTGCTGCTAGTAGCCCGTTCCTGCGTCCCCCGGACGATGCTGACCGCTCTTCGTCGGCCATATACTGTAGCGAGTGGGCAAGGTCGATTTGGCGAAAGATTTCGCCAACTTTTGGCGGACGGCCTTCCGGCAGATAGACTTGCCGGCTGGATTCCCATCGCGCGTAGCCCGCCTTGTTAGAGGAGATCATCTCTGCCATCAGCGGGTACATGACGAAGCCCTCCCGGGCGAGGCGAATCGCACTGGCGGCGACGTCACCGAAGTTCATCGTGCCGTAGTGTTCGAGCGCCGTTATCCAGGCGTCGGGAGCGGCGGGCACCACGGTCCGCAGAATGCCAGCAGGGATGCTGCCGCCGAAGTTCTTCAGAAAGAAATCCAAGCTCGCAGCTCGGGGCCACCATCCCAGGCCCGAAATACTAACCACACTTCGTCGATTCGCGAGGTAGATCAAAATGGGCGCCACGCCAGCGAAACTGACGAAATCGCTCTGCACGACGGAGAGCGTGATGCCGGCGGCAACGCCCGCGTCCACGGCATTCCCGCCCGCCTCCAGAATCTGGAAGCCTACATTGGCGGCGAGATAATGGCCGGCGGAGATCATGTGCCGTGTGCCGGCTATGACCGGGCGCATGGTGCTCGGGCTCGTTCCCTTCGTGCGATCGGTGACCCCAACGTCAACGCTGCTCATCGTGCGCCCCCTGGAAGAACCATGTCGAGACCTGCAAATCGCTGCGCAACGATTATGATAGCAGAGGAGGCGACCACGACGATTGTCGAAACCGCGAGCATGTCGGGCCGGAAGTCGAACTGCATATCGAGAAATATTTGTACCGGCAGCGTGGTATTGTCGCCGCTGACGAGGAACAGTGCGATTGGCACGTCGCCAAATGATATGATGAAGGCATAGAATATGCCCGCGGCCACGCCTGGCCGCAGTTGCGGAAAGGTCACTCGCCAGAAGGTCGACGAGCGTGTCGCGCCAAGGCTTGCAGCGGCTTCTTCGAGGCTCGGATCGACACGAACAAGCACAGCGGAAACGCACCCGACACAATAGGGAATAGCGACGAACAGATGCGCTAGCGTGATACCGTAGAGAGTGTTGTAAACGTTTATCCCAGTAACAGCGGCTAACTGGTAGTAAAATTGTAGAAATACTGCACCGGTCACCACCAGAGGTATCTGGACAGGCAGCCGAAAGAAGGACTGGAACAAGTCTTTAGGCCACACTCGTCCGCGCACGATGCCGAGCGCCGCGCATGTACCAACGATCGCAGAGAGGATGGACACAAAGACGGCAATCAGGAAGCTAACCCAAGCCGCGTGGAAATATTTGGACGAGATCGCCTCATACCACTGCAGCGATGGCGATCTCGGGGGGAAGGCCGTACGAAATCCATCGCCGGTATCGAAAGACGCCCCAATTACGACCAGGAAAGGGCTGAGCAGGAAAAACGTGGTGAACGCCGAAATGATGATCGAAAGGCGCGGGAGTGGAAGATGCCAAGGACTTCTCATGCAGCTCTCCTCAGCCCACGTCCAATCAACATTCCGACGGCGATATTGATCCCGAAAACGAAAACCATTAGAGTTGTCGCCAGTGCGGATCCCATTCCGTACTCAGTGCTCTGAACAAGCTTTTGCTGGATCAGCACAGGGATGGTCCTGACCCGCCCTCCGCCAAGCAGCACGGCGGAAGTGAAGGCGCCCATGCTCATATTGAAAATAATGAGCGAACCGCCGATGAGGCCCGGCATACACAGCGGTACGATAATGCGACGCCAGAGCGAAAAGCGGCTCGCGCCGTGAATCTCGGCTGCCTCTTCCAGATCAAGGGGGATCGTCTGCATCACGCTGAACAGCATCATTATGAAGATAGGCAGAGTATATTGGACAAGGCCTATAAGGACACCTTGTTCGTTGTTGATTAGCAGGATTGGTGATGAAATAACGCCCATGCCGAGAAGCAGAAAATTAACGATCCCGGACGGGCCCAATATGATGTTGAGGCCCATCAACTTGATCACCACTGTAATGAGAGAGGTCGTGAGGATCAATCCTAGCAGTAGTGTGGCAAGCCAGCGGGGCATCCGAGCCAATGCATACGCGGTGGGAAGCCCTATGAGCGTCCCGACAATAACGGTGCCGACTGAAAGATAGAAGGTCAACCAGATTGACTTGAGATAGAAGCTGTCTGTCAATATCGCACGATAATTCTGGAGGCTGAAGTTGTCGGACACGCTACCGAGGCCCAGATCATCATGGAAGCTCAACCACACAAATCCGATCTGTGGCAGAGCCAGTAGAAGCAGGGACAGCAGAGCAGCCGGCCACAGGAAACGCTCCCACGGTACGCGGAAAGGATCCATGATGCGGACATTCTTGGCGGCGGCGAAGGGACCGGATTCGTTGGCACGGTTGGCCTTCATAAAATCGCTCCGCTCCCCGGGGCTGATCGCTCATTTGGAGAAATCTCTTCGCTGAAGAGGATACCCGCCTCGACCTTCCAGCCGACGCCAACATGTTCGCCTTCACCGACCGAGACCCCGGTCATCGGGTCTTCAACAAGCAGATACGAAGCGTCAGGCAGTCTGACGGAGTAATAAACAACGTTTCCAAGGAAGCGTCGCGCCTCGACTGTGCCCGTCACGACATTGACGCCAGGGGAGGGGGGCAACATGAGTTGCAGGTGTTCCGGCCTCACTGAGATATCGACCATTTGTCCCGGTTGGACATTGCGGACTCGCCGCACCCTGACATCGAAGAACTCCGCCACCCGCACTATGCAGTCTTGTTCCGCAATCTCGGTGATGCGGCCCGGAATCAGATTGTTCTTCCCGATGAAACTCGCAACGAAGCGAGTGCGAGGTTGGGAATAGAGGGTCTCTGGAGTGCCCGCCTGCTCGATGCCGCCGCCGGCCATCACAACGATACGGTCCGCTAGACTCATCGCTTCCTGCTGGTCGTGCGTGACCATGATGGTGGTTATTCCGAGCGAACGCTGGATCCGGTGTAACTCCATCTGCATAGCCTCCCGCATCTTTAGGTCAAGAGCTCCGAGCGGCTCGTCCATTAGGAGAAGCTTGGGATAAAAGGCGAGTGCTCGAGCAAGTGCCACGCGTTGCTGCTGGCCGCCGGAAAGTTGCCCAACAAAAGCGTTTTTGCGCCCCGAAAGCTGTACCATAGCAAGCAGTTCGTCCACGCGGGCGGTGATTTCCGCCCTCGGGAGGCCTCTCTCGCGCAAGCCGAAGCCGACGTTCTCGGCCACGTCCATGTTCGGAAAGAGAGCGTAGTTCTGAAACACCATCCCGATATTGCGCAATCTCGGAGGAAGCGCGGTGACGTCGGAGCCTCCGATCCGTATCTCGCCGGTCGTCGGTTGAGCAAAACCCGCGATCATCCTAAGCGTCGTCGTTTTCCCACAGCCGGAGGGCCCAAGCAGAACGAGGAACTCACTTTCGGCTACATCGAAATCGAGCGGCCTGACGGCGTCGATATCACCATATCGTTTCGAGACCCCACGAAGGGACACGCTCGCCATTGTCGCTCACCTATCGCGGCCTTCGGTTACACCTGGAACGCGGGCGACGCGCGAGGCGCGTCGCCCGCTGACAGTACTGAAGTTTAGCGTTTGATGTCGCGCGCCCAGGTGGATTGCCATGCTTTGATGTCCAGCTTCGACCAGTCGATCTGGTAACAGTTCTGCATCTGCCGATCGCTCAGCATTAGGAGCTCGGCCGAGAGCGGGTCGGCGGCAAGCTCTGTCCGGGCCTTGCCGTCAACAGGCACCGAACCCGTGGCCTTGCCGTGGGTGAACTGGACCTCCGGCGACATCAATTGGTTGACGAAAGCCTCGGCTCCAGCCAGATTCGTTGTCTTCGCTACGATATAGCAGGGGACCGGCCACAAGGCGCCGCGCTTTTCACCGAATGGAGTATACCCCACCGAAACAGGGACGTTGGACCGCCGCAGCCGAGCGGCCCAGCCCGCATGCCAGGCTGCCGCCCAAATGTCTCCGGAACCGAAGCGTGTGGCTAGGTCCGTCGAGGCCGAAAAGAAATAGGCCGGTGAAATTTCGTTTACCATCGACACGGCGCCGCTTAAATTTGACTCTCCGCCGCCGCTTTCATACGCCATGCCGACGATTGCATTCCAATGTTGTGCATTTCCGATGTCCGGAAAGGCAACTTTGCCCTTGAGCTTCGGATTGGCTAGGTCCTTATAGGTCGTGGGCGGCGCGATGCCCGCTTCCTTGAACTTTTCTGTATTGTATACTACGCCGTCCTGGGTAACGACGCTGACGACTTCATATTTTCCCCGCACCCAATCGGGTGCCGCCTTGGCATTGGGCATCTTATCATAATCGAGTTCGTTGATAAGTCCGCCCTCAGACATCGGGCCGGTGATGTATGGGAAGCCCTCCATCACGTCGAACGGGATGGCGCCCTGTCGGGTAGCGGCGATGAGCTTGGCAAGATTGTCCTCAGGATTTCCCAGAGTGTATTCAATTTTGAGGCCTTGATCCTTGAGGCCCTTGCAAACATTTGTGTCTATGGAATCCCGCCAGCTCCCGCCCCAGGTTGCAACGCGTAATTCGGAACCTAGGCCCTGTGCAAGGAGCTGTGCTAAGGGGAGCGATGAAGCCACCGCCGCAAGCGGCGCGGCCAACCCAAGACGTGTAAATTCGCGACGCGTGAACTTGAGCATGTGATATGTCTCCCGAGAAACACCAATATAGGGAAAGTTAGGTTGAGCGACGAAGAGCCTAGCAACCTTCAATGCGGTTGTAACACCTCAATTTTTCAGCATATGAGGTAAAATTCACCTGTCGTACTAGAATGCTTGCTAAAGCCCTCCCACGCATACGTATTTAGTGGTCAGATATTCATCGAGACCCTGGCGCGCGCCTTCTCGGCCGAAGCCCGATTCCTTAACGCCGCCGAATGGAGCGGCCTCGAAGGCGGTAACGCCGACATTCACGCCGACAATTCCCGTCTCCAGCCCCTCGGCGGCGCGCCAGACCCGTCCGTGATCGCTCGTGTAGAAATAGCCGGTAAGGCCGTAGGGCGTATCGTTGGCACGCTGCAATACTTCCGCCTCCTCCCGAAACCGAAGCAACGGCGCGACCGGTCCGAACGTTTCCTCGCGCGCCGCCAGCATGCCGTCATTCACCTCACCGAGAACGGTCGGCTCGAAAAATGTTCCACCCAGCTGGTGTCTCTTGCCGCCACAAAGCACCCGCGCGCCCCCTTCTATCGCCTCAGCGATCTGGAGTTCGACCTTGCGCAAAGCGGCCTCGCTAATTAATGGACCGATCTGCACGCCGGGCGACGTTCCGTGCCCGACCTTCAACGCACCAACCAAACAAACCAGCTTACTCGCAAAGGCGTTATAGATGCTCTCGTGCAGATATATCCGGTTGGCGGCGACGCAGGTTTGTCCGGCATTGCGAAACTTAGCGGCAATCAGCCCTTGAACCGCCATGTCGAGATCCGCATCTGCAAAGACTATGAATGGAGCGTGACCGCCCAGCTCCAGCGAAACACGCTTCACAGTATTGGCACATTGCGCCATTAACAATTTGCCAACGGCGGTCGAGCCGGTGAAGCTAAGCTTGCGGACGGCTGGGTTGCAAGTGAGCTCGCCACCGATCCTCGCCGCGTCGCCGGTTACGATATTGATGACGCCGGCTGGCACTCCTGCGCGCTCGGCTATTGCGGCTAGGGCGAGGGCAGAAAACGGCGTCTGAGGAGCCGGTTTCAAGATGATGGTGCAGCCAGCCGCCAGGGCTGGGGCGCATTTGCGAGCAACCATCGAGCTAGGGAAATTCCAAGGGGTGATGGCGCCCACCACCCCAATGGGCTCCCGGACGACTATGGTGCGGCGGGTTCCGTCCGGCGGCGGAATGACTTCCCCATAGGCGCGCCGTCCCTCTTCGGCGAACCAATCGACGAAACCCGCTGAGCCGGTGACCTCGGCCCGCGCCTCTGCGAGTGGCTTACCCTGCTCGGCGGTGAGAATGCTCGCCAAATCATCGATGTTGACGAGGATGAGTTCGGCCCAGCGCCGCATGACGGCCCCGCGCTGTCGGGGCGTTAGTGTCCGCCATCCACGCGACGCTTCCTGGGCGGCCCGGACGGCTTCGCGGATCTCGCCGGTGGCGAACATCGGCACGCAACCTACTGGCGTGGCGTCGGCGGGACTTAGAATGGCCATGGAATCCCCCGATGCCGCGTCGCACCATACACCACCGATGAAGCCCTTCTGACGCAACAAGTCCGGATCGTTTAAGCGCAACGAGTCGTCTCTAAACTTCATTTCGTAATTTGCCTTCACGTGATGGACTTGAGCAGTCCAGTTGCATCGGCAGTGCATCTATGGCCAGAACCGCAGTCGCAACAAAAGATCGGGGCGGCGTCGTTCGCGAGCCGTGCTTCCATCTCTCCCGCCACGACTGGAATCGCATCAATGTGCGCAGCCGGCCCAATCCACGATGACCGCACCTCTAAGGCGACGGAATTGCTGCTCGTTTAGCGAATCTCGGACCTACGCGCGTCGCGAACAATTCCAGCGAGCGCATAACCCTGGCGTGAGGGGCGCCAAAATTCATATTGAGTTGCAATTGTCCGATGCCGAGTCTGGCATAGTCCTCCAGCCGTTCGGCGCATTCCTCGACCGAGCCGATGATAAGGTTCTTGCCGATCTCAGCTTCCGTCAAATCGGATTCATAAGGCGTGATGGCGCCCCGCACGACCTCGCCCTCGCCACCGAATACATTCAAAAAACGCCTGTGGCGGTTTAGCGCATGGCGGATCATGTCATCGGTCTCCTGCTGGCTCTCGGTCACAAAAAGCATGATCAGCATCGAGAAGTCTTGGTGGAAATCATGCGATTGCACCTTGCCGCGGCCGACCTTGAAGGCATTTGCTTGGGCGACAACATGGTCGAACGAGCTCCGGAGCGGCGTAGTCATAACCGAGAAAGAACGCCCCGCAGCGTATTCAATAGCCCCTGGCGTCGTCGCCGCGAACCATATTCTTGGATGCGGGTCCTGGACGGGACGGGGGGTGATGGTCGTGGGCCCCAACTTGTAGAATTTACTGTCCCAGCTGACGTCCTCTCCGCCGAGTAGAGCGATGAGCAATTCGAGCGAATCATCGAACCGCTCGCGCGCCTCCTCAAAAGGCACCTGTAGCCGGGCGAATTCATAACGATAGGCGCCGCGGCCGACGCCGATCTGGATGCGGCCGCCAGTGAGACAGTCGGCCTGCGCGATCTGTCCCGCAAGTTGAGGAATATTGTGAAACGGCAATACGGTGGTCGCAGTGACAATTGGGATATACTTCGTTTGCGCCGCAACATGGACGGCGCTTAGTAAGGCGTCAGGATGTACCAAAGCATTTGTGAAATGATGTTCCGGAATAGTCAGAGAGTGATATCCGAGCTCTTCAGCGTACTGAGCTTCCCGCACCATTTCTCTGTACATGTGGCGCATGGGGACCGATATATCGGGCCAATAACAGGGAAGATAGTAACCGAAATCCATAATCGTCCTCTTGTTGCTACGCCTCACGCCGTGTAAAGCGTATCGCTGTGAGCGGTATCTATTGAGACAATTGAATGATGTTCGCGCGTAATGTGCCAGTCAATCGAATTATTGTAATATGACAGTGTGGCAACCCTACTTCTCTGGATCCGGTAGGCACTATCGAAGCATCATCGATGCTCTGGCACGGGATATCGCATCGGGGCAGTTGAAGCCGGGGCAGCGCCTTCCGCCCCATCGTGAGTTGGCACTTAAGCTGGGCATCTCGGTCGGAACCGTGACGAAGGCCTATTCTGAAGCGAAGAGGCTCGGCTTCATTCGAAGCAGCATCGGTAGCGGCACCTTCGTCCGCGAGCACCCGCTTCGCGAACGCCGTCGGCTGATGACCGACCGCGAAGACGTCCAGCGAGCAGACTTATCTTTCAACTGCCCTGTACTAACGTCGAATCATTCTGATGTCCTACGACAGAGTCTGGAAGCCCAGGCTCGATCGGAAAACCTCGGCGGACTCTTGTCCTATCACCGACCCTGGTTTGGCCAGGAATCACATCGAGCTGTGGCTGCCCAATGGCTTCGTCAAATAGGCTTCGCGGCCGATCCGGCCGATATAGCGATCGTGTCGGGCGCTCAGCATGCCGTATCGGTAGCACTGCTAACAACCATCCGCGCAGGAGAGGTTGTCCTTACCGAGAAGCTGATCGATCCCTCCACCCGGCTTCTTCTCGGCGCATTAGGCCTCAATATCCGCGGCCTTGGGATGGATGATGAAGGTATACAGCTGAATGAGTTCGTCGATGCCTGTCACAATGAGCCGGTCCGCGCGCTGGTCTGCGTGCCCGACCACCACAGCCCCACACTGTCGGTTTGGTCGACCGAACGTCGCCAGCAGATCGCCGCCGCAGCACGCGAATTTGGTGTCTCCATCATTGAGAATGCGGTTTACCGTCCCTTTCTTGATAAGGCGCCGCCGCCACTGTCGAGCTTCGCCCCGGAGATCAGCCACTTTTGCACGAGCGTCTCGAAGATTGTGGCTCCGGGGGTTCGGGTCGGGTTCCTCGTCGCTCCCCCCGGTAGGGTCGATGAACTGGTGCTGGGTCTCGGCGCCACCTTGTGGATGACTCCGCCCCTCGCTGTCGAGATCGTCTGCGGCTGGATTGAGGCCGGCAAAATGGATGAGTTGGTGCGCTGGCAACGCAACGAACTCGCGGCACGCAACGAGATTGCCGCAGACATCTTCCGGGGGTTCGACTATTCGGCGCTCCCGACCGGCCTCAACATCTGGCTACAAATGCCGGAAAAATGGCGGTCGGGCACCCTAGAGCGCGAGACGCGGGCCGCAGGGGTGCTGATCAGTCCTGCGGAGCTCTTCTCAACAGGTAGTACCGGGGGGGGACGAGACGCGGCACGCATCAGCCTGGGCGGCGGCGCTCGCTCTCGGGAAGAGCTGGCGTCAGGCCTGCGCGTCATCACGTCGATCCTGAACAGAAAATTAGGTAACACTCTAGACTTCTAACGCAGCCGGCATCGCACTCTTCAATTTGCGGCAATGTACCGCCGTGGAGGGACGCGGTTTGGCTTGCGATCAATGTCTCACGGACCGCCAGTCGGCGCAGATTTTCTTGCTCGAAAAGCTCCAGTGCGTCGTTGACTCCCTGACGCAGCGCTGGGTGGTCTAAGCCAACGTGCCAGTCGCTGGGCCTGGAAGTGATATTCGGCTACCTATCGGGCTACACCAGCCGGGGAGCGAACTCGACAGCCGACTGATCGCATTTGACCGGAGCAGGTGCCTTCCGCTAAAAAGCCTACCGTCGCGACAGCGCCAATCGCCAGCAGGTCATGGCTCTCCTCGCTAGCAACGAGTTCACCGTCGTTTCCTGCTCAATGTCCTGCCGCGCGGCTTCCATTGCATCCGTCACTATGGCATGCACGCAGGTGCTTGCCGCAAGGCCAGAGCCGCGACCTTTCTCGTGTCGAGCCGACAATACCGCGAAAATGGAATGCGTGGTAATGGTACTGTTCGGTCGTTTTGTCATAGGCAGGCCCATACCGAGCCTCCGAAATCGTTGATCCAGTTGTTGGATGGACCGCCATCGGCGGCGGGGTCGCACCAGGGATTCCAGTCCCGCCGCAAAGCATCGCGCGACGAGCGGCTCTCGACGAACCAGGGGTGATGGTGGGAGGTGAGGTTGGGACGTAGTCAAGAAGGAGATAAACCCGAGCGCTTGAGCTTGCGCCATTAAATCATCGAATCCGCAAGCATTGCCGAAGCGAGGATCGATGTCGCAATTTTCGGCGACATCATAACCAAAATCGACCATCGGTGACGGGTAGATCGGCGAGATCCAGATCGCATGGATCCCTAGGTCGGCCCGATATCCAAGCCGTGCAGCGATGCTTCTGAGATCGTCTATTCCGTCATGTCGGTGTCTTGGAAGGATCGCGGTTAGATAGGATGGATGACGCCTGTCTGCCGCCATCGGCCATCATCGGGCCAATGGTGCTCAGGATAGGGAAGTCATGCTCTGCACGCGGCCAGATAAATTGGCCATAGGCCAAGCAACTGCCCATCCCACCGCTCCATCTCCTGCAGTAGCGAGGCGCTCCTTATCGTCGCAAAATTGCAGAAGGTTGTCCGCCGTCAGCACCAATGGCACAGATTTGAGGTTGTGAACTGAGGAGGATTTGGGTCTCGTCGCAGTGACGAAGGAACGAAGATGAAGCCCCAAATCCTCAAGTGCCAAAAAGCCTGCCGAGCAGGTGGTGAAGGATATCCGACGTGCGACCCGTCGGCATTTCTCGGCGGAAGACAAGATCCGGATCGTGCTCGATGGCTTGCGCGGCGAGGACAGCATCGCCGAACTGTGCCGCAAGGAGGGCGTCGCCCATAGCCTGTATTACACCTGATCCAAAGAGTTCATGGAGGCGGGCAAGCGCCGGCTGGCCGGTGACACCGCCCGTGCCGCCACCTCCGACGAGGTGAAGGATCTGCGCCGTGAAGCCAGCGCCTTGAAGGAGTGCGTTGCCGATCTGACGCTGAAGAACCGTCTGCTTAAAAAAGCATGATAGCGGGTGGGGGCGACGACGCATGAGGTATCCGGATCCGAGAAGCTTGAGATCAGGATCGTCGAGCAGTCGCACCTGCCAACCAAGCGGACTCTGGATCAGTTGGGTATTGCGCGCCGGACTTTCTATCGCTGGTACGACCGCTACATCGAGGGCGGCCCGGTGGCACTGGAGGCCGGCCCTCGGCACCCAGCCGGGTGTGGAACCGTTTGCCCGGCGAGATCCACAACGGGATCATCGAACTGGCGGTACGCTTCACCGATGAGCTGCGGTAGTTCGTGTCGGAAGCCACGGTCTACCGGTTGCTCAAGGCCCATGATCTGATCACCAGCCCAGCCTATGTCGTAATCAAGGCGGCTGATCGCTTCCATACCCCGACCACGCGGCCAAACGAGTTGTGGCAGACCGACTTCACCTACTTCAAGATTATCGGGTGGGGCTGGATATATCTGTCGACTGTGCTCGACGACTTCTCGCGCTACATCATCGCCTGGAAGCTGTGCAGCACGATGCGCGCCGAGGATGTCACCGACACACTGGAATGGTATTGGCCGCTTCAGGCTACGACCAGTCCCATGTCCGCCACAAGCCCCGGCTGCTCAGCGACAACGGTCCGAGCTACATCGCCGGTCAACCGGCCTAATACATTGAGGCCCAGCGCATGAGCCATGTGGGCGGTGCTCCCTGTCATCCTCAGACCCAAGGCAAGATCGAGCGCTGGCACCAGACCCTCAAAAACCGCATCCTGCTGGAGAACTACTTCCTGCCTGGCGATCTCGAAGCCCAGATCGAGGCGTTCGTCGAGCACTACAACCACCAGCGTTACCACGAGAGCCCGCCGACGCCTACTTCGACTGGGCCCCAGCCATCATCCAGCAGCGTGAAAGGATCAAGGGACAGACCATCGAACGTCGGCGCTTGCAACACCGCAAGCTCGCCGCTTAACATCCACCCTCAAGACGACGCCCGCACCCCGCTAATTTACGCCGCGAGTTGCGCCAAATGTTCCGACGACGGACAGGCTGTTGCCGGGAGATACCAGTGAAACTCGATCACAGTGGAGTGGACGCATTCTTGGTGCTGGAAGCGGCATCGGAAAGCATCTTGGTCACAACCGCCGATCTGGAACCGCCCGGTCCAGCGATCGTCTATGTCAACCCCAACTTCGAGCGCATTACAGGGTGGACAGCCTCCGAGGTTGTCGGCAAGTCGCCGCGCGTCCTTCAAGGAGATAAGACTGATTTATCGGTTTTTCTAGGGATGCGGGAGACTTTGAGACGGGGAGATCGCTGGGAAGGTCAGGCGGTCAACTACCGAAAGGATGGCACCGAATTTGTGATGGAGTGGTCGATTACGCCGCTGCGAGATGCTGCGGGGACCATGACTCATTTCGTCGCGGTTCAGCGTGACGTGAGTGCGCGTATCGAGGCTGAGAAGCGGCTTGCAAAGGCGCAAGCGGCGGCTCGCGAGTCGGATAGGAGGAAGACCAATCTGGCCCGCTACTTCTCACCGGGGATGGTTGAGACGTTGGCACAAAGAGATCGCCCCCTCGGCCCAGTGCGTCGACAGAAAATTGCTGTTCTCTTCGTTGATATCGTCGGATTTGTCGGGCTGAGCGAGAGCCTGCCGCCTGAGCGCGTCGTCGCCCTTCTTCGTTCCTTTTATCGACGCCTGGCAACTGTGATCTTCGTCAAAGGAGGCTCCGTCGCGAGCTTCTCCGGTGATGGGCTGATGGCGCTCTTTGGAGTACCCAACCCGTCACGGTTGGAAGCCACCAATGCATTGCACGCGGCGATCGACATGATGGATGAGATGGAGCGTTGGAACGCGAAGCGACTCAACGCCGGTCGCAGCCGCATTGATTTTGGAATCAGCGTCAATTTCGGCATGGTTGTTCTCGGAGATATCGGAACGCGCGAATCGATGAGTTTTACGGCCATCGGCGACACAGTAAATACTGCAAGCCGAATGCAGGAGCTGTGCCGAAACCTGAACGTGCGGCTTGTGGCTAGCCAGTCTTTGCTGGAACAAGCGTTTGACGAGACCGGCAAACAGCCAATAGGTGTGACAAGACTTTCCGACGCCGGCCGCCACCATCTAAGGGGTGTAAGCTTGCCCGTTCAGGTGTGGACGTGCGCCTGATCCGAGGACCGAGTTTGGAATGCGACACGCGTGCAGCCGGCCGAAAGGGCCAAGAATGCGGCACGGGCGTTGCGCGTCGGGTAACTGAACCACTCAGCCTACGTCATGGCCTGCTGCAGGAGCGTTCGCAAAGCCGGGTTCGGAAAGCGCCTTTCCATCGACACGGCGTAGAAGGTCTCCTTGATCCCCAACGGCTCGTCGCCCTCGACGAGGATGCCCGCCGCCAGCTCGTCTTTGACGACGATAGGCGGCAGGACGGCAAGGCCGACATCTTCGCGGGCGAGAAGTCGCATCATCGCCATGTCCTCGACCTCCGCGACGATCTGCGTGCGCACCCCCAGGCGATCGGCAAGAGCGTCGAAGCCGGCGCGCACGCTGCTCTCCAGCGTCGGCACGATGACGGGATGATCGCGCAAGAGGTCGACCAGGCCCGCTCTGCCAGCGAACCGATCCGGCGTGCCGACGAGGCCGACCGGCTGTTCTGCAATCCGATGAGCGACGAAGGACGTGAGCACATCGCGCGCGGGGGCCTGGTTGATCAGGACGACGTCGAGGTTCAGCGCTTCCAGCGCTCGCAACAGTTCGGCGGCGCCGCCGGAGCGCAAGACGAGCTCGATGTCGGTCCGGCCGAGAACGGGCTGCAGAAACTCCATCTGGAAGTTGCGCGACAAGGTGGCAAGCGCCCCGACCCGCAGGGCCTGGCGCGTCGTACCGGTGTCGCGCAGTGTGCCGAGCAGTTCCTCCCCCGTGGCGAAGATCGCATCGGCATGGTCGAGCGCGATGCGGCCAGCTTCGGTCAGATGAAGCTGTCGCCCGCGCCGATCGAAAAGCGCGTGGCCGAGTTGCTCCTCCAGTTTGCGGATCTGCACCGATAGCGCCGACTGGGTCAGGTTTAAGCGCTCGGCCGTGCGCGTCAGGTTATCGTCATGGGCGACGGCACGGAAGTATCGCAGATGGTGATAGTTGAGCGCTGCCATGACGTTCGATAATAGCGAACGGAATTGAACCAACAATGCATTTTCTTTCGGTCTTCGCCTCGGCTAGCAGCAGGGATGTCGCCACCGCTTCCCAAGGAAACCACCTTTTCGCTCAATCTACTTCCGCTCGCTGCACCCCTTCTGCTGCTCCTGGCCGCGCTGTTTGCGTCTTTTCGTCAGGGTCGCCGGCCGCCGCATGTAGCGGCCGTCGCTGAGAGAGCCGCCATTTCGGCTCTCGCCATCGCGGTGGGGTCGCTGCTTCTTCTGCTGCTCCGAGGGCCGGGCGACAGCGCACTGATCGGCTGGGCTGGTATAGGTTTCTCCGCGCAGCTCGACGCGATCAGCGTGACGATGATGCTGCTGGTCTCCTTCGTCGGGTGGATCGTGCTGCGCTATTCGCGGACCGATCTCGACGGCGAGGCCCGCCAGGGCACCTTCATCGGCTGGCTGTGTGCGGCGCTCGCCGCAGTCCTCCTCCTCGTCCAGGCCGGCAATCTCGTTCAGCTGCTCGGCGCGTGGATCGCCACGAGCTTCGCGCTCTATCGCCTGCTGTTGTTCTATCCAGAGCGCATCCGAGCGCAGCGCGCGGCCCGCAAGAAGCGGCTCTTCGCGGCCCTAGGCGCTCTGTCGCTGGCCGGCTCGGTGCTGCTGATCGGCATGGCCTTCGGCACGACCGACATCGCAGCAATCAACGCCATGGCGCGGGCAGGCGATGCTTCCTGGAAGGCGCTGGCAGCGGCGGGATTGCTGGCGCTCGCGGCGCTGTTGAAGTCGGCGCAGTTTCCCACCCATGGTTGGCTGACCGAGGTGATGGAAGCGCCGACGCCGGTCTCGGCACTGCTCCATGCCGGGGTCATCAATGCGGGCGGCTTCCTCCTCATCCGCTTCGCCGACGTCATGCTGCTCGCGCCGGGCGTGCTGGCAGTGCTGGCGATGGTCGGCGGCTTCACCGCCCTGTTCGGCGCGCTCGTCATGCTGACCCAGCCGGCGGTCAAGACCTCGCTCGCCTGGTCGACGGTGGCGCAGATGGGATTTATGATCCTGCAATGCGGGCTGGCACTGTTCCCGCTGGCGCTGCTCCACATCGTCGCCCATTCGCACTACAAAGCGCATGCCTTCCTGGCCTCGGGCGGCGCCGTGGAGCAGGTCGATTCCATCCGCCGTCCGGGTCCGGTCGCCATACCCAACGGTGGCGCGGTGGCCCGCGCCTTTCTCATTGCGCTCGCGATCTATATTGCGATCGGCGCGGCCTTCGGGCTTGGCTTCGGGTTCGAGCACAAGTCGCCGCAGGCGCTCGCGCTCGGTGCGATCCTCATCTTCGGAGTCGCCTATCTGCTCGCCCAGGGGCTGGCGGATGCCGCGCCCCGCGCCCTGACGATGAGAACGGCGCTTTACGCGACCGCAGCCGCCCTCGGCTATTTCGCGCTCCAGACGGCGGCCGAATGGCTGACGGCGGGCGTGCTGCCCGCGCCGCCCGCGCCGGGCCGGCTCGAATGGACCTTGATGGCCATCGCCATCCTGACCTTCGGCCTGGTCGCGGTCGCGCAGGCGCTGTTCCCGCTCTGGGCGGGCCATCCGGCGGCTGCGGGCCTGCGGGTCCATCTTTCCAACGGGCTTTATGTCAACGCCATGCTCGATCGCATGCTGGGGGGCTGGTCCGTACGCAAGCCTTCGTGACGCTCAAGGATCAGGGAAAACCCACATGCTGATGACTGCACCCAACCCCCAACTTGCCGGCCCCGAAGCGATAATGGCTGCGGCACATGCCGCGTCGCGCGCAATCCCGCCGCTCTGGCCGCTGGCCTCGAGCGTCGCGGTCAATCCGTTTCTCGGCCAGACGAACGAACCGCTGGCCGTCGCCGCAGCGCGTCTGCGGCGGTCGGCCGGAATCCGGCTGACCATGCCGCGCCGCTGGTATCTGGAGTGCCACCAATGTGGCGAACTCACCGACGGCGACCTTGCCGAAGCGCTCGAGGCAGCGCCGGCATCGCAACGCCCGGAGACGGTTGCCGCGCTGAAACAAGCAATGCATGTCGAGCAGGCCGAGGAGCGGGCGTTGCCGACCGTCGCCGAGTTGGCGGGCAAGGCCAGCGGCATCGACTGGAAGGCGGTGGTCGATGAGCGCATCAGCTACTGGGCGGCAGGCTATTTCGATCAGGGGCAGGCGCTCTGGGCCGCTCCCAACGGCCGCAGCGCCTATTCCTCCTGGCGCACCGTCGTCATGCATGACCTGACCCCGGAGATCGTCGGCCTTGCCGGCTTCGCCGGCACCGTAGCCGACACGCCCGATAGCGCCGAGGCCGCCCTGATCGACGCCGTCGAGGCGCTCGGCCTGTCCGAGGCGGCTCTTGAAAACTGCTTCCACCGGCTGCTGACTGGCCTCAGCGGCTGGGGGCAGCTCGCGCGCTACCGCCTCTGGCAGGCCGAGCTGGCAGGCGGAACGGACGCCACGCTGACGGACCTCCTCGTCATTCGTCTCGTCTGGGAATCCGCGCTGCTGCGCCAGTACGAGCAGGAGATCGGGTCAAAGTGGCGCGAGGCCGTGATCGCCCATGCCGAAGCGGTAGCTGCAAGCGCGGAGGATCATGTCGATGCGATCCTCCAGGAGGCCATTGAGCGCGCGGCCCAGCGGCGGCTGCGGGTCTTTTTCGCCGAAGCGGGGCCTGCCACTCCGGCTTCGTCGCGTCCTGTAATGCAGATGGCCTTTTGTATCGACGTGCGCTCGGAGGTCTTTCGCCGTGCGCTGGAAGCGCTGGATGACGGAATCAGCACCCTGGGTTTCGCCGGTTTCTTCGGCATGGGCATCGCGCACCGCCGCTTCGGCTCGGACGTGGTGGAAGCCCGCTTGCCCGTGATGCTCCGACCCGGTCTCTTCACCTACTCGGGAGAGCCGAAGCCTCAGACTTGGCGCGCGGATCGGGCGGCACGGATCGCGGCGCGTGCCAAGCGTTCCTGGGGCCGCTTCAAGCTCGCCGCCATCTCCTCCTTCGCCTTCGTCGAGGCAACGGGGCCGGTCTATATCGGCAAGCTTCTGCGCGACGGGCTGGGGCTCACCGGCAATACCGCACCGAACGATCCGTCGCCGCGGCCAGTCGACACGATCGATCTTGACCAGCGGATCGCAACGGCGGACACCGTACTCAGGGCCATGTCGCTCACCGATTTCTTCGCAAGGCTTGTGCTGATCGCCGGTCACGGCGCCAATGTCGTCAATAACCCGCATGCCAGCGCGCTGCATTGCGGGGCCTGCGGCGGCTATTCGGGTGAGGTCAATGCCCGGCTGCTCGTCTCAATGCTCAACGAACCCGACGTGCGCAATGGCCTTGTCGCGCGCGGCATTGTGGTTCCCGAAGATACGTTGTTTCTGGCGGCCCTCCACGACACGACGACCGACGACGTCACCATCTACGACGCCGATCATCCATCGGCGAACCATGCCGCGGACCTAGCAGCGGCCAAGGGTTGGCTCCAGACCGCGGGCGGGCTCGCCCGGGCCGAACGGGCGAGGCGCTTGCCCCGCGCCGAGACGGAAGCCGATATCGCCCGCCGCGCCCGCGACTGGGCCGAGGTACGGCCCGAATGGGCGCTCGCCGGCTGCAAGGCCTTCGTCGCCGCACCGCGTTGCCGCACCACAGGCCGCGATCTGGCCGGCCGCGCCTTTCTGCACGACTATGACTGGCGGCGGGACGAGGGCTTCGGCGTGCTGGAACTGATCCTGACCGCGCCGGTCGTGGTCGCGAGCTGGATCAGCCTGCAGTATTACGGCTCGACGGTTGCGCCCGAACTCTTCGGCGCAGGCAACAAGCTCCTGCACAACGTCACCGGCGGCATCGGCGTGGTCGAAGGCAATGGTGGCCTCCTGCGCGCAGGGCTGCCTTGGCAATCCGTACATGAAGGCGAGCAGCTGGTGCACGAGCCTCTGCGGATGTCCGTTGTGATCGAAGCACCGCGCGAGGCGATCACCGAGATTCTTGTGCGCCATCCACAGGTCAGCGCACTGTTCGACAATCGCTGGCTGCATCTCTTCGCGCTTGATGAGCGGGGCCGCATGGCCTGGCGTTATGTTGGCGGTCTAAAGTGGACTGAAGCGTCAAGGTATAGGACACAACGGGCCTGCCGACGAGCTTGGCAGCTACATCAGAGGCGGAGTAAGCGCCGCGCGACAGCGCTGCAAGATTGTAGTCGCACATTCCTGGCTGTCTGCCTCCAGCGATTTCACTTCAAGCAAGTCAATACCTCCTCCCCCAGCTCCACTGTGCCACTCAGCGCTAATGAAGCCCAGAGGGTGCCAATCGTCTCCAAACAGTCACGGCGACAAACCTAGGTGGGGCAGCTATTCGCCTCTCGACGCCTAGAAGCCGACTGTCCGCAAACGGCCCCAAGGCTCCCAGTCTGCAGAGCGCCTTCATTTTAGTTGTCCAGGCGGGCTTGGCGATTTCATGAAAGCTGCAGGTCCGGTCAGATCAATGATGGTCTGTAATGGGTGGAAGCGGACTGGCAGGGTTTAGCTTGCGCCCTGAAAGGCTGCGCTTTAGCTGGTCAAAGAGCTTGGTCCAATCAGCGACAGCGCCGGCAATTGATGCACAGCAATCACATAGACGGGACTTTAACGAGTCCCAAAGCGTTTTCCGAACTGTGGCAGAGCGACCGCCAGCGAGCGGCTATCAGCTGGTTCTGACTAACGCCCAAGATAGGAGCACTCTCAGTCGTTCAGAATGGATGCCATCGATGCGCCAATCTGTCCGCCGGCATAAGCATCCCCGTAGTCACGCATTGCTTGTTTCTTCAGCGTCGCTAAGGCGGGGAGAGCAGATATTCGTCGCGACAGCGCATAGGTGTGCGGCGCTGTTTCCGCGAGAAGCGCCTCAATCCTGTTGAAGCGGTCGGCGATGGTGGTCCACAGCGTTGCCGTGATGACATCTGCTATGCCCGGGCCAGCTTCCCCCAGCAGATATCCTTCTCCTTTCGTGAGTCCGTTTCGCTCGCCGAGCTCCTCCCACATCATCATCCATTTGCAAAGGCGCGGTATAAATTGCTGCCACCGCTCTTCCGTCCACATGTCGCGACCACCGTTGAGGCTCAACTCGTCGATCACGTCATTGGCATCATTGACCACCTTCATGGTCAAAGCGCGCAAATGGGCGTTGTCCGGCATGAGATCCAACGTCTCGCCAAGATAGAAAATAATGGCCGGCATTTGGGATATTGCAAAGCCGGTTTCGGTATCGATCAGAACAGGGGGACCCATAAAAGGGACCGGCATTTTGCCGATAGGTCCCTCCATCAGCTCCGATATCAGGCCGTCGTCCCTTTCCGTCCAGTCTTTCCCGGCGAAAGCGAGCACGGCGCGAATAAACTGGCCGCGAAACGGTACGGACCAGTAAAGAAGGTCGTATTGAGCCACAAGGAAACTCCTTTACACTCAACAAAGAACAATCTGCGCAAGAGGCCGTTCCAATACATGAAGGACCGAATGATGAGCCTTGAACGCAACAAGACGAACGCAATCGCCTTCTAAGCACAGAGGTTCAACGACTCTGTCCAAAAGCTGATCGGGAGCTACGTTGGTGCCGTCTATCCGGCACAATCCGCAATGTCGCAACCGGCAAGACCGCCTTTATCGCTTATCGTGAACGCATGGCGCGAGGATGGCCTGGCAAGTGGGTCGGGATAAAAAAGGGCAGTGGCTGAGTACAACCTGGTTGTTCAGCTTTGGTCGAACGGCTCCGACTGCGCCGGGATAGATATTTTTCGAGACCATGAAGGCGGTAAAATCATCAAACTGTGGAATGTTCTTCCGGTCATCGCGGCAGCTCGGCTAAGTCGAATGGCATGTTCCGAAGCCATCAATAGGTGACTATACTCGGCAGTGTGGTCGTCACACCCGTTAACTAACTTCAAGGTGAGCCATGCCAGTTTGCAAGTTTGCTTTCGCCGACGCGATACTGCAACGTTCACCAGGGCAGGATGGTGAAGTCTATGCGGGCAATGTCGTAGACCAGCGCCACGGCGCACCGGTGACCATCGGCTTCGGCCGCTACGGACCCGAGCAAAGTCTGACAGAGACAATGGCCGTAGACGATATCATGGTAATTATCGAGGGGCGGTTGTCCGTCTCCACTGAGGCTGGAACGGTCACGGCTGGCCCTGGCGAAATTATCCACATGCCCAAGGGTGAGAGGGTGATCATCCACTCCCACGAACAAGGCGCAGTTACCGCCTACGTCACTTACCCGCATTGGCAGGAAGCACTGTAGTGAGATGAAAGGCTCGATCGCCAAGGGCGCCTCCATTCACGCGTGAGAGGTCGGACCTTTTCAGTTTTCCTAGAAGCTGCCATCCGGTTTCGGTCGCCCGGTTGTCGATGAATGGTGGGAAGCTGACCGGCGGCCTCCGTGACCTAGCAGTAGCAAGCGGACGTTGGCGGCATCTTGATGTCTGTGCAGTAATAGACAATCAGGCGAAACGCTTTGCTCCGGCGACACACGCGACAATGACCACTGTAGATGCGATCATCGTCCACGCGATCGGCTCGCCCAGAAAGATCGCCGCCAACAGGAACCCGAAAAAGGGTTGCAGGAGCTGCAACTGGCCAACCCCCGCGATACCGCCTAGCGCAAGGCCGCGATACCAGAAGATGAAACCCACCATCATACTGAAGATCGACACATAGGCGAGGCCGGCCCAGGCAGGCACGCCGATCCTCCCCCACGTTTCGGGCAAGGTAAACAAGGCGATCACGGCCATGATGGGAAGCGATAGCAGCAAGGCCCAAGAGATGACCTGCCAGCCGCCGAGGCGGCGTGAGAGCGTCGCTCCTTCCGCGTAGCCGAGCCCGCACACTAGAATCGCGGCGAACATCAGCAGCTCGCCAATCAGCGTTCCCCCCTCGCTTCCGTAGAGCGCGAAGCCAGCGACAGCGGCCGCACCGACGACCGAGAACAGCCAGAAGGCAGGCTTGGGACGCTCGCCTCCGCGTACCACGCCGAAGATGGCCGTTGCGAGCGGCAGCAGGCCGATGAAGACGATGGAATGCGCTGCGGTCATGTGCTGGAGCGCAAACGCCGTCAGCAACGGAAACCCGATGACGCCGCCGATCGCTACCAGTGTCAGCGGAAGGATGTCGTTTCGCTCGGGCCGCATCTGGTGCCGCGCCAAAAGGAAGGTTGCCCCCAGCAGTGCGGCGATCACCGCGCGGGCGGATGTAAGGAACATCGGCGAAAAGTCCGCCACGGCCACGCGGGTGGCCGGTAGCGACCCGCTGAATATGATGACGCCCAGGAGACCGCTGCCCCAACCCGCTGCTGCTCTTTCCATATGTCCTCACTTTCCTGCATCGTCGGAATAGCGGTCCGGGCCTAGCTTGGACAGAAACAGTGGAATACAATTATCCGAATCCGTATGGATAGAGTGAGCCATACAATCGAGCTTTGGATGGATAGCGGGGCGACGGAGAGATGACGCGGACGGAAGCATTGATGAACGCCGTCCGCACCAGAATCGCGAACAGAGCGCTCAATGCTGGGGATCGCTTAACCTCAGTTCGTCGCCTTGCCGAAATCATGGGTGTCTCGCCTTCCACTGTGGTCGAGGCTTACGACCGACTGGAGGCGGAAGGCGTCATTCGCGCGCGGCGCGGCTCGGGCTTCTATGTGACGGGCGCGAATCTGCCGCCGATGGCTTTGGCCGAAATGGGGTCGCCGCGCGAGCGCGCAGTCGATCCCTTCTGGGTTTCCAGACAGTCGCTCGATGCCGACCCATCTGTTCTCAAGCCAGGCTGCGGATGGCTGCCTTCGGACTGGATGCCGAACGCCGCGCTTCGCAAGGGACTGAGGGCGCTTGGCCGTGCTGACGACACGCTGCTGTCCGGCTACGGCAGCACGCGCGGTTCACTGGCCTTGCGCCGCCTACTGCTCGGCCGGTTTGCTGATGAAGGCATCACGGCGACCACGGATCAAATCATCCTGACGGCCTCAGGGACTCAGGCAATCGACCTGATTTGCCGTTTGCTGTTGCGGCCCGGCGACACGGTCCTGGTCGATGATCCCTGCTATTTCAATTTCCATGCGCTGTTGCGTGCCCATCAGGTCAAAATCGTCGGCATCCCATTTACGCCGACGGGTCCAGACGTATCCGCTTTCGAGCAAGGGATCATTCGCGAGAATCCGCGCCTCTACATTACCAACTCAGCCCTTCATAACCCCACCGGTGCAAGCCTTTCGCCGCAAACCGCACATCGCGTGCTGAGCGCCGCTGCGGCTCATGGGCTAACGATCGTGGAAGACGATATTTTCGCGGATTTTGAGCCGGCACTGTCGCCTCGCCTCGCCATTCTCGACGGCCTTAATCGCGTCATCAAGATCGGCAGCTTTTCAAAAACGCTCTCCGCCTCCGTGCGTTGCGGCTATATCGCCGCGCGGTCGGACTGGATTGAAGGACTGATTGACCTTCAGGTCGCAACCAACTTCGGCGGCCCCAGCCCTGTTGCAACGAAGCTGATCGAAGGGGTGCTGGCGGGAGGCTCGTATCGAAAGCACCTGGACGATGTGCGTAAACGCCTCGGCCACGCCAAGGGCAAAGTGGCAGAACGCCTCGCTTCCCTCGGAATTACGCCCTGGATCATGCCGCGCGGCGGCTTCTATCTTTGGTGTCAACTGCCCGACGGACACGATTCGACCGTGATTGCAGGCCGTTGTATGGAGCATGGTGTCGTTCTTGCGCCCGGCAATGTCTTCAGCACATCACAGTCGCACGGGCCATTCCTTCGTTTCAACGTGGCGCAAATGGACGACGGCCGAGTGTTCTCTGCCCTTGAGCAGGCAATGAGAGGCCGAGGCTGCAAATGACCGCTTCTAGGTTCGCGCAGTCAGGTTGGAAGGTATGTAGAGTCGGCTCGTGCCAATTCAACGGTCGCGGATCGAGTCGCCACCCGGATGTTCTCTACATGGTGGGAGAGAGACGGTCGGATTTTGGTGCAGGTCGGGGCGAATAGCCGACGTCATGTGGGGTGTCGTAGGATAGCGAGAATGCGCTCTCTCGTCTCGTCGACGGTCTGCGATACTTCTGTTCTCCGAAGATGTCGATCGTCATCCCTGTCACCAAGATAAGCATCCCGCGCAAGTGAGTGGGTCCGTGCCGCTTGATCGGGCAATCGCGGATCTGCGCAAGCAGCAGCCAGAAGCGGACCTTCAGGCTAGTTCCGACGAATGGCAGCAATGTGCGACTCGTCCATCACGCGAAGTTCTTCCGTTGCCTATCACCTATTGCCTACATTCTGGTTGCTGCCAGCGCCATCCGACGCACGTGCGCAAATCACGTGCATGGCCTCTTGCCACGGCGCGTCAGCATTGAAAGTGTCAGGTACCAACACCGGGAAAAGCCCTCGCCTCCCGGCTTTCGAGAACACGATCGTCCGGGGCATGAACTCCTTGAGCAGCGTTTTGTTCTCAGTGAGGTAGACCTGGCAAAAAGCTCGAAACCGAAGCGAGATGCTCGTCGAAGCGCTCGTCGAGCGACGTCGCGGCGATCGCTCGCTCCTCATCGGTCATCGGCTTATCGTCGTCGTCCAGCTCTTCCCATTACGCGAACAGCGGCGAGTCCAGTACCAAGAACTCAGGGTGAGGCAGCCCTCGCGCATCCAATAGACCGCGTAGGCGACCGAGAACGCGGAATGCAGCAGCGCCTGACGCCGTTGCCGTGGCGGCCGCGAGCCCTAGGCCCTTCCAGAAGCGGCCGCGGCCGGAGTCTTGTAACGTTTGATCTGTTTTGTCTCTGCTAGAATCGCAAAGTCTTTCAACAAGCCGAGGGTTAGAAGGACAACTTATTGCAAACCTGCACTTGACAATTAGTGTCTGCAATTAGACCGTACAGGCCAATCGGAGGCGAAGGAGAGGCGGCTGCAGCAGCAGCCAGAAACTACTCAGAATCCTCGAGGAAATCGTGACATTACCCGACTCGGGCGCTCCGAGCTCAATTCCACGGAGGCCTGTTGTGGTCCGGGCTGGATTAGGCCGGCTGGTCCCAAAGAGTTTCATCCGGGTCGGCGTCGCGAGTACGCTGCCAGGCGTGTTGTTCGACCTCGGCATCCAACCCAATGAAGTGTTCGGAAAAGTCGGAATTTCGGCTAGCGTTTTTTCAGATCCGGACAATACCATTCCCTTCTCCCTATTTGCTGAGCTGATCGCACTTTCTACTCGGGTCACCGGTCGCGACGACCTTGGACTGCTGATCTGCGAACGGACCAGCGCCTCCTCCCTGGGCGTCGTCGGCTTCTATCTTCAACAGGCGCCCGACGTAAGGACAGCCCTCGGCGACCTGGTTCGCTACCTGCATCACCATGATCGTGGCGCCGTGCCGTTCCTGGCGACGGATAATGACACTGTTCGGCTCGGCTATCTGATCTATGAACCCGATGCCGCCGGTTGTGACCAAATCTACGATGGCGCTTTGGCGATCGGCCGCAATATCATGCGTGCGCTGTGCGGGCCCCAATGGGCACCAAGCGAAGTTCTTCTGTCGCGGCCTACACCCCCGGCCCGGGGGCGCTATGAACGATTCTTCAATGCGCCGGTCCGCTTCGAGGCTGAGCAAAGCGCAATCTTATTCGACGAGAAATGGCTGGACATCAAGCTGCCGACTGCGGACGCGGCACTGCGCAAGATGCTGCAAGAGCAGGTTGAGCTGCTGGATATCGAGGATACGGGCAACTGGTCGGAACAGGTGAGGAGGCTGCTTAGGGTGGCGCTTCTGACACATCCGGCTACGATGGGCGAGATAAGCACGATGCTCCGGCTCAAGCGCAGAACCTTGGCGCGTCGCCTCGAATTAGAGGAGGCGACATTTTCTGGATTGGCCGACGAAGTTCAGTTCGAGATCGCACGGCAATTGTTGCGCAATACCTCGCTTTCAGTCACAGAGGTCGGTCTCGCGCTTCACTTCTCCGAGCTCAGCGCATTCAGTCGCGCCTTCACGAAGTGGTCCGGCTCGACACCGATGAAGTGGCGCGCCGATCATCGCGCCAAAAGGTGATCCCTTCGTTCACGTGCCTTGTGCTGGAAACAGCTTTATTGCCAGTCGCTATTTTGCTGACGTCTCTCATCGACCGGCGAAGTCTGGCATAAAAACGAATTTCGGCCAGCAACG
Organism: Rhodoligotrophos appendicifer; assembly: GCF_007474605.1. Taxonomy (NCBI): domain Bacteria; kingdom Pseudomonadati; phylum Pseudomonadota; class Alphaproteobacteria; order Hyphomicrobiales; family Rhodoligotrophaceae; genus Rhodoligotrophos; species Rhodoligotrophos appendicifer. Next base: position 403,954 of record NZ_VHKL01000004.1, on the reverse strand, counting down.
TGTATTTTCCATCTCGGAAACCCCATCGAATGAAAATCTTGCAGATTGTGAGGTGTGGCACCTGCGGTCGAATTCTCGTCTTCAACTGTCGAGCCTCGCCACCGAAGATTACTCTACCTGGAGAGTGTCTCTGAAAGGTGCTCGCGCCAGAGTTCGAGGAAATCAATGAAAACATCACGGAGAAGTATTCTCTTAGCAGGAGCTGGCCTTGCGGCTGCTTCTTTGTCGAGCAATTCGGCTTTTGCCCTGGACGGGCCGATCCAAGATCTGGTCGAGGGGTCGGAAGAGTTCTGGATTGCGGTTGAGGCCTATACCTTCGGGTACCCGCTGGTCACCATGGAAATGACGCGCCGAGTGCTGACGAATGTCGCTGCACCGGAGGGGACCAAGGCCCCCATGGGCCAGATCATCAAGCTTCGCCGTTATCCGGACGCCAGTTTTCGGGACGTCACGGCGCCAAATGCCGACACGCTCTACACGACGGCCTTCGTCGATGTCAGCGATGAGCCCTGGGTGTTGAGCATCCCCGACATGAACGATCGTTACGCCTTGTTCCCATTGCTGGACGGCTGGACAAATGTCTTCCAGGTTCCGGGCAAGCGGACGACGGGGACGGCAGCCCAGGTCTATGCGATTACGGGACCGGGCTGGGAGGGAACGCTGCCTGAGGGCGTGACCCAGTACAAGTCCCCCACCAGCATCGTATGGTTCCTAGGGCGCATTTACTGCACCGGGACACCCGAGGACTACCAAGAGGTTCACGAGTTACAAGACAAGTTCAAGCTCGTCCCATTGAGTGCTTACGGCAAGGAATGGGCGCCTCCTCCAGGAAAGGTCGATCCATCTGTCGATATGAAGACGGCGGTTCGGGAGCAAGTGAACCGCATGGATGCGTTGGAGTATTTCACGCTCCTCGCTGATCTCCTGAAGAAAAATCCGCCCGCGGCGGCCGACGCGCCGGTCGTGGAGAAGCTCGCGCAGATCGGAATCGTACCGGGTCAAGATTTCGACAAGAGCAAGCTTGATGCAGTTTTCATCAAACGTATCCCCGAGGTTGCGGTCGCGCGTATCATGCTGCATTTCAAGTTCAGCGATGGGGATCTCAACGACATCAACGGTTGGGCCTATACAACCAAGACCGGCCTGTACGGCACCAATTATCTGCAGAGGGCGCTGATCACCGCGATCGGCCTTGGGGCCAACCGGCCGCAAGACGCGGTTTACCCGACATCGGAAAAGCAGAAGGAAGGCCTGTTCAGCCGGAGCTATGACGGATCGCAGGATTACACGATGACCTTCGCAAAAGGTCAGCTGCCGCCTGTGAAGGGCTTCTGGTCCTTGACCATGTATAATGAGAAATTCTTCTTCGTTGCAAACCCGATCAACCGGTATTCCATCAGCGCACGGCAGGATCTCAAAGCCGAAGCCGACGGCTCCGTTGTTATCCGCATACAGAGCAAATCCCCCGGTCCAGACAAAGAGGCGAATTGGCTGCCATCGCCTCCAGGAAAATTTGTATTGATGTTGCGGCTCTACTGGCCCGATGAAAACAACCCTTCGATCCTGGATGGTTCGTGGGTCATTCCTGCCGTGAAAAAGGCTGGGTAGGCATCACACACCGCGGCTTGCGGCACATCGTTGCCGTGAGGTGCGAGATACCGGCAAGCCCCTCGCGGCGCCGAACGGACAATCTTAAAGGTGATGGGTGAGGACCGTGCGGAAGGGTTGGGTTTTCGTGGTCAAGCAAGACGTTGGCTGGGCGTATAAGTCCTCCAACATCTATTCGCGGAAATACGACACCCGAGCCGAAGCCGTCGCGGCAGCCTTAAGCGCTGCGCAGGTAAATTTCTCGAATGGAAAGCTGACACAAGTGATGTCACAGGCGGACGATGGCACTTGGCAAATTGTATGACGCTGCCGCCAGCTGGTTTCGAACGTTAGTACGAACTTGACGAGCGGGGTGATGATCGGTGGTTTCGGCGCCGGGTCCGAGCTGATCTGGAACCTCCTGGGCGGGCTTGGCTACAAGGTCTTCGATTCCATATCGGCGATCGCCGGCTTACGCGCCGTCAGCATCGACTACTAGAACAATGACTGTGTACTCGCATCGTGCAGCAGGGGCCCATCATAGAGCCGCCTCACAGTTCTGAGGCTCGGCGTCCGGCCCGCGGGTCGAGCAGGCGGGGATCGATACGATTGCGCGCCGTCATGCTTAATCGATCCTCGGCTGTGCTGCTGGGCGGCCTCGCCCTTCTGTCGACGGCCAAGCCTGCGCTAAGTGATCAGCTCGAAGAGCTGCGCGCCGAACTGAGCAGCTTGGAGACGCGGATCATGACCCTTCAGATGGCATCTCCCACGCCTGCGCCGCCGCGTCGCGCGAGCCGCATCTCCATCATCAGCGGTTCGGCGGCCCTTGCCGATTGGCCGACAGACAATCCAAGCGATGCCGTCCCGCCCTCGGCCGGCCTCACCGTGGCCATTGCGCCCTCGGCCGATCTCCCGGTCCCCGTCCACCAGCTGACCATCGCCGGTTACGTCAAGGGCGCGGTCATCTACGATTTCAACCAGAATCTCGGTGACCAGTTCAACTATAACGAGATCGTCGACATCGAAGACCAGCATCACGTCCAGCTGCAGGCCACACGATCCCGATTTGATATCAAGTCCCGATCCCAAACGTCGATCGGCGAGATCCGGACTGTCGTCCAGACCGACTTCTTCACGTCCGATGCCGATCTTCGCCTGCGTTACGCGTGGGGCGAATGGGAGCTGGCGCCGGGCTGGACTTTAGGCGCTGGTCAGTTCGACCGGAATTATCGGTCCAATTTCAACGGAACGCCGAAGGTCGATCCGAAGCCCTCAGCCGGCCTCGTCGAAACCCAGCGCAACGCGCAAGTCAGGGCGAGCTGGCGATCGGGAGCGTCCGAGTTCGCCATTTCCATCGAGGACCCGACGGGTGATACGGGCGATTTGGCAGCCGCCTCCGGCAGCGCGGGAGGTGGGAGTTACCAGACCGGTGCCCAGACGACAGCGGCGGGGGCGTCCGACACGATCCCTGATCTCGCGGCACGCTGGACTTACGCGGACGGAGAAGGCAGCGAATTTCTGCTGTCGGCCATGCTGCGCAATTTTCGCACCGATGGCGACGCGTCCGGCCGCGCTAGGAACGACTGCGCCCTCGGATGGGGCCTCAAGGCCAGCGGAACCTTGAAGCTATCGAGACTGCTCAGTCTCTACGGCTCTGCCCAATACGGATCCGGCCTCGGCAATTATCTGGTGGGAACGAGCTTCGGCGCCTATGTCGATCCGGCGAGCGGAAAAATCGAAACCGTCGATCAACTTGGTCTGTTCGCGGGCATTTCGGTCGCTCTGTCCGACAGCCTGTCAACCAATCTCGGTTGGGGCTATGCCACACAGAAGCGTAACGATGTCGTCGACTCTGGAATCACCGATGCGACGGTCGAGGTCATGGCGCTGCATGCGAATGCGATGTGGCGTCCGGCCAGCCTGCTCCGCTTCGGTTGGGAGGTGATCTGGGGCGAGCGCGAACGCACGATCTCTGTGGCGCCCGACGTGCTGGGCACTGAGACCAATAATAATGTCCGCGCCCATTTTGGCGCCTGGTTTTACTTTTAGTTTATTCAATGCATGTTGATAGAACCCCAGCCCCGCTTTGGTATTGTCATGGAACAGAAGATACGCTGTCGAGCTTCTAAAAACGCGAAGGAGCAGTGGTCAACGAAGCTGTTTTAACCATTTACTTTTTCAATGGTGTGGCGCTTCGCCGACTCGGCGCTCCTGCGATTTCTTGGTGAACTAGTGTCTGATTTCGCAGCTGAAATTTAAGCAGCGGACGGTCAGCTACCGGCCCCCAAGCCGAAAGTCCGATTGGCAAACAAGCCTCCATCTACGCACCTGATTTTCCGAACTGCTTGACACGAACAAGAGCGGCTTCGGCTTCAGCCATAATTCTGCCGATTGTTTCGGAGGCAGATGGCACCGCATCGACAAAACTTGCGCTTTCTCCGGCGTACAGGGCCATAGCCTCAAGGTCGCCTTCGGTTGTTCTTAGTGGCGAGTCAGTCGAATAGCGCAGCAGGGGCCGTCCATCTTCGCTTGCAATCACTTCGTGAGAAAGGTCGGCGGGATCATGTCCGGTAAGATTGTGGCCGAGTGCTTGAATGATGCTGTTTCTAAGGACCCGTACGGGAGCACCCTTTGGCCAGTTCAGTACATACGCGTCTGTGAAGACTGTATCCTCGGCGCTTGCTGCCACAACTCGGTGCTTGTGGTATTCATGAGCATAGGACTCCTGAGTGGCAAGGAAGGCTGTACCGCATTGAATGGCTTGTGCGCCGAGGGCAAGTGCAGCCACCAGGCTGGCGCCTGTGGCGAAGCCGCCGGAGGCTACGACCGGGACCTTGGCTTCTCGTGCAATCAGTTCGGTCAAGACCAGAGCACCGATAGTGCCATGGATATGGCCCCCGGCCCCGACGCCTTGTGCAATGAGCACGTCGGCGCCTGCCGCTTCAGCCAAACGTGCTGCCTCTAATGATCCGACTTGGTGGAGGACGAGAGCCCCTGCCGCCTTGGCGCGGGCGATCTCCCTGGGGATGGGATCCCAGAAAAAGGTGAAGGCGGCAACTTTGAGTGAGAGCGCCACATCCATCTCTGCTTTGAGCAGAGCAGGATCAGTGGCAGCAGGGATAAGATTCACTGCGAAAGGGCGGTCTGTGAGCGCCCTGAGCGCTCTGATCTCCTGCTCGATCAAATCCGCGCTTTCACGGACCATTCCAAGCATTCCGAACCCCCCGGCTTGAGCCACAGCACCGGCGAGTTCATGGCGCGCAGGCCCGCCCATGCCGGCCTGAAGAATAGGAACATCGCAGCCTAGAAGGTCGCAAAGCGGCGTGCGGAGCCCAGCGGTCATAGTCATCTCCCATTGATGTTTGGCGATGATGTTATCGCATTGTTGTCAGCGTGCCAGGAGCGGCGCAGCTCAACAGGTCCGGTGAACGATCAAGACTCTTGAGTTGTAACCATGAGCAGATTACCCACATCGGCGGTCGCATACATCCATCACGGTCAACTGCAATCAGGCGATGAGCTAAACTAAGGTCTTGGACTTCTACTAAAGATGAAATCTGCCGCACCTTGTGAGACGTCCAGCCATTTTTTATGCGATCAGATGGCTGCAAAAAGGACAGCCTACGCGAATAGTTAGAATTTAGCATGAGCATCATCATCCTGTTGCCCATCGCCGTTTCTCATCGGCAAGGATCACTCCCGATATGCCCAGCCCGAATCCTGCCAGAGCTTGTCTATGCGCCGCCCGGCTTCGAAGCCGACGTCGCGTGCAAGGCATTCGGTCGCCGGTCGACGCAGTCGACGCGCAGACGTCGACATGGAAACCTGACAGTGACCAGATGAGGCTCAACGGTGCGCCGGTCGGAGACTGGGTGCCGGTTCCATCCTTGCTGATGGAGGTCTTGCGGCTTGCACAGGCGGTTGGCAGGGCGTAATGGCGCGTTTGAGGATCATCGTGGGCGATGCGGTGACAGCCTGGCGCTTCGGCCAGTCACCGCTGCTCCGGATCTCATCCACACGCAATGACGGCCCGGCGCGTTTCAACGCATGTAGCGCTTGAGTTGAGCCACTCGGAGATACGCAAAGCATGTGCCAATAGCGCTCGACCTCAACGGCCTCGCAAAGGGCTATGGGGTCGAATGCATGGCCCAAGCGCTAGCTGCCTCGGCATCCGCGATTGACTGGTGGTGTAACCGACGAAATGCGGGGGATGGGGTTGCAGCCCAACCGCAAGGCCTGAACGGTTGCCGTGGGGCAGCCGGACCAGACGAGCAGTGCGCCGCACTAGATCCTGTCGTTGCAGGAATGCTCCGTCGCGACCTCGGGCGATTGCCGCCAGTGGGTCGAGGTGCAGGGACGGCGACTCTCGCACACCATCGACACGATCAGAGGCACTCCGCTTTTCAGTGCCCCTGCCTCGGTCACCGTGCTTGCCCCGACGAGGGCCGAAAACTGGCGCGGAAGATCGAGATCAGTGTGCTGTTCCCGCTTCGAGGCGAAGAAGATAGCATCCATGCGTGCCGCGTCGGGCGAATATCCGGGGACTAACAACCGGCAACCAGAAACCCAGAGGGTTGAGTGCATGGAGAATTCGCGTGTAGACCGGCTAAAGGCCGCGCTGTTGCTGGCGGCCCTGGGCGGGCTCCTGGGCGGACTTGCCCTCTTCTTCGGCGGCCGGCCGGAGCTAGCCTCGACGATCTGGCTCATGGGCGTGCTCCCCGTGCTCGCCGCCCTGCTCGTGGAGATCCTGCACAGTCTGTGGCGCGGCGAAGTGGGGCTGGATATCGTCGCCGCGCTTTCCATGTCGGCCGCACTCCTCTTCGGAGAAACTCTGGCGGCGGCTGTTGTCGCGGTCATGTATTCCGGTGGCACGTTTCTCGAAAGCTTCGCTGAAGGGCGGGCGCGCCGCGAGATGCGCGACTTGCTTGCGCGTGTGCCCCGCACTGCGACCCGGCATCTGAACGGCAGCCTGGAAGACGTTCCGCTCGACGACATCATGCCTGGCGACCGCCTGCTTATCCGTCAGGGCGACGTCGTCCCGGTCGACGGCACGGTGGCGTCCGCCTCCGTGTTCCTCGACACGTCCGCGCTAACCGGAGAGTCCCTACCGGTCCGCATCGAGATGGGCGGCGATGCTCTGAGCGGGTCGACGAACGCAGGCGAGGCGTTCGACCTCGTCGCGACGCATCCCGCGAAGGACAGCACATATGCGGGCATCGTAAAGCTCGTGGAAGAAGCGCAGCGGTCAAAGGCGCCCATGTCGCGGCTGGCCGACCGCTGGTCGCTCGGTTTCCTGCTGGTCACGGTCGCCATCGCCTTCGCCGCAGGGTGGTTCACCGGGGACCCCATCCGGGCAGTCGCGGTCCTGGTGGTCGCCACGCCATGCCCGCTGATCCTGGCGGTTCCGGTAGCGCTGGTGGCGGGCCTTTCGCGGGCGGCGCATTTCGGCGTGTTGATCAAGGGCGCGGGTCCTCTGGAGGCCATGGCAAGGACGCAGACCCTCATCCTCGACAAGACCGGTACGCTGACGGACGGCAGGCCGCAGATCGTAACGATCGACAGCCATGACGGAATGGACCCTGACGAGGTCCTCCGGCTCGCCGCGGCGCTCGATCAGGCTACGAAGCACCCGGTGGCGCAGGCGATCGTCGCGGCGGCAAAGGCGCGTGGCCTGTCGCTCTCGGTCCCGACGAACGTGACCGAAGCTCCCGGCGACGGATTGACGGGACAGGTCGAAGGCAGATCCGTCGTGGTCGGCGGGCACGATTTCGTCACCGGCCGTGTCGGCGCAGCTGCAGCTGAGAATCCGGCACTCGCCGCCGGGTCGGTCCTCGTCGCTGTCGGTGTCGACGGGCGGCTGGCGGGCCATCTGGTCATGGCAGACCCGCTCCGCGGGGGGACGCATGACATGCTGGCCGGACTTCGCCGCCAGGGCATCAAGCGGATCCTGCTGGCGACAGGCGACCGCCAGGAGGTGGCCGAGCGCGTGACCGAGGGCCTCGGGCTCGACGGCATCCGGGCAGGTCTCACGCCTGACCAGAAGGTGCTGCTGGTGCTCACCGAGCACAAGCGCGGTCCGGTCATGATGGTGGGAGACGGAGTCAACGACGCGCCCGCACTCGCGGCGGCGGACGTGGGCGTCGCCATGGGCGCGCGCGGCGCGGCTGCTTCGGCCGAGGCCGCCGACGTCGTCCTGCTAGTCGACCGCGTCGACAGGCTGGGTCCCGGCATCGAGATCGCGCGCGGCGCGCGCCGCATCGCGCTGGAAAGCGTGGTCGCGGGCATCGGTCTCTCGGTGCTGGGCATGGTCGCAGCCGCTCTGGGCTACCTCACGCCCGTGCAGGGTGCGCTGATTCAGGAAGCTATCGACGTCGCCGTGATCCTCAACGCGCTCCGCGCGCTCCGCATCTCTCCCGCTGAGACGTCGTCAGCTCGACCCGCAGCCTCGGGGCAACGACAACCAAGCCTTTTGCAAGGAACCCAAACATGAGCCGTCATCCGCAATCCGAAGCCCGCATAGTCCACCGCATCGGCGGGGCTCGTGGCCGACTTCGACTTCAAAGGTGCCCGTGTGGCCATTCATGGCATCCGGAAGGATAGCCCGCCGAAGATGGTTTCGATCGACTGCGTGCTGACGGTCGATACGCAGGAGACGGACCAATGTCTGGAACTGTTGCACAGGCGCATCCGCAAATACGGCACCATCTCGAACACGGTCGCTGCAGCCACCGCGCTGAACGGCATCGTCAGGAGGCCGGCATGAGCAGGCTGCACACGGAGAACAATCTCGTTTCACGGATCGGCTGGCTTCGAGCTGCCGTACTCGGAACCAATGACGGCATCGTCTCCACGGCCAGCCTCATCGTTGGAGTGGCCTCTGCTACCGACGCAACTTCAGAAGTGCTTCTCGCGGGTGTGGCCGGGCTCGTCGCAGGTACCATGTCCATGGCGGCAGGCGAGTATGTCTCGGTGAGTTCGCAGTCAGATACCGAACATGCCGACCTCGAACGCGAGCGGATGGCACTGGAAACACAGCCCGAGTCCGAGAGAGAGGAACTGGCGCAGATCTACGTCAAGCGCGGTTTGACGACTGACCTTGCACATCAGGTCGCGGACCAGCTGATGGCGAAGGATGCGCTTGCCGCCCACGCACATGATGAGCTAGGGATTTCGGAGATTACGACGGCGCGACCGATCCAGGCAGCCCTGACATCGGCAGCGACATTTGCGGTCTGAGCCGCGATGCCGCTGGCGATGGTCCTCGTGGCGCCCACCGCTTGGCTGGTCGGGGTCGTGTCGGCTGCTTCACTGCTGTTCCTGGCGTTTCTGGGCGCGATCTGCGCGAAGGCAGGCGGAGCCAACGTCATGAAGGCAACGCTAGCGAGTCACCTTCTGGGGCGCCTTTGCGATGGCGCTGACCGCGGGCATTGGAGCACTGGTCGGCACGGCCGTCTGAGTGAGGGGGCAACCCGCAGCGACGCTCACCAGCATATAGACGCCGGCGCCAATGGTGACGCCCAGCGCGTAGAGGACGACATGGGTCAGCGCGAGGGATCGGGCGAGCCATCGCGGGGGGATGCCGGGCGATGATCGTCAGGGCTGCCAATGGGAAATCCCGTTGTCCCTCTCGCGGTCCGTTAACACGCCGATCTTCGAGCTCCTCGTCAAAGCCCGTCAACCGCCTGCTTAAGCAACTCCCGCACATCTCCCGCGATCGACGCAAGGCCAGGATTGTCGACCCCTTGCATCGAGGCGGCCGGATCAACGGCGGAGACCTCGACGAGGCCTTCGTCGACCTGCTGCAGGATAACGTTGCATGGCAGCATCGTGCCGATGTGGCTCTCCTGCTGCAGGGCTTTGTAGGCGAATCCCGGGTTGCAGGCGCCGAGGATGACATAGGGGCGAAATTCGACATCCAGCTTCTTCTTCAGCGTCGCCGCAACGTCGATCGTCGTCAGAATGCCGAAGCCCTTGGCAGCGAGAGCTGCAGTAACATGGTCAATCGCCCTCTCCATCGGCAACGCGACGGTCTTGCTGAAGTGGTAGCTCATCGAGATCTCCTGTCGTCCGGTACAAAAGCCTCAGAAGCCACCGCAATCGCCTCCGATCAGATCGTCAGCGATGACCTTCTGCTCATCGGTCAGCCCGGCGTAGAGACGTTCGGTCGCCGGCTTCATCGCCTTCATGGACTCCAGCATGGCTTCCATGCCTGAAATCCGCGCATCCATGCGCTCTATCGCCGTCCCCGTCTGCATGGTCTTTGCCATCCCCTGATGCATGCCCTGCATGAGTTTGACGCGTTCGGTCACCGCCGCGGCATAGGCGTCCCATGCCGCCAGCTGCTCCGCGGTGATGTTCAGCTCGCCCTTAAGATAGGCCAGGCGTCCCTCGACCATGGCGCCCATCTTCGGCTGGCGTCCCCTCATGCCGCCAAACCAGCTGCCGCCGCCCCAGCCGCCCTGGCCCATGCGTCCGTGCCCCATCATGCCAACGGTCGGGCACCCGCCGCCCATCATTCCCATCATGCCTTGGGCATGAGACGGTGAAACAAATGCCGCTCCAAGCGCAATCATGACGGCGATAGAAGTCGAAAACTTTGACATCTTACGTCCTTTCAACCCTCGCTTTCGGGTGTTCAGAAAGAGATTGGGCGCCTTGCAGTGCGAGTTCACTGATCTGGATCAAGGGACCTGAAACAATTGGCCTACGATGGGCATCACCACATAGGACCAAAGGCGCCCGGGAGGACAAATGAGGGAATAACCCTTGATCCTTTGAGCGCCCGAGTTCCAGGTGACGATCTGCGCAAAAGGATCAATTTGGAAAATCGCGTAATCGATCACGGCTCCGAGAACTGCCTGTATTGCGCCTCACTATCCACCTGCCGCCGCCGCGCCTCTTCCCGCTCCGTCATGTCGCTGGTGACCTTGGCGAAAACCGATGAGCTCGCCACTTTCATCGCGCACGGCGTCAATGACCGCCAGCGCCCAGAACCGAGTACCATCCCTCCGGATCCGCCACCACTCGGCTTCAAACCTCCCGCTCTTTCGTGCAGCTTCTAAGGCTCGCTGAGGCACCTGCTGTTCCCGGTCCTCGGGGTGAAGAAACTGGAATGAGGTCGGCCGATAATCTCTGTTGCCTCGTAGCATTTCAGCCGCTTGGCACCGGAGTTCCAACTCACGACGGTTCCGTCCAATGACATCATATAGATGGCGTAGTCGATGACGCTGCCGACAAGGAGCTGGAGCCGACGCGCATTGTCCAAATCTTCTATTTTCTTGGGAGACATGTATCCCCGCAATTCAGGCCAACCTCATCTGAGCTTTACCGCAGGCAACTGAATAAGCCATGAGGGAAACTCCATTAGAGGATCCGAAGTTGCCGAACCTCGTAGTCGCTATCGGCATGAAGCATCCCGTGTGCCGCCGCATATGAAGATGTGGCGCGAAGATGCAGATCTAGCAATATCTCCCTGGTTGAGGGGGAGACAATGCCGTTGCGATCATCAGGGCTGCCGGGCGTCACAAATCAGTTCGGGGTAAGATTCATGATGCTGATTTTAAAGGGAGATGTTACCTGCTCGGTCACAGACGAAGCACTCTCAAAGCTTCAGAGTCCCGATGCTTTCCTCGATTGGCTTACCGCCTTCGCGCAGCATCGGGCGACGATCGAAGCTGCTGCCGTTGCAAGGTTCCGGTCAGGACTGCAGCAGTCAGGCGGCACGATCGTTGTGGATGCCAATGATTCGGTAAAAGCAGCTCCCGCTGCACGTCGCGATCTGCGGCTAGCCTTCCTGTTAACGCCCTTTCTAAAAACTGATCGAGGCGCTGATATGCGAACCGCATGCTGACTTTGGAACCGCATGCTGAAGAACCTCGCTCGCGTAAGTGGACTGATCTATTCCCAGTGCGTCGGCTGGCTTTCATCTCGGGGAGGTGCGCCAAACCTGCGCCGCCCTACTGGAACTAATGGCCACAGCCGACGAACTTCATACGTCGGCGATACGGGCAGCGTTGTGGCTTAAGGCACCAAACGGATGAGTCGGATCAGGAAAAAAGGACCTTCAGCGGCCCATGGCCGGGCCGGCGCTATTCGCAGTTTTCAGCTGTGGGGGTGCTCACCACCCCATCCCGTGAAATGAAGCGCCGCCTTACTCCGCAGCGTCTGTTCTCTATCTTGATACGCTGAGGGCAAAGGCAGGCGGGCCTCGAAATGTTGGCTTCGTCCAAGTCCACCAGAATGCGACTGAACCCGCTCATGCTCCCCAGCCGTGAGAACAGGAGCGCAAAGTTAAGGAAAAGCTCTGTGCCAATTTTGTGCTAATCCATGGCGCGTGTTCTTGCGCCGTTCTACTTTTCCATGCATCAACGCGCACATACCTCCTGCGCGGTTCTGCGGTTTTCCTTACAGACGGAATTGGGACACCCTCCCCCTGAGGGAAGAGGTCGGCCTTACAGGCTGCGATAATCCGGCGGGCCCTCCGCGGCGCTTCCTCGACATCGCCTGACCAATTCCGAGACTCATGAATGTTCGCAGCTTCGATAGTTGTTAGATCTGTCTGACGTGGCCGGGCCGGCTGCCTTCGGTCTTGGGCTGACGACGGCGATCGAGGGATGCCCAGAGCAGACCGATCAGCCGTCCGTCGGTTACCGCCAGCGGATCAACCTTCCAAACATTGTGGGTAGGTGGATGGTGCGCGTAGGGCTGCTGGTGTGCATCCCGAGCGCAGTATCATCGTGGGTGATGACATAGGCGATGTGCTCAGGGGCCTCGGGATGAAGGCCTGAACTGCAGAGCGATGCCAAGGCCATCTTGATGCCCTCGGACGCGCCACCGCCGCCGGTAAAGGAATTGACGATTATTTCCTGCCTCATTCCCCACTTCTAAGAATGGGAGTGGGGTTGCCAATCCGAGAAGAAAGCGTTCGGGATCAACGGGGCTCTTGCGGTTGTAAGAACTGGCAACAGCGTTGATGCGACAATAACTTGATACTCCCCTAGGGAGCGCCAATAATATCAGTCGCTTAGACTATATTTTGGTGAAGTCATCAAATAACCGTAAATTATTACCTCTTCGGACGACATTAGACGTGGCCGATCAATACCCCGAATTGCATCAACATGGCACTCAGGCGATGCAGGTGTTTTGGTCGTTGCTTTTTGTCTGATCTGAAGGGGCGTGCGGGTGACGAACGACATCATTGCTCAAGCTCCTAAAGAAGGCCTCGCCATTCGAGACCGTGGTCCAACGGATCGGCGGCGTAGTCTACGTGAAGGACGCGGCGTCGGCGCGGAGCTCTGGCGGGCTCCGAGGCATGGAGGATGGCGGTGGCATAGAGCCAGACGTCACCGCGCCTTGCCTCACATATTTTTGTGGGTCCCGCGGTGACAATCTCAGGCACATCACCTACAGGGATACGGCCGAGCCGGTGAGAACCGGGCACGATCATCAGCGGCGCGTTGTCTTCGTCGCAATCGTCGAGATGCGCTCGCAAGGTTACCATGCGGTCAATGACGGCAAACGGCGGCTCGACTTGGATTAGACCATCCTTGATGGTCCATGGACCATATCCGGGAGCCGACCGGTGCTCAACTACCACAACTGTGCGATCCTGATGCCAGCCCACGGCCCAATTGATCGCTGCCGTCTTGTCAAACATCACAGCCCGCACCGGGCGCCCCTTCGGTCCCAGCGCCCCCTTGGCGATGCGATCCATGGCCGACCCCTCCCGTAATGATAACGTGAGCGGCCGTGCATCGGTGATACGTGCGCCAGGTCGCGCGCTGAGCAGCGATCCCGATATCGCATCGAGTGAGTCGAGATCGGCAGGCGACAAGGCAGCCGCGAAGAGCTCGGCGCCATCCTTGTCCCAGCACAGGGCCGGCGAGAAGCCAGTGGAAGAATGTTCGGGCATGGAAAACTTTTGAGTTTATCGGCTGATGGCAACCTTAGCCGACCACGGGCTTCTGGGTCACGAGCTGAATTTTCTTACCTGCTCGACGAAAAAGTGCTCCGCCCTCCGGCGCCGTTCAGGCAGTGGGCAGGGTACGGCTGTCTCAAACAGATCCCGGGCGGCATCGAACTCACGATCGATAAATGCTCCGATGGACGGCGGCAGAGGCTGGGTGCCGAGCTCTCGGGTCACCGCCTTTTTGGTTATAAGATCGGCGACGATCTCTGCAATGTCCCGTGGTGGGTCGCATTCGGCCATGAGTGTCGGGAAATGCATCGGCGGCACCGGCTCATCTGGGTGGATCCGCAGCCAACGCAACGCCGCGGCAGGTCTCAGGGCATAGAAGATCTTCTTCTGCTGGACCGCCGTACTGTCACCAAAGTACGTCCGACGCTGCCGCTCGCCCAGATGCAGATAATGTCGGCCTATGAGAGCATGATCCGTCACCTCATGGGCAAGCGTCAGAAACTCATCCCTGAAATCCGGTTCGACGGAATAGTGAACGGGAGAAGTCAGCCATTCAATGATGACTGCATTGCCCTTGAGCAGCAGCTTGAGCGCCTTACCAAGATCCCAGCCGTTCACATCCAACTCTCCGGCCAACGGGAGCTCAATTACGTCCCGCCGCTGCCAAGGTGAGAGATAATCGTCGATCTGGCGGATGAAGATAAAGCGACAGTCATAGTCACTGTCTGGCGATGGAAAGCCCCAGGCACGACTACCGCTCTCAATCGCCAAGGGAATGGACACGCGATCCGTCGCGCAGACGTCGCTGAGCGCCTTGCGGATCTCTGTGGTGACGGCTGGGTTGAAGCCGCTGATAGTGTCAACGGTGGCGCTGTCGGACATCCTTCCCGTTTACCCTCGGTTAGCTTAAAGTCAATCCGCCACAGCAGCAGCCGCTAGCGTGGCTATCTCTTAGCCGTCTTGACCTCGCCCAGACCTATGATTTTCTGACCAGGGCCGTTTCTCCATGTCATCGAGCTTCATCTGAACATCGGCCGAAGTACTTATTTTGCTCGCTGATTGCTTCCTTCGTCGACTGATCATTCGGCCTGTACGACCCCTTATGGCATCTGACTTCACTCCCGCCCCTCGGCTGCCATTTGCTCGACCGCTTGAATTATGTGAGTAGGTGAAGTGTTTGGTTGAGAGTGGGCCGGTACCATCCGTCGGCGCAAATGATTATCTTTCGCCCAAAATGCCAGACTCGAATGAGAGAGTTTGTGTCCCTGCTCTGCTACCATCCCGCCTAAAATATGCCGTGACCGCTTTGCGCCCTCATTTTAGTCGTCCAGGCGGGCTTGGCGATTTCCTGAAAGCTGCAGGTCTGCTCAGGTCACTGGTGGTCTGTAATTGGGTGGAGAGCAGCCAGTCTGCTTTTGGCTTCCAAACTTCAGAAGCTGCCGCGTATGAGCCGATCAGCCTTCCAGCCTGCTTGTAGCGCATCGACCAACTCATCAGCACAGTCATGACGTCGGGAAACTGGACCCGACAATGCGGGGCAAGTCGCGGACTTGGCCTCACGGCTTTGGAAACAAGGGTATACCTGCTGCGACCCTGGTTCCCGCTAATGTCTTCGAGTCGAAGTGTTGATTGCCGAACTTCTTGAATAGCTTCCTACTTGCTCTCGGTAGCAGCGGGGCAATGCATTTCGCGATCGCAAGCAGGGAAGCCGACAGGCTCAACAAGGTGTCGTGCAACTTGGCCTCGCCCGCCGCAGCCGCTTCCCCATCGGGCGAGGCTGCGACCTTGGCCAGATCCCAAGGCGCTTTTTCTGATACGTATCGGTTGGCATCTGCCACGAACGCCCAGATATCATCGATAGCGCGGTCGAAGGCAAAGGCGTGCAGATGCGCCGCCACCATGTCAGGAAGCCGGTTGGCCGCTTGTAATAGCCTGTCGCTCTCGACAAAGCCTTCGGAAGGTGTAGGCACTACTCCGTCGCAGTAGCGCTCGATCATGCTGAGGACACGGTGCGCGAGATTGCCCAGTTGCCCCGCAAGCTCGGAGTCATAAGCCTGCCGGAAGCGCGCATATGAGAAGTCGCCGTCGCCCGTCGAGCGGATGTGCCGCAGCAGAAAGTAGCGCAAGGCGTCCGGCCCCAATTCCTCCGCAAGGGGTACGGGGTCAATGGCATTGCCCGCCGACTTACCTATCTTGCGCCCCTCGACGGTGACATAGCCGTGGACAAGAATTCGTGTCGGCACGGGCAAACCGGCAGAAAGTAGCATGGCGGGCCAGTAAACCGCGTGGAAACGGGTGATACCCTTGCCGATGACGTGTTCTCGCGAGATGGCCTGCGTCCACCACCTGACAGGGTGTCGCCGTCGTCGCTGCCATAGCCCAATGCGGTGATGTAGTTGCCGAGTGCGTCGAACCAGACATAGATCACTTGCTCGGGGTCCCCGGGCACGGGTATGCCCCAGCCACGCGCGCGAGCCGCGCTGCGCGAAATGCTGAAATCCTCAAGCCCGTGCTCGATCCACGACAGCACCTCGTTGCGCCGGGCGTCGGGAACGATCTCGGTGGCGCCTTTGACATAAAGGTCGCGCAATGTGCATTCATACCGTGAGAGGCGGAAGAACCAATTTTCTTCTTCGATCAGCTCCGGCTTGGTGCCATGCTCAGGACATTTGCCGTCGTCAAGATCCTCTGCGTTGTAGAACTGCTCGCAGCCGGTACAGTAGAGGCCGCTATAGGCGCGCTTGTAGATGTCGCCGCGCTCGAAGCACGCTTTCCAAAGGCGCTCGACGCCCCGTCTGTGGCGTTGATCGGCGCTGGTACGGATGAAATCGTCGTAGGAAAGGTCGAGGCTTTCCTTCAGTGCGAGGAACCGAGCCGCGTTGCGCTCCACCAGATCCACAACCGAAAGGCCCGCCGTTTCCGCTGCCTGCACGTTCTTAATGCTGTTCTCGTCCGCTCCTGCCTGAAGACGGACATGCCATCCCTGCTGACGGTAGAAGCGGGCAAGAGCGTCAGCCTGTGCCACCTCCAAAGCAAAACCGATATGGGGCACAGCGTTCACGTAAGGAATAGCGGTAGTGAGATAGCGGCCCGCGATCAGAACGCCTCGCGGCTGTTCGGTTGGCATGTTGGAAACTCCTCTCAAATGGATGAGGCGGTTCCCGGACAAGGAAAAGCCGCCTCGGATGGAAGCGGCTCTGGCGTGTCGGTTGATCTGGTGAGGTCACATGCCGAAACGTTCCGCTTCCAGAATGGAGAGCGGCATCATCATCGTCGAAATGATGGTCGACACGTTGCTGATCATGGCCTGAAAGTAGCCGATCGGTGGCGTCTGATCAACCTCAGGCTGGTGCGCCCGAACGCACTATCGCGAAACCTGTGACAAAATATGAAGCAAGACAACGGTGTCTTACAAGGTCCGCTTTCGACCTCCTTACCTCCTGCCATGAACGGCGGCAAAGGAGTCGGCTCCGAAAGCGGTCGGTCCGTTCCCGGCCCCCAAAAAGCTATCTTGCTTGGACTGCTGAGACGAATGAGAACGTGGTCGGCATACGAGCGTCGGCAAAACTAACATGTGACGCTGCGGCCCCTTGCGTGGCAGCGGGTGAGATGGTTTGAGGCGGCTCCATCCTCGCACCGACCGGAATCCAGCATGATCCGCTTCGAAAGCATCGGCAAGCAAAACGGCAACCAGATCGTCTTCATCGAAGCGTCGGCGGCACTCCAGCGCGGCGAGAAGATTGGCCTTGTCGGCCCAAACGGTGCCGGCAAGACGACGCTGTTTCGCATGATCACTGGTGAGGACATGCCGGACGAGGGCCAGGTCGCGGTGGATCGTGGCGTGACCATCGGCTACTTCAGCCAGGATGTCGGCGACATGGCGGGCCGCAGCGCGGTGGTCGAGGTAATCGACGGAGTTGGACCGGTCGGCGCGCTGGCAGCCGAGATGGCGGAGCTGGAAGCGGCCATGGCCGATCCAGACCGCGCCGACGAGATGGACGACATCATCACCCGCTATGGCGACGTGCAGAGCCGCTACGATGAACTCGACGGCTACGCGCTGGACGGGCGTGCCCGCGAAGTGCTGCACGGCCTTGGCTTCAGCCAAGCGATGATGGATGGCGATGTCGGCACGCTGTCGGGCGGCTGGAAGATGCGTGTGGCATTGGCGAAGATTTTGCTGATGCGCCCCGATATCATGCTCCTCGACGAGCCGTCTAACCATCTCGATCTTGAAAGCCTGATCTGGCTCGAAGGTTTCCTCAAGGGTTTCGACGGCGCCGTACTGATGACGTCGCACGATCGCGAATTCATGGACCGCGTCATCAACAAGATCATCGAGATCGACGGCGGCGCGCTGACGTCCTATTCGGGCAATTATGGGTTCTATCGCCAACAGCGCGCCATTGCCGAAGCGCAACAACAGGCGCAGTTCCAGCGCCAGCAGGCCATGTTGGCGAAGGAAATCGCCTTCATCGAGCGGTTCAAGGCGCGCGCCAGCCATGCCGCGCAGGTGCAGAGCCGAATCAAGAAGCTCGACAAGATCGAGCGCGTCGAACCGCCAAAGCGCCAGCAGACGGTGCGCTTCGAGTTCCAGCCAGCACCGCGTTCGGGTGAAGACGTCGCGACGGTCAAGGGCGTGCACAAGAGCTATGGCGACCGCACCATTTATGACGGTCTCGACTTCCAGGTGCGCCGGCGCGAGCGCTGGTGCGTGATGGGCGTCAATGGCGCGGGCAAGTCAACGCTGCTCAAGCTGATCGCCGGCGCGTCTGAGCCCGATTCCGGCACGGTGACGCGGGGCCCTAGTGTCAAGATGGGCTATTTCTCCCAGCACGCCATGGAGTTGCTCGACGCAGAGCGCACCGTGCTGCAGTCGCTGGAAGATAGCTTTCCGCTGGCCGGACAAGCCGCCTTGCGGGCGCTCGCGGGCTGCTTCGGCTTTTCCGGCGACGAGATCGAGAAGAGGTGCCGCGTGCTGTCAGGCGGCGAGAAGGCGCGGCTGGTGATGGCCAAGATGCTGTTCGACCCTCCGAACTTCCTGGTGCTCGACGAGCCTACCAACCATCTCGATATCGCCACCAAGCAGATGCTGGTCGAGGCGCTGTCGCGCTTCGAAGGTGCCATGCTTTTCGTCAGCCACGACCGCCATTTTCTGGCGGCGCTCTCCAACCGCGTGCTTGAGCTGACACCGGACGGCCCGCATCTCTTTGGCGGCGGCTATACCGAATATGTCGAGCGCACGGGCCAGGAAGCGCCGGGACTGCGGAGCTGAGGCTTGTCGCTCTGGCAGCTTATCGCCAGCCCTCGCCGATACCGGACGGCCTGTTTCGGGCCCCAACTCCGTCGTTCAGTGCGCGCTCGCAGTCGCCCGAATACGGACGTTCAACGAGAGGCCGGTCGGGTGCGAGCTGAAATAAAGAAGGCGAGGTCCCAAACGATCATGCCACCCGCGGCGCGATGCTCGTCCTCGATCCGCTGCGACAGCGTGTCGAGATCGATATGCTCAACGCTAGCGATGCCGCGCTCGACTATTCGCGGGAGCATCGTTCGCGTCAGTGTAGGCAGGAATGAGGGCTGGTCGGGATGGAGCAAGATGGCCTCGCCGCGCGCTTCCTCGACCGAAAGCCCCAGCTGCTGCATAAGCTCGGCGAGCCGGAGCGCTAACTCCACATCACCTCCCTCAGCTGCAATTGTGCTCCAGTTCCAATTGTAAAGTTGGCGGTGTAACGTGAGATCTCCAAGTCCCGAAGGAAGGCCGGCGCGTGCGTGCTCCTGAAAAGCAAGGATTGCATTTGGCTTGGCGAGCGCCGCTAACCGCTCCAGGGTCTTGGAGGCATCGGGTAGGTACATCAGCACGCGACGGCCGACGATTACATCGAAATGACCTAGATCGGGAAAGTCACCCGAAAGATCGACCGCCCGGTACTGGATCTGCGCGATATCCGAAGCTGCGTTCGTCATTTTCGCCATCGCCAGCGCCTGTTCGCTCCGGTCGATCGCGACTACTTCGCCGCCCGGTCCAGCAAGCTCAGCTACATACCGACTGAGGTCACCATTGCCGCAACCGACATCAAGTACCCGCGCACCGGGAGCTATGCCGATGTCGGCGAAGAAGCGCCGGCTGGGAGCGTTGGCCGGGTTGGGCGGGGAGCTTAGAGGTGAGGGAGACATCGTCTAATGTTACCGAAGGCCGCGTGCATTCCAAGTGCCCAGATCTGTTTCTGGGTAAGAGATCGCTTTGTGCCAGCGGTCTTGCAGGCGTGCCATGCCGCGCAACCTAATTGGCCGAAGAAGGAAACGGCTGACGGGCTGAAAGCTCGGGGGACGAAAGCCGTCAGTCCACTAAACCGTCCCGCTTGCGAATTGCTGCCGCTCGGCTAAAGGCCTATTTTCAATCATTGCTGCCTAAGCGCGCCAAATGTCGAAGTGGTCACTCACAGAAGCGGGAAGCGAATTGATTAGCGCCCTCACTCAAGACAGTCAGCTGGCGAACACGTTGAAGGAATGTGCCATGTGAGCATCAGCAGGGTCCAAAATTCATGTCTTGATGCGACCGTTCAGAAGTCATTCCGCAGCTTCCGATAATTATGTGCGTGTCCGACATTGGTGCGCGCTACGTGTTCGGAGAATGCGGTCACGTCAATCGTCACCTGAGGGATGCCAGCGAGATCGGAATCTGAGTGGACCGTCGTGGTCGAGGGCACATGGAAGCCAGCCGGAAGATGGCAGCCCTCGACGACCGAGTTGTGCCGGATCGGGGCGCCGTCACCAATCGTGCAGTTGAACACGACCGAGTTGAAGCCGACAAAAACGTCGTCGCCAATCGTGCAAGGCCCATGAATGATCGATCGGTGGGCAATCGATGTGCGGGAGCCGATCGTGACCGCCTCGCCGGATTTCGAGTGGATGACGACTCCGTCCTGGATGTTCGTCCCCCGGCCGATGCTGATCGGCTGCAGATCGCCGTTGTCATCGGTCTCGTCGGCCCGGATCACCGCATAGGGACCGATAAAGACATCCTCTTCGACAATGACGAGGCCGCAGATGATCGCGGTGGGGTCGATAAAGGCGGTTTCGGCGACGGTCGGCCAATCTCCGCGAGGATTGCGCCTGATCATTCGGTGTTCCTCCGCAGGACAAAGCATCGGCATGCGAACTGCGCGTGGAAAGAAGGGGCCCTCATCCGAACGTCTCCCGCCGTCCTGTGATCGACGACAGGAACTCCTGGCGCAGTTCTCGATCGGTGAGGAATTCTCCAAAAAAGCGGCGCGTCACCATGTTGACACCCGGCTTCTTGATGCCGCGCGTCGTCATGCACATATGCGCCGCCTCGATCACGACGGCGACGCCGCGCGGCTCCAGCACTTGGTGGATGGCTCCGGCAATCTGAGCCGTCAGAGTTTCCTGGATCTGCAGGCGCTTGGAAAAGACCTCGACCAAACGGGCGAGCTTGCTGATGCCGACGACGCGGCCTTTCGGCAGATAAGCGATATGGACTTTACCGAGGATTAGCACAATGTGATGCTCACAATGCGACTCCAGACGGATATCGCGGAGCACAACCATGTCGTCATAGTTGTTGGCCTCGTCGAACGTCTTTCCCAGAAGGGCAATCGGATCGACGTTGTAGCCTTCGAAGAATTCCTCATAAGCACGGGCGACACGGTCCGGAGTGCCGACAAGACCCTCCCGATCCGGGTCGTCCCCCGCCCATTCGATCAGGGTCCGCACGGCCGCTTCGGCGTCTGCGCGCGTCGGGCGGCGCCGGACAACAGTCGCCCCTGACGGGGCTGGCGCCGGAACAGATACATTCATGGTAAACCTCCAAAAGGTTGAAATTATGTAATGTAATAACATTACATACAATCGCGATCTTCCTGAGATGTGACGTGAAACAACGCGGCTCTCATCCGAGCAGGGCGCCAGCCGAGAGGCACGCCGCATTTTGAGAGGGTGTTTACGCCCCACCGAAGTGCTCGTTGACGACGGTTGGCCTTATGATGAGATGGTTCAGATCATTGCAGAGTGAGGACGGGGTAGGGGACGTTCACTGGGGGTCAGCCGGTCGTCGGATCAGTGCAGACCGGCTGGCTTCTTCTACATCCCCTTCGGTTACATCGGTGATGGGCCGGAAGAGACGCAATTTCTGCACGGGTTCCCCCGGTCTGAAGATACCAATAACTGTCTCGATGTCGGGGCAACCGGCTTCTCGGCACGAGATCTGATTGACTGACACGACGACATCGTCCGGCAAAGGAAGATATTTGCGGACCCAATGCTTGATCCTGGTGGAGCTGTCGCCGGCGCCCCGAGCTTTCGGCGCGAAGGGATTGAAGAAACCGCTCATCGTCCGTTGCCCGTTGTCGGAATGAGGCCTGCGCCTCCGCTCTCGCACCCATAACCAAAGAGCAGGCCGTCCTCGCTGACGGCCATGTCAGCGATCGGGGAGCCGTTGGGCTTGCGGACAAGGATCGCGTCGTTTTCCTCCGGGTCGAAAAACAAGATCGATCCGTCGCGGTGGCCGGCGGCCATCAGTTTGCTCCTCGGATGGTAAGCAATCGCGCAAACGGGTGTCGCTGAGCTCATCGAAACCCTGGCCGAACTGCCGATCGGTCCATTCTTGCCGACGAAGGGCCAGAAGACGATGCAATCGGCACCCGACGTCGCGAGTTCATGGCCATCAGCCGATCATGCGAAGGAAAGCGGCTTGGTCGGATATCTGCCCATTTGACCGTGCATGCCGCTCCCCATTTTCCAGACATGGAGTTCATTCTCCAGCATCGCCGATACGAGAAAGCGTGAATTGTGGGACTCCAGCGCACTCTGAGATGGGCTCCCTTCCATTCGAGGATGGGGGGCTTCTTCTTCGGTCGCTGGAGATCGATCAGCCAGATGCCGCCATATTGAGCGATTGCCAGTCCCGAGCCGTCAGGCGAAAAAGCCAATGATTGGCAGGACGAGGCTGTCTCGATGACGATCTCTGCCCCGCCGAGCTTGTGAAGACGGACGGTCTTTCGGCTTGACCAGGCGATCCATCCCGTAGACGAGGCGGCAACTGAATCAATCCAATGAGGCGACGTCGCAATCGTCTCCGACTCACCATTCAGTCCTGTTAGACGCAGAAGCACGTCGTCACCGGCCGTCAGAAGCGCTTGTCGGCTTGGGAAGACAGTGGCCGAAAGGATCGCGCCACCATGCACCTGAGCCAGTCGGAGTGGTGAATCGGATTCAACAAATCCAATCTTGCCGTCACCGGTCGCAGCAACGAACGTATCGCCAAGAAAGCCCACCATCCGAACGGGGGCGGAAAAGTCGAGTTCCCTGCCCTCCAAGTCGAGCAGGGCGGATGGCTGAGAGGCCAATGTGAGTTCCCGTGGAGCCATGGCTACGCCCGGCACCTCAGAAAGCCTTCTTCGATCACGTCCTTCGGAAGATTGCGGCCGATCAGCACGAGCCGACTGACGCGCTCCTCGCCATTCTTCCATGCTCGCTGGTGATCGCCCTCCAGCTTCGCGCCTCGCCGGTTTTCGGCCGTCAGAACTGGCCTTCGATTGGATTGCCAACAGCCGACCGGCGCGTTCGCATCGTTGACGAGGCCGGCGAGGAACTTTCACCGGGCGAAGTCGGCGAGATTGTCGTCGGCGGGTTTCCAGGCCGAACTGTGATGAAGGGATATCTCAATGATCCCGAAGCGACCAAGCGAACCCTGAGGGGCAACTGGCTGCATACGGGCGACCAGGGGATGGTGGACGGGGCGGGTTACCTGTTCTTCGTGGATAGAAATGTCGACCTCATCAAGCGCGCGGGAGAAAAACGTTTCGGCCACAGAAGTGGAGTCCGTTCTCTACGAGCATCCATCGTTGAAGGAAGTTGCCGTGGTAGGGGTGGCAGACCCAATTCGAGACCAGAAGATCAAAGCGTTTGTCGCCGGCCGGGACTGCGTGCCCGATCCGGTCGAGTTGGAGACGTTCTGCCGCCAGCGGCTGGCCCCTTTCAAGGTGCCGACGGAATGGGTGGTCATGGACGCCCTCCCGAAGACCGAGATAAAAGGCGATATCGACAAGAAAGTTTTGCGCAAAATGACTTAAAGTTCGAGTGAACGATCGACGATCTAAATTTTCGATCGTCCACATCTCGAAAAAACGGCCACTTCCCTTGCTGATTAGCATCCTGGAATGGCGATCCTGACGTCATAGGACCGGAGGAGCATTGCGTCGACCGTCGACCGCGAAACTCATTTAGCTTTCGCCACGTCGTTCCATGCCGCGGGACAAGTAAGTTGTGGCCGTGCAGCAGACCCAAGTCAGTTGTAGATCTCGCGCTTCCATTCGCGGCGTCGAGAGCTTGGAGTCGTGGCGGATGCCTGGTCATTACAATGA
This sequence comes from Rhodoligotrophos appendicifer, assembly GCF_007474605.1. Taxonomy (NCBI): domain Bacteria; kingdom Pseudomonadati; phylum Pseudomonadota; class Alphaproteobacteria; order Hyphomicrobiales; family Rhodoligotrophaceae; genus Rhodoligotrophos; species Rhodoligotrophos appendicifer. Next base: position 380,065 of record NZ_VHKL01000004.1, on the reverse strand, counting down.
TTATGTCGGCTATTACCTACGCGGCGACCTTCACGATTGTTTAAAAAGAGCCGCCGCTGCCCTTTCTTTGAACGCGTATTCAAAATCCGATTTGACCTAAATCCCGTCCTAAAAAAGCGGTGGGAGGCCCACTTTATAAAGGTTGGCGGCAATCTACGTGTTTTCCATGTCTCAGTTAGTGGCGTCGTCCGCCCACCGCTGGTCTGTTGCGAACAAAACAAGAAAGGTGTTTCTGTGCAGCATGCCGTTGCACAGCGAATCGCCATTAGAATCCTTGGCATATCTCGAAAGGCTCAATCCCGAGCAACGACGAGCAGTCGAGCATGGGATTGATGCCCAGGGTATGCCCACGGCTGCTCCTCTTCTCGTCATCGCCGGGGCCGGCTCGGGCAAGACCAATACCTTGGCACATCGCGTCGCTCATCTCATCGTAAGCGGCGCCGATCCAAGGCGCATTCTGCTGATGACGTTTCTCCCGTCGCGCTGCCTCGGAGATGGCCACCGATGCCCTCGCATGGGCCGGAACATTTCATGGGATCGGCGCAAGGCTGCTGCGCGAATATGCCGAGCAGATCGGACTTGACCCAGCCTTCACCATCCACGACCGCGAGGATTCGGCGGATCTCCTGAATCTGATGCGGCATGAGCTCGGACTCTCCAAGATGGAGAGCCGCTTCCCAACTAAAGGAACCTGCCTTGCGATCTACTCACGCGCTGTCAATGCGGAGATGCCCCTCGATGAGGTACTCCTGAGGGCCTTTCCTTGGTGCGCTGGCTGGGACAAGGAACTGCGCGAGCTCTTCGCGCGCTATGTCGAAGCCAAGCAGGCGCACAACGTCCTCGATTTTGACGATCTCCTGCTCTATTGGGCACAGGCGATCAGCGAGCCCATGATCGCCGAGGACATCGGATCCCGGTTTGATCATGTGCTGGTTGACGAGTATCAGGACACGAACCGTCTTCAATCGTCCATCCTCCTCAGTCTTAAGCCGGATGGACGGGGCCTGACGGTGGTCGGAGACGATGCCCAATCGATCTATTCCTTTCGAGCAGCCACGGTGCGCAACATTCTCGACTTTCCCAATGCCTTCGACCCCGTTGCCGACATTATCACGCTCGACCGGAACTATCGTTCGACCCAGCCTATCCTCGGCGCGGCCAATGGGGTGATCGAGCTGGCGACAGAGCGATTTACCAAAAATCTTTGGACAGATCGGATGTCCGCGGATCTTCCGAAGCTCATTAGTGTGCGCGACGAGGGTGACCAGGCTCGCTACATCGTCGAGCGGGTGTTGGAGAACAGGGAGGCGGGCACCGTCTTGAAACAGCAAGCCGTGCTGTTCCGGACATCGCATCACAGTGGCCCGCTTGAAGTGGAGCTCACTCGGCGCAACATTCCCTTCGTAAAGTTCGGTGGCCTCAAATTTCTCGACAGTTCTCATGTCAAGGACCTGCTGGCGGCGCTTCGCTTCGCGCAAAATCCGCGCGACCGGGTCGCGGGATTCCGCCTCATGCAACTTCTCCCCGGCGTAGGTCCAGGCTCAGCGCAGCGCGTTCTCGACCTCATGGCGGAACAGCCGGAGCCGCTTTCGGCGTTGTCGGACATCCCGGCACCTCCACGGGCTGGGGCGCATTGGTCCGGTTTCGTCGAGACCATGCAGCAGCTTCGCGCCGGCACTATGGGTTGGCCGGCCGAGATCGAGCGGGTCCGTCACTGGTATGAGCCGCATCTCGATCGCATTCACGAGGATGCTGTCATGCGGCAGGCCGATCTCCTGCAGCTCGGACAGATCGCAGCGGGCTACCCCTCGCGCGAACGCTTCCTGACCGAGCTGACGCTCGATCCTCCAGATGCGACAAGCGATCAGTCGGGCGTACCACTGCTGGATGAGGATTATTTAAACCTCTCCACGATCCATTCCGCCAAGGGCCAGGAGTGGAAATCCGTCTTCGTGCTCAATGTGGTGGATGGCTGCATTCCCTCCGATCTCGGCGCCGGGACCACCGCGGAGATCGAAGAAGAGCGGCGGCTGCTCTATGTTGCCATGACAAGGGCGAAGGACGATCTCCACCTTGTCACCCCGCAGCGGTTTTTCACCTATGGGCAGAATCCCCAAGGCGACCGTCACGTCTATGCGGCACGGACCCGCTTCATCCCCCCGTCTCTGCTGCCGCTGTTTGAATGCCGGAGCTGGTCGATCATGACAGCCTCCTCAGCGAGCCGATCAGATGCAAGGCAGGTCCGCATCGATGTGGCGAGCAAGATGCGGGGGATGTGGCGAGGATAGGTCCCGGCGCAATAGCCTGCTAAGGCCTTTTGCGTACCCGGACGCCTATCATCGTCGATGCCGATACTGGTTATGGCGGGCTGCTCAATGTGCGCGACTAAGAACGAGCCGGCGTCTCGGCGATCCAGATCGAGGACCAGTCTCACAGAAATGCGGGCATACGAAGAATCGGCGAGTCATTCCTCCGCAGATGGTCGACAAGATTAAGATCGCCGTTGACACCCGCGACAGCGACGACTTCATGTCATCGCCAGCACGGATGGCCCGTACAGCCTTGGGGTTGAACGAGACCTTTGATCGGAGCCATGCCTATGCGGAATCTGGCACCGACCTCCTGTTCATTGAGTCGCCCGAGACGGAAGAGGAACTGGCTAAGATCAGCCGGAGCTTCTCGGTGCCGATGCTGGCCAACATGGTCGATGGCGGACGCACTCCATTCCTATCTGCTGACCGGTAAAAGGAACTGGGTTTTGCGCTCGCTATTCATCCGGGCCTCGGCGGCTTTCTCTCCGCCGGCAGCGCCCTGCGTGACGCCTATTCCATCTCCAGACCCATGGCACCAGCACCGACCTGAAGCTTCCGCCTATGAGTTTCAGGCGTTCAACAAGTTGATTGGCTTCGAGGACATCCGGGCGTTCGAAGAGAAGAATCGCCAGGACTGATCGTTCGTGACGAGATCAAAGTTTGTAGCGAGGTGATCGGCCTCATTGCATGGCGGGCGATCGCTAAGATGCGGCGGCCGGATGAGCCAGGACCAGAGGGTGGATACGATCAGGCCGGTTGCCACGATGGTAACCGGCCTGGAAGAACTACAGTTCTAATCCGAGATCCTGGCGAACTCCGGTGAGAAATTCGTTCATTGCAACCTGGAACAGGAAAGGGGCGCCCTGGATCATGATGAACCGTACGCCGGCATCGTGCAAACGTTTCACCCGCTCGCGCATTTCCTTCATCGTGTAGGCGTAGCTCGTATTGGCGCCGATGACGATGCCGCGCTCCTTGCCCTTCTTCACCGCCCTGTCGACAAAGCTCCAAAGTTCCGGGCTATCCCAATTCGGCTTCTTGGAATTACCCAAGACCTTGCTCAGATCGGTCATGGCGAAGAAGAACATTTTCAGATCCGGAAGGTCGAGGGTCTCCTCCAAGGTGTCGACGGAGCCCTGGCTTTCGGCATGGGGGATGATGTAGGAGCCGTCGATCATTTCGTCCGTCCGCTGCTCCCAATCGCGGCTCTTGAAAGGATGGACCCAGAGGGCGCGGCGATGCCAATCCTTGGCGACTTCGAGCGCTTCCTGGATCTCCTGGATGCCGGAATGGGAGACGAGCACGAATTGCGCGCCGATCCCCTGGAGGCGCGAGAGGTCCACGGCGATGCGGTGGTCGTAGCCGAGCCAGGGGTTGCTGTGGGCGCGCACGACGGGGGTGATGCCGGCCGCCTCGCAGGTGCGGATCATGTTCTGAACGTCACCGAAATCCATGCCTGTGAACATCATGTCGATCATGATCCAGTCGAAGCCGAGATGGGCGCAGAGTTCGACCGTTTGCGGATCATTTGCCCAGACGCCGAGAGCCGTACGGCCGGATTTGACTTTCTCGAGAAGGGGATTGCGGGGTGCCATCAACTGTCTCCTAGGGTCTGGCGCAAAGCTGCGCTGGCTGGCGAAAAGCGGCTGGGTGCCACTGGTTTGAAATATTTAAATGTCAGCTAGTCTTGCTCCCAAAGAAGAGCTTGAGGAGAGTCATAAACAACACGCCAATCGCCATCTGCAGGAGCGAGTAGCTGGCAAGCTTGGAAAAATCGCCGACGTTCCAAACCTCAAAGGAAAGCACCGAAAATGTCCGGCTGGCGGCGGTGTACAGGATCACAACCATGGAAAGCTCGGTCATGAAGAAGCTGAACAGGAGGAGCCAGCCGGCAAGGATGCTGGGAAGGATCAGCGGAAGGGTAATGCGGGCGAAGGTGAGAAGAGGACCATAGCCAATGATGCGGGCGCTCTCCTCCAGCTCCGGGTGAACCTGAACCAGGCTCGAGGAAATGGAGCGAACGGCGTAGGCGGTGAAGCGGCCGACAAAGGCGAACACGATGATGATCGCGGTACCATAGACAGTGACGGGGGCGCCGATCCAGACCAGCATGACACCGACTCCGAAGGCGATGCCGGGGATCGAGATCGGCAGGAGGATGAGGTGCTCCAGAACATGACGACCTGGAAGCCGGGTGCGGATGGCGATCCAGGATATGCAGATGCCGAGGACGGTGGCGATAGTGGCGGAGACAATGGAGATAATGACGCTGTTCTGCATGGTGAACCAGACGTCATCGGAGGAAATCGCCTGAACAAAGTTGTCGAAAGAGAAGTCGGCGGACCAGGTATATTGCGACAAGGCTGCAGCGATCAGGACGGCGATTGGTGCGACAATGGTGAAAAACACATAAAAGATCGCGATCGCGAGACTGAGCCAGCCCCAGCCGCCTAGCTCCACCAGTCGGGGCCGGAAACCCTTGCCGGTGATGGTAACGTAGTTGCGGTCCTTCAGGAGGGCACGCTGGATAAGAGCGGCGATGCTGGACAGCAGCAAGAGGTAAATCGACAGCACCGCCATGACGCCATAATCGGGCGGGACCTCTTGCGCACTAATCCAGATGCGTGAGGTGAGCAGAAGGATCTGGCGCGACCAGCCGAGAACGACCGGGGTCCCGAAGAGACCGATCGCTATGGTGAAGGCGAGAACGGCACCGGACAGAATGGCGGGCGCCAGGACGGGGCCGGTAATACGGAGCGCAGTCTGCATCTTCGTGAGGCCGGCAACCTGTGCGGCTTCCTCAAGGCTCGGATCCATGCTGCGCAGGCTGCCGGCTACGATCATCATGACATAGGGCGCGAGATAGAGGCCGATGACGCTGAGCATGCCGCCATGGGTATAGACGTCAAGCCCGCCTGGGATGCTCAGCTCCATCAACATACGGTTCAGTATGCCGACCCTAGGGGCAGCCAGGAGTACCCAAGCTACGGCGCCGACGAAGGGCGGAATAAAGATCGGCAACTGGCTGATCTGTTCAAGGACGGCGCGGCCGACGGTGTTGGTTCGAACAAAGACCCAGGCGAAGAAGGTGCCGAGCACGGTGGCGATGACAGCGGCACCGCAGGAGACCAGAAGAGTATTGCCAAATGCATGCCAATAGATGTCTGTCGTGAGAACCTCCACTATGTGGCGATCCGTCAAGTGTAGAGTTCCATCCTGAACGTCGACGAAGGCGCGATAAAGGATAGCGAACAGGGGAGCCACTACGAGGGCGAGGATGACAAGGGACAGGAGGGCCAGGAGCAACACTGTCGGCAGGTTCTGTCTGGCGGTTCCTGCATAAGCTGACATGGCTAATCCCTTCCGATCACCTTAATATCGGCCGCGGTGACCATGAGGCCCACTGGATCGCCAGGATTACGGTCGGGGGCATTAAGTTCCATAACCAAGACTTCCCCCAGCGGGCTGTCGATCCGGCATTCGGTGCGGTCGCCAACAAAACTCGTGTCGATGACACGGCCATTCAGGGAACCAGGATGCCCGGGGCTGACAACACGCCATTTTTCCGGGCGGATGCAAAGCACTGCACCGTCAGGCGGCGGTGCGTCGGAAGGCGCAGGCAATGTTGTGCCACCAGGAAGAGAAATCACCGCCCCGTCGGGCGCTGAACTCCATGAAAACTCAGTCAGAATGTTCGCCCGGCCGAGGAACTCGGCGGCATAGCGGGTTGCGGGATTGTCGTAGAGAGCTTTCGGCGGGCCCTTCTGGATGACCTGGCCTTCGCGGAAGAGATAGACCGTGTCTCCGAGAGACATGGCCTCCTCCTGGTCATGGGTCACGAACAGGATCGTGCGCCCAAGCCGCCGCTGAAGGGCACGAATCTCACCTCGCATGGTAACGCGCAACTTCGCATCGAGGTTGCTTAAGGGCTCATCCATCAGGATCACAGGTGACTCGGATACAATGGCGCGGGCAAGGGCGACGCGTTGCTGCTGGCCACCGGAGAGCTGAGTGGCGCTGCGGTCGGCAAAGGCATCCAGATTGACCTGCTGGAGTGTCGTCTGAACTGCCGCCATGATCTTTTCGCGCGACTGCCCGGCCGCCTTCAGCGGCAGGCTGACATTCTCGAAGACTGTCATGTGGGGCCAGATCGCGTAGGACTGGAAGACCATGGAGATCCGCCTCTGTTCCACTGGCACCCAAACCGGGGGGGTTGCCCGGTAGACGAGGCGACCGTCAATTCGGATCTGGCCGGCGGAAGGTCGTTCGAGGCCGGCGATACAGCGTAAGGTGGTTGTCTTGCCGCATCCGCTCGGCCCCAACAGCACCGAAATCTCGCACTCCGCAAAGGTCTCGGTGACAGATTTAAGGACCTTGTGGGCACCGTAGGACTTGTCGAGCGCCTCGACACTCAAGGACATGAGCTGGCGTTCAACGAATGCCGGTGGTCTTCTGCCACCAGGCGATCAACTGCTCCTGATCGGCGAGTGCCTTACCGACGTCAAGGGGCAGCAGCTTGACACTGTCAAGGGCCGGCATGCCCTGGGGCGGTTGAGAGCCGTTCTTCAGGGCATACTCGTTAGCCTTCTGTACTATGACCTGCACCTCATTGAGCATGAAGTCAGCAAAAAGCTTGGCTGCTGCGGAGTGCGGGGCACCATCAAGGACGGAGACTGCGAACGGCAGAGCGACGGTGCCAGACTTTGGAACAATAAATTCGATGGGGGCACCCTTGGCGACCGCACCGCTATAGTGGTTGTTGACGATATAGAACATCAGCGGCTTTTCGCCGGACAGGAGTTTAGACATGCCGGCCGGGGTGGTCGGCGCAAGCTCCGCGCCAGACTTCACCAAGCCCTGGTAGATCGCTGCAGTCTTCTCCTCGCCAAAGTTCTGATAAAGAAGAGCAAGAAGCGAGAAAGCGGCGGAGGAGGTGCGCGGATCGTAGAAAGTGATCATGTCCCGCCATTCCGGCTTCGGACTGGCAAAGTCAAACCAGTCGCGGGGCAACGGCATGTCCTTCACGAAATCCTTGTTGGCAGCCATGCCGAGAATCAGAACTTTGACGAGTGAGTAGTTTTTTCCCTCCGGCGCCGCCATTGCTGGGAAGTTAGCGAGTTCGGGCGATTTGTAGGGCGTCAGCAACTGCTCAGACTGCATGCGGGTCAAGACATCCTCAAGTGAGAAGAAGACATCCGCAACCTGCTTGCCGGCCCCGCGCTCCGTAACGTGACGATTGTAGATCTGCCAGCAACCGGCCAAATAAGAAGTGACGTTGATCTCTGGATAGAGCTTCTTGAAGGCCTCGATGTAGACCGGCGTCTGCCCTGGATCGCACCCATAGACTGTGAGTTCACCTTCCTTCTTCGCGGCCTCGATTAATGCCGGGTCGGCGGCGTCCGCCTTGGGTGCCATGACCAGCGACAGGGTCAATCCCACCAGCGCCGCGATCACGCGGGTCCGAAACAGGTTCATATCTTTCCTCCCTTGGCCGGCGTTGCCTCGCCGAATTCATGTCGTAGAAAGATCCTTCCGTATATTGAAGTGCAGTTTTATGGAGGTGTCAACGAAAGGTGGACGGAGGCCACATTTCCGGCCTCGTGAATACACTTCCACCAGTTGAAACATTCTACAGAATGTGGAAGCATGAACTCCCTGGATGAGCAATGGGAGGCCTCATGGACTTGCGGGAGGTGGCGAGCGGATTGCGTTTTCCCGAAGGGCCCATCGCCATGCCCGATGGGTCGTTTCTAGTGGTGGAGATCCAGGGCAAGACGCTCAAGCGCATTACTGCGGATGGCCGCCAGGAGGTCGTAGCTGAGCTCGGCGGCGGGCCCAATGGCGCAGCGATCGGGCCGGATGGACGCTGCTATGTCTGCAACAACGGCGGCTTCAGCTTTCATCAAGTGGGGGATCTCACCTTGCCCGGCTTGGCGCCCGAGGACTATGCCGGCGGCTGGATCGACGTGGTGGACCTTAAGACCGGCGCCCATGAGGTGCTCTATCGCCAGTGTGGGGATCAGCCCCTCCGCGGGCCCAACGACATCGTCTTCGACCAGTATGGGGGCTTCTATTTCACCGATCCCGGCAAGGTCTATGCGCGATCGCGGGACCGAGGAGCGGTGTTCTACGCCCATGTCGACGGATCCTTCATCAAGCAGGTGATCTTCCCCGTGGAGGGTGCCAATGGAATCGGCCTCTCGCCGGACGACCAGACGCTCTATGTGGCGGAGTCGCCTAGTGGGCGGATGTGGGCGTTCGAGTTGACGGGGCCGGGACAGATCCGCCGCGTCAAGGGGCCGGTGCCCTGGGAACGGGGTCATTTTGTCGGCGGCGTGTCCACCTATTCGATCTTCGATTCCCTGGCGATCGACGCCGAGGGGAATATTTGTGTCGCCGATCTCCCCCATAGCGGCATCACGGTGATGACGCCCAAAGGCGAGGTGATCGAGCGCCATGCCATGCCTGATATTTTCCCGACCAACATCTGCTTCGGCGGCGAGGATCTGCGCACCGCTTACATCACTCTGTCCTCGGCCGGGAAGCTGGTCGCCATGGATTGGCCCCGGCCGGGGCTGCCCCTGCATTGGCTGAACAGAAGGCCAGAGGGGGCCGCTTCGTGACAACGCCCACGCAACAGGCGTGCATCGTTGGCGTCGGCGAGACTGAATATCGACGCTGGGGCGGCTTCGCTGACCAGAGCGAATTACAGCTCACCTGCGCCGCGCTCGCGACAGCGGCGGCGGACGCGGGCCTGGCGATAGACGAGATCGACGGGCTCTGCTCCTATGCCGGTGACCGGAACGAGCCGTCCTATATGCAGGACAATCTCGGCCTGCCCAAGCTGCGCTATGCCTCGCTGGTGTGGGGCGGCGGCGGCACCGGCTCGTGCGGCGCGCTGCTGCACGCAAAGACGGCGATCGAATCCGGCGCGGCCGACGTTGTCGCTGTGTTCCGCGGGCTGTGTCAGGGCCAGCAGCGTCGCTACGGCCAGTTCAACGCGGCGCGCCCCGGCAACAACTTCCTGGCACCCTTCGGCATGTTCTCGCCGCCCAACATGATCGCGCCGCTCGTTCAGCGCTATATGCATGATTTCGGCATCAAGCCGGAGGAAATGGCGGAAATCGCTCTCAGTGGCCGGGACAACGCGACACGCAATCCACGGGCGGTCATGGGCAAGAAACCGATGACCCTCGAGGATTATTTGGCCTCGCGGATGATCGCCAGTCCGCTTCGCCTCTATGATTGCTGTCAGGAAAATGACGGCGCCTGTGCCGTGATCGTGACCAGCCTGGAGCGGGCCCGCGACCTCAGGCAGAAGCCGGTCCGCATCCTGTCGGCCGCCCAGGGCACCAATGCCGGCTGGGGGACGGGCGCTCTCGGCACCCACAACATGCCGGTGGAGGAGTATGGCACAGGCAACGGCACCATGGTGGCACGGCAGGTCTATGAGGGAGCCGGTGTCACTGCGACCGATATCGATGTGGCGCAAATCTACGATCACTTCTCCGGGCTGGTGATGATGAGCCTCGAGAATTACGGCTTTTGCGGCCGCGGCGAGGCGGGCGGCTTCCTGGCGGATGGATGCATCCGCTGGCCGAACGGAAGGCTGCCAATCAATACCTCGGGCGGCCATTTATCAGAGGCCTATATCCACGGCATGAACCTGATCCTGGAAGGTGCACGACAGATCCGAGGGACATCGACGTCGCAGGTGCGGGACGCGGAACTGTGCCTGGTGACGGGAGGCCTTGCCGGGCCGCCCTCAAGCGCTGCTATATTGGGGGCCTGAGTTGATGTCCTATCTTCCTGCCGAGATCCCTGGACCCGAGCCGCTCTTTGACGATGAGGGCTTCTGGGCCGCGTGCCAGGAGCGACGGCTATGCTTTCAGCACTGTACCGCGTGCGGCCATTTCCGCCATCCGCCGCGGCCGGTTTGTCCGAAGTGCAAATCCTTCAAGTTTCAATGGACAGAAGCCGCGGACGAGGGTGAACTCTTCAGCTTCACAGTGGTGCATCACGGCGCCCATCCGGCGATCGGGCCGGCGCTGCCTTACAACATCGCCATCGTGCGATATCCGTCCTTCGATGATGTGCGTGTGATCAGCAATGTTGTCGATGTGGCGCCCGAGGATCTGAGGATCGGAATGCCGCTCAGCCTCCTCTGGGAGCGCTGCGGTAACGGCATGCTGGTGCCACGCTACAAGCGGCGGGAGTGACGGCAGATGAAGGTCGAGACCGCATTCTTCAGTAAGGTTCTGACGGCACGCTGGGACGGCGAACCCGATGCGACCCTGGACGATGAGATGGTGTCGGGCCTGCATGACGCAATCGCCGAGGCGGAGGCCAAGGGCGCGGCGGTACTGCATCTGAGATCTGGAGCCCGAAGCTTCTGCGCGGGTGCCGACGCCGCCCGTCTCAAGGCCTGGATCGCTCCGGAGAACGGACCGTCAGAGATCGTGAAGGACAGCCGAGCCTGGACCGGCTTGTTCGAGAGACTGGATCAATGTGGGCCTACGGTGCTGGCTGAGATCGACGGCGCCGTGCTGGGGGCGGGGGTGGGTCTGGCGCTCGCCTGCGATCTGCGCATTGCTTCAGATCGCTGCGTCATGGGCGTGCCCGAGGCGCGTTTCGGCGTGCTGCCAGCGGGGTCGACGATCCAGCGGCTGGTGGCGACGACCAGCACCCAGCTGTCGCGGCGGCTGCTGGTGACCGGCGAGGTGGTGAAGGCTGATGAAGCGTTGCGGCTGGGACTGGTAGATTGGGTGGTCCCGGCCGCAGAGATCGCAGAGCGGGCGCAGCAGATGGCCAGCCGCGTCTCGCGGTTGTCCGTGCCGGCGGTGACGGCGGCGAAAGCAGTGATCAGATCGATAGCGGATGGGCCTGAGGCGGCCCGGGAGGCGGAGGAGCATGCGCTGAGCTGCCTCGTCCAGCTTTCGGAGACCCGCGCGAGCCTCCAAGCTCTGGCCAACCCTGCAGCGAAGGCGTAACCCGACAGATGAGCAAAACACCGACAACCAAGCTCTGCCGATATACAAATGACCAAGTGTTCGTGCACAATGTGGACCTATGCAAAGATCTGATCGGTAAGATTAGCTTCACAGAGATGATCTTCTTCCATCTCATGGACCGGAGGCCGCGGGTCGCCGAGACTGCCATGCTGGATGCGATCCTGGTGACACTCATGGAGCATGGATTGACACCGAGCGCCATCACCACGCGGATGATCGCGCTATCTTCGCCCGAGGCACCGCAGGCGGCCGTGGCGGCCGGGCTGCTGGCGGTGGGGAGCCAGTTTATCGGGACCATCGAGGATTCCGCGCGGCTGCTGCAGGCTCTCGTCGCGGGAAAGGGTTCGCTCGAGGAGCAGGCGCGGGAGACGGTGATGCGCTACCGGCAGGAGAAGCGGCTGCTGCCCGGCTTCGGCCATCATCTCCACAGGCCGGATGATCCGCGCACACCGGTGATCCTTGCAGTCGCACGCGAACACGGGCTGGCGGGGCGACATGTGGATGCGCTCATGATCCTGGGGAAGACGGTGGACGAGGCCGCGGGGCGGCATATCACCATCAATGTAACGGGTGCGATTGGTGCGATCCTGTCGGACATGGAGATCCCCGTCGATATCATCCGGGGAATCGCTGTGATCAGCCGCGCGGCCGGACTGGTGGGACACATCAAGGAAGAGCGCGAGAGCCCCGCGGCGCGGTTCATTTGGGAGCTGGCGGAGGAACATGTTCACCACGCCGGCGATGTCGCCGACACGGGAGCTTAGAATGAATCTGGGCCTTACGGACAAGGTCGTCATCGTCACGGGATCGGCGCGGGGCATCGGTGCCGTGATTGCCGCTGAATTCGCAGCCGAGGGCGCGCGCGTGGTGATCTGCGACATCAATGCGGAGGCGGCAGAGGCGACCGCGCAGACGCTGCGCGACAAAGGCGGGCAGGCGATCGCCGTGGAAACGGACATCGTCCGAGCCGACAGCGTCGCCCATCTGGTGGACCGCACGATGGAGACCTTCGGCCAGATCGACGTGCTGGTGAACAATGCCGGGGTGGTGAAGGATTCGCTGCTGATCAAGATGACCGAGGAGGCCTGGGACGCCGTCGTGGACGTGACGCTCAAAGGCACCTTCCTGTGCACCAAGGCGGTAATGCCGATCATGGCGGAACGCCGGTCGGGGCGCATCGTCAACATCGCCTCAAGAGCACATCACGGCAATCCAGGGCAGGCCAATTACTCCGCCGCGAAGGCCGGACTGATCGGCTTCACCGGCTCCCAGGCGCGCGAGCAGGGACGTTTCAATATTACCGTCAACTGCGTGGCCCCGGGCTTCATCGAAACACCCCTCGTGCGTGCGTTGCCGCACTACGAGAAGATCAAGGCCAAGACGATCGAAAACACGCCGATCCCGCGGCTCGGCCGAGAGGAAGACATCGCGGACGCGGTGTTGTTCCTCGCATCAGACAGAGCCTCGTGGATTACCGGCGAGGTCGTACACGTCACCGGAGGGCGCTACTCGAACTAGAACTGCAGTCACAACACATCGCCCGACACAGGCAGAAGACCAACAGGGCGCAGTCATTGGGGATGGAAAATGCTTAGACGATACTTGATTTCAGCCGTGACAGCGGCTCTGACTTTGATCGCCACGTCAGTTCATGCCGAGGATGGCGTCACCAGCGACACTGTCCTGCTCGGTGCGACCAATGCCACGACGGGCCCCGTGGCAGCACCCTGTTCAGGTGTCGCCGCAGGTGCCCAGTCCTATATCGCCAAGATCAATGCCGCCGGCGGCGTCGTGGGTCGCAAAATCCAATACGATTTGCTGGATGACGGCTATTCAGCCCAACGAGCCACGGGCAATGTCCGGCGGCTGCTGCAGCAGGACAAGGTCTTCGCCGTCCTCGGCGGCTGCGGCACGGCGACAGCGGCAGCAGCGCTGGCTGCCCTGGAGAAGACGGAGGTCCCGTATCTGTTCCCTTATGCCGGGCTGCAGCGCATCGTGGAGCCGCCAAAGCCGAATGTGCTGGCCCTGCTGCCGCTCTATCCGACGCAGCTCTCGGTGCTGCTGCCCTATGTCATCGAGCAGGCCAAACCGAAGACGGCCGCTCTCTTCACTTTCAACATCGCTGGGCATGAGGATGTCCAGAAGACGATGAACGACATTCTCGCCAAGGCCGGGGTCAAGGTCGTCGTGGACGCGCTGATGGAGGTCTCCTCGCCCGAGCGCGGCGCCTTTGCCCTGCAGGCCAAGGACGCCAATGTGGATCTGGTTGTACTCAACGACAGCTCGCCGGGTGCTGCCCGCTTCGTGATCGAGATGCAGCGGCAGAACTGGAAGCCCAAGGCGATCACCGGCGTCTCCACGCTGACGGACGAGGCCTTTCTGCGGGCCGTCGGTAACGGCGTCGATGGCATCCTCATGGCCCCAGGTGTGGTGCTGCCGCCAAATGCGCCCGAGGCCAAGGACTGCGTCGATGCGCTCACTGAATTCGACAAATCCGTGCCGCCATCGCACTATACCATGTTCGGCTGCCTCACGGCCAAGGTCATGGCCGAGGGACTCAAAAGGGCGGGAACGGATCTTACCCGAGCCAGCCTACTGGCGGCCTTTGATGGGCTCGACGGCTTCGATCCGGGCATTGCCGGCAAAATCGCCTTCTCGCCCGAGCAGCGCATGGGGCTGGGTGCACTTTACGTCTTCAGCGTCGAAGGCGGCGCATTCAAGGTCGGAGATTCGCTGCCGATCCCGAAGTGACCTGACCGGACGGAGCGAGCATGAGCACCTCCCTGATCGGCTCGACGATGGCGACGGGCATCTTGAACGGCGGCATCTACGCGTTGCTGGCCCTGGCGATCGTCCTCATCTTCCGCACCACCGCGGTCGCCAATTTTGCGCAGGGGGACATGGGCACATTCAGCGTGTTCATGCTGCTCATGTTCTTCCTGCCGTTAGACATCCCACTGTGGGCGGCATGGCTGGCGACCATCGCGCTATCGGGTGGGCTCGGCGCGATAGTTTACTTCGTGCTGCTGCGACCGCGACCAGCCGCCAACCACTTAAACCTCACGGTGCGCACTCTCGGACTTTACACCCTGATCTACGCGGTGGTGGTGTTCCTGTGGGGCGCCCAGGAGCCTTACCGAATCCCCAGCCTGTTCCAGCAGGGTACGGTCACCATTGGGGGCTTCTCCATCAGCTACGACCAGATCGGCACACTCGCGGTGATGGCCGTGGCGGCAGCCGGCTTCCTGGCCCTGTTCCGCTATACTCAGCTGGGGCTGGCGATGCGGGCCTCGGCGATGAACCCCGAGGTCGCCTCGCTCCTGGGAGTCAACGTCCAGGTGATCATGATGTCGGTCTGGATCCTAGCGGGCATCATGGGCGCCGTAGCGGGCATGCTGATCGCGCCGATCTCATTCCTAGAGACGGGGATGATGCGGCCCTATCTGTTCAAGGCTTTCACTGCGGCAATCATGGGCGGGCTCTACAGCTTTCCGGGTGCCATCGTGGGCGGCTTCATCCTCGGCGTGGCGGAGGCCTTCGCCGCGGTCGCGATCTCGATCCATATGCGCGAGCCATTCACCTTCATGATCCTGCTGCTTGTGCTGCTGATCAGGCCCGCGGGCCTGTTCGGCAGCAAGCAGCGACTGCGGGTGTAATGGGATGACCACGAACCGCACGCCTCTTCTCATTGCCGCCGCCGCGCTTGCAGTCCTCGTGTTGGCACCCTTCGGGCTCGACGCCTATTGGATCTATGTCGTGTCCATGTGGATGGTGATCTCGATCTCGGCGATCGGGCTCAATATCCCCATGGGGCTCGGCTCCATCTATTCCTTCGGCCATGGCGCCTTCATGCTGGTGGGGGCCTATGGCACGGCGGTGGCGATGATCAACTGGGACTGGCCATTCCTGCCGGCCGTCCTCTTGTCGGTTGCCATGGCGGCATTGATCGGAGCGATCATCGGCCTGCCGTCGCTGCGGCTTTCCGGCTTCGCCCTGGCCATCGTCACGTTCTCGTTCGGCTTCCTCATGTTCAACCTGGTGAAGGCGTCCAATTATACCGGAGGCCCCCAAGGGATGTTCATGCCGGAAGTGGCCATCGCCGGCCTGTGGAACGGCAAGGGACTCTACTACCTCATCCTGGCCATCGCGATCGCCGGCCTGCTGGGTTTCCTCAGCCTCTCGACAGGGAAGACGGGGCGCGCGCTGAGGACCATCGGGTCGAGCGAGCTCGTGGCACAGAGCCTCGGCATGAGCCTGCTGAAATACAAGGTGCTGGCCTTCGTGCTCAGTGCAGTCTACGCCGCCGTCTCGGGAAGTCTGTTGGCGGTCCTCACCAGCTATGTCGGGCCGGAAAGCTTCTCGCCGGAGCTGTCGGTGAATATATTCGCCGCGGTGATCATTGGCGGGGCGGGCACGTTGATCGGGCCGCTGTTCGGCGCCATGTTCATCGTGCTGGTGCCGGAACTGACCCAATCGCTGCAGCATGTGAGCCAGATCGTCTATGCAATCCTGTTCTGCCTATCGGTGACCCTGTTTCCGGGCGGACTGGTGGGGATCTTCAAGACACTGGCCCAGCGTCAACGCGGCAAGACTCAGCCAGGGGCCGCCTCATGACCGGCATTGCCCTGGAGGTCGAAGGCATATCCCTGCGCTTTGGCGGCGTGGTGGCGCTGCAGGACGTAACCTTCGGGGTCCGACAAGGCGCAGTGCACGGCTTGATTGGGCCAAACGGGGCAGGCAAGACGACGTTGCTGAACTGCATAAGCCGGATCGTGGAGCCACAATCCGGCGCCATCCGGTTTGGGACACAGAATGTCCTGAAGGTCCACCCGGAAAATATCGCTCACCTCGGGATCGCCCGCACCTTCCAGAATTTCGGTCTGATTGGCGGGCTGACGGTGCGGGACAACGTCATGGCAGGGCTTCATTCGGTCCATCCCTGCCGGCTCATGGACGAGTTGGTCCTGCTCGGGCGCCGGAATCGGTTCGAGAGGGAAATGCGGGTGCGGGCGGAGGAGGCCCTGCAGCGGACAGGGCTTGTCGAAATCGCCGACCAGGAGGTCTCCAGCCTGTCCTATGGCATGCGCAAAGCGGTGGAACTGGCGCGCGCCATGGCGGTGGAGCCGAAACTCCTGTTGCTGGACGAGCCAACCGCCGGGCTCAATGCCGGGGAGATGAATACCTTGCGCGATCGACTGCTCGCCCTGCGAGCCGAGGCTGCGCTCACCATCATCGTCATCACTCATCATCTCGAGTTTCTGGCGGGCGTCGCGGATGCGGTGACGGTGCTCGATCTCGGCCGCACGATCGCTTCGGGCACGCCGGCGGAGGTGCAAGCGGACCCTCGGGTCATCGCAGCCTATATCGGCGAGGGGGACTGAATGCTGCTCGACATCAGCAAGATCTCCGTCGCCCATGGTGAGGTGAAAGTCCTCGACAGCCTGTCGATTACCGCGGATGGCGGCGAAGTAGTGGCCATCCTCGGCCCCAACGGCGCCGGCAAGACCACTTTGCTGCGGACGGTCTCGGGGCTTCTGCCGGTGTTGTCAGGATCGATTGCCTTTGATGGTGGAGCCATTCACAATCACCGACCGCATCAAGTGGCCCGGATGGGCGTCGCACATGTTCCGGAGGGGCGCGGCCTGCTGCCGGAACTGACGGTCACGGAGAATCTTCGGCTGGGCACCTATGCGCGCGGCAGAGACAAGGACGGGTCGGATTTCGACCGGATCTATCGTCTTTTCCCGGTGCTGGAGACGCGTGGCCAGCAGCAGGCGGGCATGCTGTCGGGCGGCGAGCAGCAGATGCTGGCCATCGCCCGCAGTCTTCTGGCGCGACCCAAGCTCCTGCTGATCGACGAACTGTCATTAGGATTAGCGCCCAAGATTGCGCGTGAGCTGCTGTCGCTACTGAGGGATCTGGCGAAGGACGGGTTGGGGATCCTGCTCGTCGAACAAAACGTGCAGCAGACCCTGAAAGTCGCGGACCGCGTCTACGTCATGGTCAATGGCCGCATCACCTTCGCCGGCACGCCTGTCGAACTCGCGGCGCAAGGCGAAATCATGCGCCTTTATATGGGCATGGATTAGACGCATCCCGGCGTAAGGAGACAGTGCGATGAATTACAACGCCGCCTATGCTGCAAAACGGAGATCAGAGAGCCAGATCCTCGATCTGATCAGCGATGGGGAGACGGTGCTGACCAACGGCGGACCGGGTCTGCCGAACCGCTTCCTGCAACTCCTCGCGCAGAATGCCACGCGCTACCAAAATGTGCGGCTGTGCCATCCGATGCGGCGCGAAACTCTGCCGCTGGAGCCCGAGTTGACTGCGGAAGCAAATGAGGGCCACATCTTCCATGTGTCCGAGTTCACCTTCGACAAGCCGGTGATCGAGGCCGTGCGGGCGGGGAGAGCGACCTACAGGCCCAACCATCCGTCGGACAGCGCCCGGTTCTTTCCCTATGAGATCGACCTGCTGGTGGTGCCAGCCAGCTCCATGGACCGACACGGCTTCTTCAGCCTGGGGGCCTTCGGAGGATGGGTCATGGGGTTCGTTTCCAAAGCGCGGAGGCTCGTGCTGGAGGTCAATTCCCATCAACCAAGAGTACTTGGCCCCTGCCAAGTTCATATCAGCAAGGTCGAGGCACTGTTCGAGGCGAATTATCCACTCTCGACCATCTCCCTGGCGGGCATGGTTCCAACGTCAGAAGAAAAGGCGATCGCCCAGCATGTGGCCGGCGTGGTGCTCGATGGCGCCACGCTGCAGGCAGGGGTCGGGCAGATCCCCGAAACCATGCTGAAGCTGCTCAAGGAGGCCGGTAAGAAGGATCTCGGCGTGCATTCGGAGGCCATGTTTGATTCCATGGCCGATCTTTACGATGCGGGCGTCATCACCAATTCGCGCAAGACGATCCACCGGAACATGTTCACCTTCTCTCTGGTGGTGGGATCGGAGCGCATCTACAGCTTTATCGACGACAATCCGGCCGCCGAGATGCATGACATCGCCTATGTGGCCGACCCGCGGGTTATCGCGCGCAACCATCGGCCTTTCTCGGTCAATGCCACGATTCAGATCGACCTATCGGGCCAATGTGCTTCGGAGACCATCGGGCACCAACATTATAGCGGCGTGGGAGGGCAATGGAGCTTCCATTACGGCGCCGCACTGGCGGAGGAGGGACGGGCCGTCATTACGCTCAGCGCCACCGGCAAAGGGGGGAGCGTGTCGCGGATCGTACCGATGCTCCCAATGGGAAGCGCGGTCACCATCAGTCGCAACGACATCCAATATGTGGCGACCGAATTCGGGATCGTCAATCTGAAGGGGACGACGCTGGAAGAGCGGGCTCTCCTTCTCATCTCCATCGCTCATCCGAAGTTCCGAGATGCGCTGGAGCGGTCGGCCCGGGAGGATCTCAAGCTGCTACGCCGCGCAGCGGCGATGCCGGGGGTCGCCGCACAATGACCACGGCTGTCACCCAGGTCGGGGCGCGGACCATTCCCTGGCGAACCCTGAGCGAGCTGCTCCGCGACAAGGCCTGCCGCTTCGGCAATAGACAATTTGCCGAGATCGATGGATCGGCCATTAGCTATAGCGCCCTGGAGCAGCAGGCGGCGCGACTGGCGGGCGGGCTCGCCTCAGCCGGACTCGGCAAGGGCGACAGAGTCGCGACCTTCATGTTCAACGGACCCGAACAGCTGATCAGCCTGTTCGCCGCAGCCCGCATCGGTGCCATCTGGACGCCAATCAATGGCGGACTGGTGGGCCGCGACCTAGCGTATACGCTTGAGGATTCGGGGGCGAAGCTGCTCATCGTCGATCGAGAGAATTACGGCAAACTCAATGCTGTATCGCCGGAGATCCTGAAGCAGGTGCATGTGCATGTGACGGGAACAGGGCCGCTGCAGCCGGGGCATCAATCCTATGAGGCCCTGGCGAGGTCTTCCGACTTGGGCACCGAGCCGGGCGTGGAGGCGGAGGATGCGGCGATCATCCTCTATACCGGCGGCACCACCGGCTTGCCCAAGGGAGTGGTGCTCTCCCATATGAGCTTCATCCTGGCAGGGCTTCGATATGGAGAGACCTTCGGGGTAAGGGCGGGAGAACGGCACTATACGACCCTGCCGCTGTTCCATGCCGCCGCCCTCCAATTTGCCGTGATGGGCCCGCTGGTCAACGACATGACGACCGTGCTTGACCGACGCTTCAGCGTCAGCTCCTATTGGGCGCGGGTGCGCGAGACCGGGGCGAACGTTATCGACCCGATCGGCAGCATGCTCACATTGCTCTGCCAGCAGCCAAAGAGCGACCGAGACCGCGATCACGGGGTCCGGATCTCCATCGGCATCTTCGCCCAGATCCCGCCAGAGGTTCCACAACGGTTTACAAAGAGGTTCGGCGTGCCGCTGGTGTCGATCTACGGACTGACCGAGGCGGGCGGCGCGATGATCACCAGCAATCGGCTCGACGATCCCATGGAGGGCTCGACCGGCAAGACCCATGGCTGGGCAGAGTTGCGAATCGGGGACCAGGACGACCTGCCGGTCCAAAGCGGAGAGACGGGTCAGATCCTACTGCGGCCGACCCATCCGCACATGTTCATGCTGCGCTACCATAACAGTCCGGACAAAACCCTTGAGAGCTTCCGCAATCTGTGGCTCCAGACGGGGGACCTGGGCCGCGTCGACGAGGATGGAAACCTTTTCTATATCGGACGGAAGGCGCATTGGATCCGGCGGCGCGGAGAGAATATCTCGGCCTTCGAGATCGAAGCGATCCTTGCGGAGATGCCTGGTATCCAGGAAGCCGTGGTCATCGGCGTGCCCTCCGAACTGGGCGAAGACGATATCAAAGCGTTCATCATAGGTACGGCGGAGGCGCGTGCGCCAGAGGCCATCATCGCCTGGTGCCAGACTCGAATGGCGGGGTTCAAAGTGCCACGGTTCATCGAGTTCGTGGAGGATTTTCCCCGGTCGGTGACAAAGCGGGAAGTGGAGCGCGCGGTGCTGAAGACACGTCCAAACGACCAGGCTTGGGACCGCGAAAGGGTCATGGGGCGGTTGAGCGGGCAGGCGCGGTGCTAAGAGGGAGCCAAGCAGCCCGAGCCGACAGGCGTCACTTCAGCTCGTGGGCGAGCCGGCGAATGCAGTCGGCGTAGCCCTGGGCGAGGGAGGCTGGAAGCGGGCGGGCGCCAGCGGTCTCCTTGATGCGCCTGAGCACCAGCGATGTCACCTGATAGTGCAGGCGAGCGGCATGGATCGCGCCGGCATCGGAATTTTCCCGAAGCCAGCCGCGATGGCTGTCGATCGCTGCGCCCAAAGCAGCCCAGCTGTCGGGCTGACGATCACTGGTGGCCAGGATCGGTGGCTGCCAGGCACCGCGAGGGCGCTGCCCAGCAAGCCAGCGCATCTCAGCGAGAGCGCGGCCGGCGCCGGGCAGGTCGGCCTTATTCACCACATAGATGTCCGGCAGTTCGATGATGCCCGCTTTGATGGCCTGCACTGCATCCCCCGCCTCCGGCGGAACGATCAGGACCATGGTGTCAACGAGGAGGCGTATCGCGTGCTCGGCCTGACCGACACCGACAGTCTCCAAGATCGTCTCGGAGAAACCGAAGGTGTCGATGAGGCCGAGGATATCGGAAATGTTGTCGGAGAGGCCATCCTGAGCCGTGCTGCTGGGGAGCGAACGGATGAAAACGCGAGGATCGTCCTGATCGGTGTCCATGCGGATGCGATCGCCGAGAATCGAACCGTGGGAGATCGGGCTGGTGGGATCAATGGCGATAACCGCGAGACGTGCCGTCGGGCCCATCGTCGCGAGGCGGTTGCGGATGAGATGGCCGATCAGGGTGCTCTTGCCAGCGCCCGGCGGCCCGGTGATGCCGATGCGATCGGCGGCTTGGCCGGCGGCGGGGATGCGCGTCTGGTGGGCCAGCACTTCGTCGACCGTGGCGCGCATGATTCCGCTGAGCGCCCGGCTGAAGGCGCGGCGTTCAGCGACATTCATGAGTCACTCCATGGCCTCCAACTCGCGGAAGATCTCGTCATTGTGCTCCCCGAGGAGCGGCGGACGAGCATAGCCGACCGCCTCGGCATTGCCCTTGATCGGACAGCCGATGACACGCAGGTCGCCGTCACCGCCGGGAATGGTTACAACCATTGCACGGTCAACCACCAGTCTCGTCTCGACCGACTTATCCAAGGTCGTAACGCCGGCGATGACGACACCCAAGGGCCGCAATCGGTCCACCCAGGCCTGAGTGTCGTCTGTTCGAAGCACAGCTTCGATCCCGGCAATTACCCGGTCGCGATGGACAGAGCGTCCGGCCATAGTGGCAAAGTCAGGATCGGTGAGCCAGGCCGGCTGTTCGAGCTCGAGGGCGAATTTGTGCCAGAACTCGTCATGGGTGATGAACAGCGCGAGGTGACCGTCGCGGGTGGGAAAGATCTGGGCTGGGACGATATAGGGATGGGCACCGCTGGACTGGCGGGCTGGGACCTCTCCGGCGTTCAGATAAGCGCCGGCCAGATAGTTCAGCTGCGACAGCATAGTGTCATGCAGCGAGACCTCGATCTGGCCGCCTTTGCCCTCGAGGATCGCGGACACCAGAGCCAAGGCCGCCATGATACCAGTCGAATTGTCGACCGCGGAGTACCCAACCTTCGTGGGCGGTCCCCCCGGATCGCCGGTCAGAGCCATGACGCCGGTCATGGCCTGGATCGCGTAGTCATAAGCGGGCATGTCCGCCTCCGGGCCCTCAAGGCCGTAGCCCGTCAAGGCCAGGCAAGCGATGCGGCTATTATGGGCTTTCAGGCTCGCATAGGTCAGCCCCAGCTTGCCGATGGCGGCCGGGCGCATATTCGTAATCAGGCCCCGGGCGGTCGTGGCGAGCTTGCCCAGCTTCGCCTGGCCATCGGGCGTGGCCAAGTCAAGGCAGACGCTCCTCTTGTTGCGATTGAGGCTGGCGAAATAGACATTATGCGGGCCGATAAAATGCGGCCCCACCCGCCGTGCGATATCACCGCCAGGTGGTTCGATCTTGATGACATCGGCGCCGAGATCGGCCAGCAGCATGCCGCAATAGGGCCCGGCAAGCATGTGGGTCGCCTCGAGCACCCGGATGCCGCTGAGCGGTCCTCGCGACGAGTTCGCCATTAGCCCAGCTCACCCGCGATGATCGCGATGACATCCTTGAGTTCCATCTGGGCCGTGAAAATGCCATCGACCCCCAGCGCCCGAAGGGCGGCATGATCGGCATCCGGAATAGTGCCGCCGACGAACAGCTTTATGTCGGAGGCATGACGCGCACGGAGACAATCAACGGTTTGGCGCACCAGTTCCTCATGGCTCCCCGAGAGGAGACTGAGTCCCACGGCATCGACGTCCTCATCGACCGCGACACGGGCGATGAAGTCAGGGGTTTTACGCAGGCCCGTGTAGATCACATCGGCGCCCGCATCGCGCAAGGCCAGTGCGATAACCTTGGCCCCCACGTCATGACCGTCAAGGCCGGGCTTCGCGATGAGGATGCGTTTTCCCCTCAGGCTCATGGATCCTCAGTCCTTGTTAGAGCCGCATGGGCTCCTGGAATTCGCCCCAACACCGTTTCAAGGCCTGCACCATTTCGCCGACAGTCGCATAGGCATGGCAACACTCGATCAGTCGCGGCATGAGGTTTTCATCCTCGCCGGCGGCCGCCGTCTCAAGGGCGGCGAGGCTGCGCTGTACGGCGGCGTCATCGCGTTGGGCCAGTACGGCTTCGAACTTCACGCGCACTTTTTGGGCGGCCTGGGGATCGACCTGGAAGACTTCGCCGAAATCATCGGTCTGATTGTCCCGGCGGAAATAGTTCTGGCCGACGATCACGGTACTGCCGTCGTCGACGTCCTGCTTGCGCTCATGGGCGCGCTTGGCGATGCGCATCTGCAAGATGCCGTCCTCGA
Source organism: Rhodoligotrophos appendicifer (assembly GCF_007474605.1). Lineage (NCBI taxonomy): Bacteria > Pseudomonadati > Pseudomonadota > Alphaproteobacteria > Hyphomicrobiales > Rhodoligotrophaceae > Rhodoligotrophos > Rhodoligotrophos appendicifer. The sequence goes on along the minus strand of NZ_VHKL01000004.1, from coordinate 356,791 downwards.
TCGCCGGGATGACGCCGCCATAAGCGTCGATCTCTTCGATGACAGCGCGAATCTCGGACTCCATCCGGTCGGTGAGCCATTCGACAAAATGGCTACCCCCCAGGGGATCGACCGTGCGGGCAATGCCGCTTTCGAAGGCAATGATCTGCTGCGTGCGCAAAGCGAGCTCGGCACTGAACTCGGTCGGGATCTGGAAGGCCTCGTCGTAGGCGCAGGTGAAAATCGACTGCGCGCCGGCCATCACAGCCGCCATCGTCTCGGTACCGACGCGGACGACGTTATTGTAAGGCTGAGCCGCCGTCAGGGACGAGCCGCCACAGACCACGCCGAAGCGAAAGCGCCGGGCATTGGGATCGGTGATGCCAAAGCGCTCTTCGAGCAGTTTCGCCCACAATCGTCGACCCGCGCGAAATTTGCAGACTTCCTCGAAGAAGTCCATGTGGACGTAGAAGAAGAAGCTCAGGCGCCGGGCGAACTTGGAGGCATCGCCGCCGCGGCGCAGAAGCTCGTCCACATAGGCGAGGCCGTTGGCGAGGGTATAGCCCATCTCCTCGACGGCGGTTGCGCCCGCATCGCGGACGTGGGCACCGGCGATAGAGATCGGATTAAACCGCGGGGTCTCCTCATTGGAAAATAGGATTGTATCCGCAATAAGCCGCATGGAGGGGCGGACCGGAAAGATCCAGGTGCCACGCGCCACATATTCCTTGAGGATGTCATTCTGGATCGTGCCGGTGAGCTTCGCCCGGGCTACGCCCTGCTTGTCGGCAATGGCGCAGTACATCGCATAGATGATGGCCGCCGTCCCGTTGATGGTGAAGGAGGTGGAGATCGCTCCGACATCAATGCCGCGGAACAAAATCTCCGCCTCGGCCAGCGTAGAGAGGGAGACGCCAACCTTGCCGACTTCGGGGCCCGCCATGGGGTCGGTGGGGTCATAGCCACACTGGGTCGGTAGATCGAGGGCCACGGAAAGGCCGGTCTGTCCGCCGTCGATGAGAAATTTGTAGCGCTGGTTCGTGTCCTCGGCTGTCCCAAAGCCCGAATATTGCCGGATGGTCCAAAGCTTGCCGCGATAGCCGTCCTCGAAAATGCCGCGGGTGAACGGGGCCTCGCCCGGCATTGTGCCGTCACCGGAAGCCATGGCCGCGGTGGCCACGATGGGAATCTCAATGCCCGAGGGGCTCGTCGCACTGAGTCTGGCCTTTGGAGCGGACCGCGCGTTAGTCATGATGGTTTGGTGCGGGTTAGGACGCGAGTGGCCGCATCCCAATGATCATCATGGATCCACGTCTGTACGAAGCTCTGGGTCTCGGTCTCCATGAGTCCGGCGCGGCCTGCGCCCTGTGCGTAGGCGTGATTGACTGCTTTGAAGGCCCGGAGCACCTGTGGACGCTGCACGTCGAAGCGGGCGATGAAGGCCGAAACGACTTCATTCAGGGTCTGATCCGGAGCCGCGACCTCGTCGATTAGGCCAAGCTGGAGGGCCCTGCTCGGTTCGACGATCTCGGCGGTCGCCAGCAGCTTTAACGCGTGGCGCCGGCCGACAAGCTCCATCAGATCTATGGCGCCACCCCAGGCAGTGGAAATGGCGAGCCTGCCCTGTACGAAACCGATGCGCGCATGGGCGGCGGCGATACGGAAGTCGCAAGCGACGGCAAGTTCGGCGCCGCCACCGAGGGCATCGCCATTGAGGGCGGCGATGGTGGGAAGCGGAAAGCTGCGGATCGCATCGAGAGCATGTTTGGCGCGCAGCGCCATGGCCGCCGCCTCGTCCGCGGTTTTCACGGATTCCAGGTCCTTCAAGTCGCCGCCGGCCGCGAAGCTTATGTCGCCGGCCCCGGTGATCACCGCGGCACGCAGATCCTGGCGGTTTCGGTGACTTGAGAAGGCGACTTCGATCTCAGCCAAGGCCGCTCGGCTCAAAGCGTTGCGCTTGTCGGGCCGGTTGATCAAGACCGTGAGGATTTGATCGGCGGTGGAAACCGCCAAACACTCGTAGCGGTCGACCGCAGGTGCTGAAATCGCCAATTAAGCTCGACCTCTGAACTTCAGAATTCCGAATGAGTATTTCTTCTGCTGAAGTTCATGTCAACTGATGCTAGCCTGTCCAAGTCAACGACGTGGCAAATGCTGACAGAAATCTCCCATTTCGATATGACAGAGCGGTTTGGTCGGGGACGCCGGCTTTAGCCGGAGATAAGTTTGATGAGCGAAAGCGAAAACAGCGCAGTGAAGACTGCGGCACGCACCTTGGATATCTTTGAAGCCTTTGCCCAGGCCGGCGAACCCTTGACCCTGACAGAGCTTGCGGACCGCATCGGCATCCCGCTCTCCAGCTGCCACGCACTCGTGCGCACGCTGCAGGCGCGAGGCTACGTCTATCTTTTCGAACGGCGACGGTGGATCTTTCCCACGAAGCGGTTATTCGATATCGCCCAGGCGATCACGCGTCATGACCCGCTGCTAAAACGGATTCAGCCGCTTCTCGTAAAGCTACGCGATCAGACTGGCGAGACCGTCATCTTGGGCAAGCGCCAGTTGGACGAAGTGATCTATCTCGACGTCGTAGAGGGCCACCATACGATCCGCTATTCGGCGCAACCCGGTGCGGCAAAGCCGTTGCACTCATCCGCGGCCGGCAAGGTGATCCTGAGCCGGCTCAGCATCGTCGAACTGGAAAAGCTGATCGGTCGAATCGGTCTCAGACCCATGACCGCCGGGACCATAGTCGATTTCGACACGCTGCGTGCCGATCTAGAGGAAGGCCGGGGCCGTGGATATTTTTCGACGCGCGGCGAAAATGTCGTCGATGTGGGTGCCCTTGGGATGCCGCTCACCATGACGGGCGAAACTCTGGCACTGACAGTGGCTGGACCCCTCGATCGCATCGAAGCTCATCTCGAGGCCAATCTGTCGGCGATGCGCGCGGTCCTCGACCTCCTGTCGGATATCGATCGGGAGGCGGCGCTGGAGGCCTAAGTTTGCGCCTTATTCTGCCGCCGGATCACCAAGCTCCAATCGCTTTCAAGCACCGTCTCATCGCGCTGGTTTACGGCGGTGCGGCGCATGACAATCGTGCCCCTGTCCGGTTTGTGGGATGGCTTCTTGTCGATGATTTCCAGTACTATATGGAGCGTGTCGCCGATGAAAGTGGGGCGCTTCCAACGGCATTCCAGATTGGCGAGGCCGAGAATGGTCCGCTCCATGCATTTCATCACTGGAAGGCGCGTGCACAGGCCAGACATGATGGACAAGACCAACATGCCATGAGCCAGCCGCTGCTTGTGAAGCGTCCCTTGGGCGTATTCCGCATCAGTGTGGAGGCTGTTGAAGTCGCCTGACAGGCCAGCAAACGCCACGATGTCCGCCTCGGTAACGGTTCGGCCGGCGGTGACGAACTTATCTCCAATTTCTGGCGTCTCGAAGAATACTTCGTAGTGTTCGATCTCTCGGAGTAGGGACATGCTCACTCCCCCTTGTCATCTAACTCTTGCGTGTAGTGAAAACGGCAACGTTTGAACCTTCCGTTGGTCGCGGCGGTTTGGCCAGAGGGACCAACGCATGTAATTCCCCCGAAGCCCCTCTCCACCCGGATAAACACAGGGAAGGTTCCGCGGTGCAAAATCCGTGCGACGTCATTTGATCGCAACCCTGTTCTGCTGGCGTCCGGTTCCTCTGCGACCAACTGACCGCTCTCTGCAGTATTGGGGATGGAAGTCCAGTCCAAGTCCACATCCTTGCTTTTTCTTTCGACAGAAAACGTGCCTACACGTGCAATTCGAATTGAGGAGCGATAGTCACGCGAACATCGGAGTTTTAAGGTGCCACGGTTATCGAGGTTTGGGACGCGAATGAGATTGTCGTTGAGTCTCAACGAGCATGTCTGTTCCCAAAAATAGAGCTAAGGGGTTCTATTGCCTGAATAATACCACTCCCCTAGGGAGCGCCAATAATCCAAGTTCCCTAGACCCGGGGGACGGGCCTGTCTTCGAGGATGCGGCTGTTGAGGATCCGGTCGCTCACGCCGATGCGGGTGGACGCGTTCTGCGCGAGTTCGGCGCGCGCCTTTTCGAGCTGCTCGGGAGTGCGGACCGACTGCTCTTCCTCCATCCATCCGCGCGAGAAGCTGTAGACGAAAGCGCAACGGGCGTAGCGCTGTTCCGAGTAGCGCATCAGACGCGCCTCGATCGGCACGTCGGTCTCCAGGACTTCTCTGGCGAGAATGTAGCCGTCCTCGGCGGCCATCGCCGCCCCCTGGGTCAGATGCGGCGGAAAGGTATGCGCCGCATCCCCGCCGATCACCACCCGGCCCCGAAACCAGGGCCAGGGCAGCAACATAGGCTCGATCGGGCTGTAGACGATGTCGGAGTCGCCAGTCAGCGAGGCGCTGATCTCGGCGACATAGCTGCCATACTGAGCCAAACGTTCCCTGAACAGATCTACAAGCTGCTCACGCGGAAAATAAGCCTCCGGATCCTCCGGCCGAATGTGGAAGAGATACATGAGATGACGATTGAGCGGCATCGCCCCGGTCTTGCTGCCGACGCCCTGCAAGAACTCCATGCCCCGCACATAGTCCGGCCGCGGCACCTGCACGCGCCAGGCGCTATATCCGGAGGGACGCGGAACAAAGGCCGTGCCGACCAGATATTGGCGCGTCGTCGACCGTATCCCGTCGAAGGCGACGACGAGATCGAATGTGTCACTCTCGCCGTTGGAGAAGTCTACAGTGACGCGATCTCCCTCGTCATGGAGCGCCTTCGTCGACACGCCGAGCCGGACCTCGACCCCGGCACGCTCGGCCGCGCCCAGCAGGATGTCGTGCAGATCTGACCGGGACAGGGCGCAGTTTGCAGGAATGCGGTGGTCGCCGAGGAGAAATTTGTGGTCGACGATCAAGCTCCTGTTCGGATCGAAGATATACATATGGTCATAGGTGAACCCCGCCGCGAGCACCTGATCCAGCAGTCCCAGTGCATCATAGACGCGCAACGCGTTGGCCGGCTGGCCGAGACCGATCCCGGGAACGTTGAAGGCCGGACGCTGCTCGATCAGAATGACCTCGACACCTCGCTGCGCGAGGGCTGTGGCTGCAGTCAGACCGCCGACCCCGCCACCGACCACCAAGACACGTCGAATGTTTTGCATTCCGATCCTCGACTTTGGTTCTTTTTGATTGTCCGCGTGCACCGGCCGCTCAATGGGCTTCGGGGGCGCACCGGATCAGTGATTGGCCTGGGCGAAACGCGTCTGCGCAACCAGAGCGTAGGAGGCGCGTGCATCCGCCGGCAAGTCTCGGACAGTCCGCATGTATGACTTGCAGGCGCGGAGCACCCCGGCATCGCGCAGGCGCAGCTCGGCGATCATGTCCTCGACTGTGGCGGCGAGCTGACCCGCCGGGGCGCAGCGCGAGAGCAGCCCTACCTCGAGGGCCTCGTCGGCTCCGAATTCGCGGCTCAGCAACACGACGTCAGCCGCCCGTTTGGGCGTGAAGTGCTGCAAGATTTCCTCCATGATGAACATGGGGGGAAAACCCAGCTTCACCTCGTCGAGGCAGAAGCGCGCATTGGCATCGGCGACGGCAAGGTCGCAGCGCATCGTCAGGCCCACGCCGAGACCGAAGGCACGGCCCTGAATGGCGGCGATGGAAATGCCCGGAAAGGCGGCAAGGGCGCGGTTGACGCCATCGATCTTCGAGAAGGCGTCGAACGGACTGCCGGTCTTCGGCTCCGCCCGGTCACGGCCGAGCGTGAAATCCGCGCCTTGGCCCGTGATCAGGAGGATCTGGCAGGAACCGGCTGCCTCGGTGATCGCAGCCGCCAGGCGGTCCACCATGGCTCCGGTGAAAGCGTTTGCAGCCTCCGGCCGATGGATCACGATGCGGCCGATCTGGTCGGCAATAGCGAACTCAATCACGCTGCAGTCCCCCGATCGATCCGCCACCAACCGCTTGGCTGTCGATGGCCTGAAGCCATGCCGGCATGCTCGATGCGAAGGCGTTGACCTCCGACATATAGGATAACCCCTGGTCGATCAGTTCCAACTGCAGTTCTCTCCTCTTCGCAGGCTCGGGCGCCACCGCTCGGCATCGTCGACACTTGCCACAATGGCAGACTGTTGAGCAATCGAAAGAGAGTCAACGCCGGCCCATCACCTGATGCGAGGCCTCGGCGGCGATGCCGAAAAGGGCGGTTGCCGGACGGCCTAATCCTCCAGGCCGTAAAGGGATCGGGCGGCGTGGGCGCTGATCTTGCCGTCCAGGAGATCATCCTGGACCAGTTGCCGGTCCCGGGCCCGCGGATCGCCATAACCGCCGCCGCCAGCGGTCTCGAGCACCATGAGATCCCCCGCCGAGATGGTCACATTCGTGATCTTCGAAGGGAGCGTCTCGACCGTGCCGTTGGCGCGCACCAGGGCATGTGCCGACGGGCGGCCTGGCCCGCCGCCCAACACGCCTTGCGGGGGAAATTTCTGCCCATCGGAGCGATTGGTGAAGTAGCCGCTGCCTTGCAGGTAGCGGATGTCCTTGCGAATGCCCATTCCCCCCCGATGTGCGCCGCCTCCGCCGCTGTCGGGGATGAATTCGTAACGTTCAATCATCAGGGGATAACGCAATTCGATCGCCTCGATCGGATTGTCGAACGAGTTGGCCATCAGTCCGAATGTGGCATCCAGCCCGTCGCTGCGGGACGTGCCGCCCCAGCCGCCGCCGTGATACTCGAAGAGCACGAAGGTTTCTCCGGATCGTGCATGGTCACCTTCCGGCATCCGGCCCGACGTGGAGAAACTCGTCAGATGATTGTGGCCGTTGCCGACCGCTTCGGCGCCCCGGGCGCCGTTGAAGGCCTGGACGATCGTTCCGGCGATGCGTTCCAGCGTATGGAAGCGACCGCTCAAGGGTGCCGGAGACTCAGGGTTGACAACGGAGCGCGGCGGCAACAGGAGTTTGATCGGTCGGTAGCAGCCCGCATTCTGGAGGATCGCCGGGTTCACCATATAGCGGACGGCACAGAAGCAGGCCGCCTCGACCGAGGAGATCGAGGCATTGAACGGCCCCTTCAACTGCGGGCTGGATCCGGCGAAATCGATCGTCACCGCACCTCGATCGAGAGTGACCGTAACGGCAATCGTCACCGGCTCCTCGGAGATGCCGTCGCTGTCCATATAGCCGGTGGCGCTGTACTGACCGTCCGGATAGGCTGCGAGATCGCGACGGACCATCGCCTCGGAGTGATCGAGAAGACCGTGCACGATTTCGGACAGCCGGTCGGCTCCGTACCGTTCGCAGAGCTCGATGTAGCGCCGCTCGCCAACCGTCGTTGCTGCGATCTCGGCGCGGATGTCACCCAATGTCTCGCGCGGCACGCGAATGTTCGCAGCGATGATGTCAAGCACCTCCTGCACCAGCACGCCGCGCTTGTAGAGCTTCAGAGGCGGGATGATCAGTCCCTCCTCGAAGACGTCGCGAGCATCTGTGGCAACGCTGCCAGGCGATCGCCCGCCCACATCGATATGGTGTCCCAAGGCTGCCGCGATGGCCACGCAACGCCCGTCGTGAAACACCGGCCGGAAGATCATGATGTCGGGATGGTGGGTGCCGCCACGATAGGGGTGGTTCAGCACAACGACATCGCCGGGATCGAGCTCGAAGTCCGCAGCCACGTAGCGCGCGGCATAGGCAAGGGTCCCCTGATGCGAAGGCACGTGATCGGCTTGTGCGATCAACTGGCCCTGCGGATCGAACAGGGCAGTGGTGCAGTCCATCTGTTCGCGTAGAATGACCGAATAGGCGGTACGCATCAAGGTTGCGCCCATTTCGCGAACCGTCGATACGAGATAGTTTCCGACGACCTCCAGAGTGACGGGATCGATGTTGTTCATGACGGGGCCTTCACAAGATCGCTGGCGGAGACTTTTTTGCGCTGTGTCGCCTTCGTGTCGATGAAGATGATTCCCCAGTCATCGACGGTCGCCTCATGATCCGGGAGCAAGGGGATGGAGGCACCGCGATCCTCGATCACGGCGGGCCCGACGAGACGCATCCCCGGAGCCAGGCCATCACGGTCGTAAACCGGACAGTCGATCCAGCCGGTGACCTCGTCGAACAACATGGACCGGCTCGTGCGCGGCGCAGGAGCCCGGCCATCGGAGGCAGGCAATCGAGGCAGACTGGCCTTCTCGACCCGTCCGATGGCACCCAGGCGCAGGTTGACGATCTCCACCGGTTCGGAAGGTGAGCACTGGCCGTAGAGGCGCTCATGCTCATGATCGAAGGATTGCCGCAGGCTCGGCATCTCTATGCGGGGCTGCGCACCCTCGACCGGCAGGCGAACGTTGATCTCATAGGCTTGGCCCTCATAGCGCATGTCGCAGGAGAACTCGTAAGCCACGCGGCTCTCATCGATCTGATCCCGCTCGAGGTCGCCAGCGGCATCGATCTTGAGACCGTCGAAGATTGAGGCGAGGGTTGCCGGTTCGGTCTCGGCCAAGGCCATCAGGCGGGTCTTCACCCGGTCATGGCGAATATCGGTGAGCAGCATGCCGAGCGCCGAGAGCACGCTGGCATGGGGTGGCAAGATGATCTGGCTCATACCGGCCTCCACGGCGACGGCACCGGCATAGATGCCGCCTGCACCGCCAAACGGCATCAGGGCGAACCCCCGTGGATCTTTCCCGACATCCACCGAAACCTTGCGGATGCCTGACACGATGTTGGCGACTTGGACCTTGATGATGGCCAGGGCGGCAGCATCGATGCCAAGCTTGAGCGGGCCTGCAACCTTCTCCGCGATCGCGTGCCGCGCCGCCTCGCGGTCGAGCGCCATCTCACCGCCCAGAAAATAGGCGGGATCGATGTAGCCCAAGGCGACGGCAGCATCCGTGCCGGTCGGCTCCGTGCCGCCATTGCCATAGGCCACAGGACCGGGCATGGCCCCCGCGCTCTGGGGTCCGACCTTCAGCAGGCCGAGTTCGGGGCGGGCGATGCTGCCGCCCCCAGCCCCGATCGTATGCACGCGGACCTGGGGGACTTTGACGGGATAGCCACCGATTCCGCCCTCGGCGCTGAGCCGAACTTCGCCGTCTTCGACCAGGGCGATATCCGTGCTGGTGCCGCCCACGTCGAAGCCAAGGACGGTGTCGACGCCTCCCAACCGACCTAAGGCTGCGGCGGCGACCACCCCGGCGGCGGGCCCGGACAGCAAGGTGTTCACCGGATGACTGCGCGCCTTCGCCAGGGACATGACGCCGCCATTGGATTGCACGATGGCGAATTGGCCCCTGAAGCCGAACCGCTCCAAAGCCTGCTCCAGGCGCATCGCGAGCGCATGGATCTTCGGCATTGTATAGGCGTTCATCACCGTCGTGGCGGAGCGCTCATACTCTCGGAACTCAGGGCTGATCTCCGAGGAGATCGAGACGTGAAGATGGGGCAGGCGCGTGGAGATCGCTTTTGCGATGCGGCGTTCGTGGTCAGGCCGGAGGAAGGAGAACAGCAGGGAGACGGCCACCGATTCCACCGCCATGGCGCTCAAGCGATCAACCAGCCCATCGATGGCGTCATCGGTCAGTGCGACATGGATGTCGCCGGAGGCCGTGACTCGCTCTGCGATTTCCACCCGATGGCGACGGGCCGCCAGGGGCGCCGGTTTCGTGAGATAGAGATCGAAGAGCCGATGCCGCCATTGGCGCTGGATTTCGAGGACGTCGCGCGTGCCCTGGGTGGCGACCAGCGCAGTCTTCGCACCGCGTCCTTCGAGCACGGCATTGGTGGCGACCGTAGTTCCGAAGATCAGACGCGCCAGGTTCTCGCCGGTGACGCCATACTCATCCTTCAGGCGCTCGAGGCCCCGTTCAACCGCTTCTCCGGGATCATGCGGTGTCGACCGGATCTTGAAAGTCGAAATGGATGCGGTTGAGTGGTCGAAAAGAACGAAATCGGTGAATGTGCCGCCGGTATCGACGCCAAGATAATACATGCGGACTTGCCTCGAGGGGGCGAACAAAAATCTGGTAGTCTTAGGCACTATCGTTGGATAATCGTTTTTAGGTGTCAAGAACGATATTTCCCACCTTTATCGATAATGAGAAAGCGGATGACGCGAGCCAAGGCGGCGGAAACTCTGGAGTCGATCGCCCATCAGAGGCTTCTCGACGACATTCGGTCCGGCGAACTGCCCCCAAATTCCCGCCTCAAGATCCGGGACCTTGCAGCGCGATACGAGATCGGCGCCACGCCGCTGCGGGAGGCGCTGTCGAAGCTGGTTCCTGAGGGGCTGGTTTCGGTTGAGCAAAATAAAGGCTTCCGGGTCGCGCCCTTGTCGCTGCGGGAGCTGATCGAGATCACCGAGATGCGTCAGATCATCGAGGCTGAGGCGTTTCGACGGTCGCTTGAGCGTGGCGATGACACCTGGGAGAGCGAGGTGGTCGCTGCCTTCCACCGTCTGTCGAAATCCATCGCCACCTATCCGGCAGGCAAGACCAACGAGGCGCGACTTGAGTGGGAGGAGCGCCATCGCGGTTTTCACCGGGTCCTCGTTTCAGCCTGCGGTAATTCAAAACTGATCCGCGGCGTGGAAATGCTGCACCAGAATTTGATCCGCTATCGCTCCGTGTTCCTGATGACCGAAATCAGCACCGACGAATTGCGCTTCATGCACCAGGACCTGATGCGGGTTGCACTCGATCGGGATCTAGACGCCGCCATTCCGATCATGCGGCGACATGTGAAGGTCAATGTCGACCAGGTGAAGGATGGGCTCAACAAGAACCCCAATTTGGAGATTCTGGTAGAAGACGGTGATGCAGGGCTGAAGTTGCATTCACACAGAACAAGTGACTAAAATTGAGGCACAGCGAGCATAATTATCGATATTGCATATGTTTCTCGACCATGTGAAGCTTCACACCTCCCAGGCCGAAGCCACAGGCCGGCAGGGAACCTGACCGCCCCGCGCAGGGCGTCATGACCGAAGAGGGAGTTGTCAATGTCGAGCCTCAAGCTTCTTTTCGCCGCCCTTGTTGCAAGTCTGGTGTTTGCCTCTGCCGCCCGCGCTGACGACGATCTGCTCGAGCGCGTCAAGGAGCGTGGAACGCTCCGGGTCTGTACGATCAACTACACCCCGTGGAACATTCTCAATCCTGTCGACAACTCGTGGACGGGGCTGAACGTTGATATTGTCGCGGAGATTACCAAAGGCCTCGAGGTGAAAGTCGAATGGGTCGATTCCGCATGGTCGACCATCATTCAGAATCTGAAGAGCGATAAATGCGACCTTGGCGCTGCTGCCTTGTGGACGTCGACCGGCCGCGCGAGCAATGTCTCCTTCACCCGGCCCATCGGGGGCGACGGCTCGACCCTGTTCGTGCCGGAGGACTCAGCAATTGCCAGCTATGAGGAGATCGATAAGGCCGGGAACATCATCACGGTGTTGTCGGGATCGGCCGATGAGAAGCTGGCCAAAGAAAAGTTCAAGAATGCCGAGGTCAAGAGCCTGGTGACCGATCAGGTCGCAGCGCATATTCTCGAAGTTGCTTCGGGCCGAGCCAATGCGGCATTTGGCGGCTTTGCGGGCAATGCTCAGTTCATCTCGAACAATCCAAATATCAAGGTGAAACCGCTGCCCGACCTGCTGGTGAATTTCGTCCCCTTCGCCTATGCGGTTCCCGCCAAGGAATATTTTTTCCGCGACTTCGTGAACATCGTGATCAGCAATCTCGAATCCACGGGAAAGCTGGATGAAATAAAAAATCGCTGGATCAAGAAGGACTAGCTGCGACGCCCGGTTGCGCTGGAATGAGGCGGACCATGCAGGCGAGGCGACATCGATCATGGCGGTGAAACCCTCGCCGACGCGCAAGCCGCTGTTTCGGCGCAACCGCATCTTTACGGACTATGTTCCGGCTCTGATTGCCCTTGTCATCATCTTCTGGGTGGCGACCGCAATCCGCTGGGACTTTGTCGCGACCCTTCAGTTCGAGTTTCTGTGGCAGTTTCGCTGGGCCCTGTTGCAGGGTTTGGGGATCACGCTTCTGTTGACCGGGGTCGCAATGACGGCCGGGCTGCCTGCGGGCTTTCTGCTCGCGGCCATGATGCAGAGCCCCTGGCCTCCCATCCGCTGGCTGGCCTTCGTCTATGTGGAATCCCTGCGCAACACGCCATTGGTGCTGCAACTGTTCTGGATCCACTACGCACTCCCGTCCTTCACCGGCTATTCGACCACGGTGCTGCAGTCCGGCATGATTGCCATGACCATGCAGTCGAGCGCCTATCTGGCAGACGTGGCCCGCACGGGCATCCAGGCCATCGGCCATGGACAATGGGAGGCGGCCAAGGCGCTTGGACTGCCACGGCGTGTCGTGTGGATGAAGGTGGTCCTGCCCCAGGCCCTCAAGATCATCATTCCGCCGCTGGCCAATATCGCGATCGGCTATTTCAAGGCCAGCGCTGTTTTGGCCCTGCTTGCGGTGGGTGACTTGATGACGGTGGGCGTTCGGATCGCGAACTTCACCTTTAAGCCGATCGAGACGCTGACCGTGGTCGGGATCATCTATCTTGTTCTGGGTTACATCTTCTCGAGTCTCACCTATCGCCTCGAGGCGCTATACGGAAAGTCGGAGGTCGGGCGATGAACTTCGACACTCGCTTCTTTCTCGAGGCGATGCCGCTGCTGGTCGATGGCCTCTGGACGACCATCGTGCTGGTACTTGGATCGCTCGCCATCGGCATCATGCTTGGGCTCATCGGCTGCTATGGAAAACTGCTCAAGCGGGGGCCGCTGTCCTGGCTCGCCTTTATCTATGTCGGCGTTTTTCGCGGCCTGCCAGAAACGGTGCTGATTTTCTGGATCTATTTCTGTGGGCCCCTGATCCTGGATGTTCGCCTATCTCCCCTGGGAAGCGGCATACTGGCCTTGTCCGCAGTCTCGGGCGCCTATCTGACGGAGATTTTTCGGAGCGGGGTTCTGGCGCTTCCGCCAGGCCAGATCGAAGCAGCTCGGGCGCTGGGTCTCAGTCCGTACCGGCGGATCCGCCATGTGATGGCACCGCAGGTGGTGAAAATAATGATGCCGACATTCATCGGCTTCATCGCGATCCTCATCAAGAATTCGGCTCTGGTTTCAGCCATCGGGCTTGGAGAACTTTTCTACCAGGCGATGACGCTGTCGGCGACGACCTACAAATACTTCGAAATCTACACCGCGGTGGGTCTGATATATTTCGCGCTGATCTTTCCGCTGAGCGCTTTGTCGCAGCACATCGAGCGTCGGCAGAGGCGGCAGAGGTCGTAGGGGCCGAACCGATTGTCGATAGAACCTTCAGTCGGTCGGACGTCCTCCGGTCCCCCTTTTGGCACGCCGGCACGGTCCAGGGCCTCAATCACCCGACCATCAGGGAAAGATTGGCGACTTCGCAAGTCCAAGGGAACAAAGAAGGGCGCTTACCGCTTAATAAGCCGAGGCATTGTTTGCGCAGAATTCCTCCTGCCTGGGAGACTATTAATGACGACGATGAACCAACAAGAAGCTTCCTTGGACGACCTAGAGCGCCAGGCTGAGCATAGGCGAGTGGAGCTTGCGAAAACTGTTGATGAACTTCGCAGCCGCGTGACCGAAACCGCCACCGACTTGCAGCACCGTGTTTCTCCTGAGGTCATCAAGGAGGACGTGAAGGAATATGTGAGCCGGCGCAGCCAGCAGGCGCTGACGGACATTGAGCGCGCGGCGCGGGAGAACCCGCTTCAGGCCCTGGCTGTCGGCGCCGGATTGGCCTACCCGGCGTTCCGCCTGCTGCAGAGCATACCCATTCCAATTCTGCTGATGGGGGCCGGCATTGCCTTGGCCGGCGCGGGCAGCGGCTCGCGGCAACCCGGAGCGACGGGGTCGTGGACGGGCCTTGATCAGGCCAAAAAGCGGATAACATCCGGCCTGTCGGACGCCTCAGAGGCGGCGCAAGATAAGATTTCCGGTGCGGCCGACATGGCCGGTCAACGGATCGCGGGCGCGGCCGAAACGGTCCGTTCCGAGGTCGCTGCACGGGTAGAGACAGGAACTTCGGCCGTTTGGCACGCCTATGACGACGCAACCGATCTGGCTCAGAGCTCGATCGACGCTGCGAAAGGTGTGGCTTCATCCGCGGCGGATAGAGCGTCCTCAGCCGTGGCTGCGGCGTCCGACATGGCGTCTTCGCTCGCTCATCAAACTTCCGACATGGCCTCCTCGCTGGCTCATCAGACCGCTGAACAGCTGGCTTATGGCCGTGAACGCGTCGCGATGGCGGGGCGACGTGCAAGTGCAAATCTTGGCGACGCGTTTGAAAGACATCCGCTGCTGGTTGGCACACTTGGTTTAGCGGTCGGCGCGATCCTCGCGGCCTCTCTGCCGGTCACCAGGGCCGAGTCCCGGGCATTGGGGGACGCGAGCCGTAAGGTGAAGCGGACCGTAACCAATATGGCCTCCGACACGTACCAGGACGCAGTGGATGCCGGCGGCCGGATCCTGGATGCGACGCTCGACGTTGCAGAGGAGGAAGGGCTCACCCTCGATGATGCGCGTGCTGAAGCCCGGAAGGTGGGCGACAAGGTTAAAGCCGTGGCCGCGAAGGTGGGCGAGCGGATGGAGCCAAACGATGAAGAGGATCGTCCTCGCACGACCTCGAAGGGCCAAGGCCAGGTGAACCGGAAAAGTGGAGAGCTTTCATGAATAGTTTGCCAAACCAGTCGGGAGGCAAGATTGCCTCGACGGGGGCCAATGAGGCCTCCATGAAGGATGAGACCCTCAAGGCTGCGTCGGACGTGAAGAATGAGACCCGCAAGGCGGCCTCGGATGTGAAGAATGATCTCGCGGGAATGGGAGAAGATTTAAAAGCCCAGGCCGGCAGCCTCGGTGCCGGGGCGAAACAGATGATGTCAAACGTCCAGGAGCAGCTAACCAACACGGTTGAAGAAGGAAAGAATCTTGGGGCCGAGCGGGTAAGAGGCGTGGCCGAAGCTGTTCGCCGGGCTGCCAAAGAGCTGGAAAGCGAGATCCCGCAGGCAGCGCATTATGTGAGATACGCGGCTGACCACATCGAGAGTGTCTCGGATGCTGTTGCCGATCGCAACATCGGCGATTTGTTTGAGACGGTGCAGGATTTCGCACGGCGCCAGCCCACGGCATTCCTGGGCATCGCGGCGCTGTCCGGGTTCGCCCTCGTCCGCTTCTTGAAGACGTCGGCACCCTCGCCGCGGCATCGGGAAGACACCGCTCGTCCCTATGATGGTCAAGAGACGCGGATGAGCTCGATGCCCGGTTCGCAACCAGCGTCGCCAAGTCGTACCAACATGCCCTCGTAAGTTTTTGCGTGGCCACGACAGGAATTGGATTCAAGGAAATGCGCAATGGCTATGCCTGTTGAAAATCGGTCTTTTACAGACCTTCTTTCCGATACTTTTAGCCAGCTGGGCGACCTTGTTCGCAGTGAAATCCAGCTCGCTCGAACCGAAATGCTTCTGCAGGTCAGCAAGGCAGCCAATGCCGTTGGCTTCCTGGCTGCCGCCGCCGTTCTTGCGATCCCTGCCTTGGTCATGCTGCTTCTTACGATCAGCGCGGCCCTAGTGGAGGCTGGCCTTGACGAGTGGTTGGGAAATCTGATCGCGACGGTCATAGGCATGGCTGCAAGCGCGATATTGGCGTGGATCGGACTCAATCGGATTAAGGCGGCGAGCTTCGTACCGAAGCGGACCTTGGAACAACTTCACCTTGATGCGGTTGCAGCAAAGGAACAGGTGAGATGACAGAGTTACATAGCCACAAAGATCGTTACCTCCCGGCGCCCCGGACGCCCACCTCATCTGCCAGTTTCCAGGACACTCTGGTCGCAGCAGTTCGGGACAATCCCGTATCTGCCGCATTGATTGCCATGGGCGCCGTTTGGCTATTTGCAGGAGGGTCCAAGGTTTCCCTTCTGGGAGGCTCAAAGTCGCGCAAGCACCGTGGCGAGAAACACAAGAGGGAGCGCGGATTCCATATCGAGGAGGAACGAGTTCACCACTATTCGCCCTCAGGATCCTCCAGAGGAGCGATGAGCGGGGTGGGATCGGCGGTATCATCGGGCGCGGCGAGTGTTCGAGATGGGTTGAGCGCTGTCGGGTCGAACATTGGGGAAGGCGCAGGCTACCTCGGGGACAAGGTGAGTGAAGCTGCTGAGAGCGGCTATTCATCCGTCTCGGGCACGCTCTCCGCTGCCGCTGAGGGACTGGCGTCCATGTCCCACCGCACCTCGTCCATGGCTTCGAGCGCAGCAAATTCGATCGGTGAACGATCCCAGAATGCGGCGACGAGCGTTCTTCACATGCTCTCCGAGGGCCAGGACGACTTGAAGGATGCATTAGAGCGTTACCCACTGCTCGTCGGCGCGGCCGGATTGGCGATCGGGGCGGGAATTGCTGCTGCCTTGCCCACGACGGAAACGGAGAACCGCCTGTTGGGTGAGGAAAGCGACGCCATGAAGGCGCAAGCGCAGAGTGTGGTCTCCGAACAGCTGCGAAGCGCCAGGGACCTTGCCCATGACACGTTTGAGGATCTAAAGCGGGAAGCGCAGGCTCAAGGTCTAAGCGAGGAAGCAGCGCTGGCGGCAATTAAGCGATTTAGGGAAAAGCTGGCCCATGTTTCCGCCACGGCGCGTGAAGAATTCGCCGAGTTGGGCGCGAAGCACTCCACATAAAAAGATTCCTGTAAGACAGGAAAGGCCCCGCGCACTGCGTCGGGGCCTTTTCCTTTGATGAGAAGCCAGGAACATATGGTATTTAGCGCACGGTTAGAGCGTTTCCACCTGCAGGGGCGGGACTCCGGCAACCAAATGCGGCCAGGGCGCTTATCGCCTGAGAAGCCCTAATTTCACTCGGAGAACATCGTTGGAAGCCCCACGCCTAGAGCGAAAGCTTGTTGCCATCCTCGCGGCGGATATCGAGGGCTATAGTCGCTATATGTCCCAAGACGAGGTTTCAACCCTTGAAGTCCTGTCCAGTCACCAGGCCATCGTCGACGAACTGGTGGTGAGCCACAATGGCCGGATCACTGGAACAGCGGGCGACAGCTTTTTGGCGGAGTTCACCAGCATCATCGATGCTCTTGATTGCGCCATCAAGATTCAAGGCACGATTGAGGATCGTCTTGCCACCGAACCGTCCCACCGTCAGCTGAGATATCGCATCGGTCTGAATGTCGGTGATGTCATGGTCAAGAACGGCGATATTTTCGGTGACGGCGTCAATGTCGCCGCCCGGCTTGAAACGCTGGCCCAGCCGGGAGGCATCTGTGTCTCGCGAGGCGTTCGCGATCACGTTCGCCACAATGCGCAATTCAGTTTCGATGATCTGGGCGAGCAGAAGGTCAAGAACATAGAGCAGCCGATCCGGGCCTTCAGGGTCCTTCTGGACGATGCGGATCGGGATGCGCCGGTCACGGGGGCGACAACTGAGATCAGGCTCGCTCAGGATGCCGCCGAGGGACACGGTCGGACGGCCAATGATGCAGCCTTTGAGATTTCGTTCTGGGACTCGATAAAGGAAAGTACCGATCCCTCTGAATTCGAGGCCTATCTCGAAAAATACCCTGAAGGCGAATTTTCGGCACTGGCGAAGTCAAGGCTCGCGATCGC
This sequence comes from Rhodoligotrophos appendicifer, assembly GCF_007474605.1. Lineage (NCBI taxonomy): Bacteria > Pseudomonadati > Pseudomonadota > Alphaproteobacteria > Hyphomicrobiales > Rhodoligotrophaceae > Rhodoligotrophos > Rhodoligotrophos appendicifer. Next base: position 339,151 of record NZ_VHKL01000004.1, on the reverse strand, counting down.
GGAAGAACCGCACGATGAGGCCATTAGCTCTACGGATGCCGTCGCCGTCGAGCTGGCTTTCTGGGACACTGTGAAGGAAAGCGGTAGTCCCGCGATGTTCGGCGCCTACCTGGCGCAATATCCCGATGGAGCCTTCGCCGTTTTGGCGAAGGTGATGTTGGCGGAAACATCCGGATCCACCTAGGGTCGAGGCATATTCAGGCCGCGGCCTCGTTTTGCACGAGTAAGCGGTCCCTCTGGATCTCCGTTTCCCGTTGTTTCGCCTCTCGGAAGGAGATGAGCTTACGGTGATTCTCATCCCAGAGAACCAAGCGGACACATCTCAGACTTTCAAGAAGCGACAGCCGACCGATTTCACCCAGCTCCGGATGCTCTCTAAGCACGCTGGGCAATCGGTAGAACGGGATGCGACTGCTCAGGTGGTGAACGTGGTGTACGCCGATGTTGGCTGTAAACCAACGCAGCACCGGCGGCAGGTCGTAGTGGGAAGAGCCATGAAGGGCGGCCTCATGGAAAGTCCAACCATTGCTCTCGCTCCAAAACGTGTCTTCGAACTGATGCTGGACGAAGAACAGCCAGACCCCCGCCGATGACGCCAGCAGCATGATGGGGAGATGGACGAGGAGGAAAGCCTCGATCCCGATAAACCAGATGAGCGCGGCGGCAATGATGCCCATTGCAGCATTCGTCGCCTGAGTACTGACCCAGGGCTGGAGACCCTTGCGCATGAACCCGAAGGGCAGACGGTGGTGAAGGATGAACAGATAGGCTGGCCCGAAGCCGAAAAGGATCAACGGATGTCGATAGAGGCGGTATTTCAGCCGGCCCCAGCGCGATCGTTCGAGATACTCCACGAGCGTCAGCGTATCGACGTCGCCGATTCCGCGTTGGTCCAAATTTCCGCAGGTGGAATGATGAACGGCGTGTGAGTGGCGCCAGAAATCATAGGGGGTCATCGTCAGCACCCCGATGATCCGTCCCGTCCAGTCATTGGCCCGCCGATGGCGAAAGAACGCGCCATGTCCGCAATCATGTTGAATCATGAACAGCCGCACGAGAAATCCTGCGGCTGGCACCGTGAGCAGAAGACTGGTCCACCAGTAACCCTGTGCGAACGTATACCAGGCCAAAACCCAGAGAGCCACGAGGGGAATGGCGGTCACGGCCAGTTCGACGAGGCTGCGGCGATGATCAGGTTCACGATATTTTGCCAAGATCTTTACGAATGAACGAGCCTGAGCAGCCTGCTCACCTGTAGAAATTTCGATTGTCAAAATGGCTAATCCACATTGCTCGAGCGCTTTTACGTCGAGAGTTGAGGCATGGTGGCAAAATCACACTATCAGATAGTCTGTTCTGTCGATCTCCGCCACATCGCCTATTAAACAAATTTCTTGAGGACTATTTTGTGTCTCAACAGCAGAAAGTCCATGCCGTGGCACTATTGAAAGCGACGGTGCGGCATCCTAACTCAATCGGCTTCGCTGAGCTGGATCCAGACGGGTGCGTGATCACTCGCCTTTTCCCATCCTCGAACCTGTCGGTCCACGCCCGCGGCGAGAATGTTGCCGGCGAGGTGGGGACTGACCAGGAGGTGGTCGATGCGCAAGCCCGCGTCACGGCTCCAAGCATTTCTGAAATAGTCCCAGAATGTATAGATGCGCTCACCGGGATGGAGGTCCCGCAGGGCATCGATCCAGCCTTGGTCCAGCAGCGAGTGAAACGCCTTCCGTACCTCCATCCGAAAGAGAGCGTCATCCCGCCACCGTTCGGGTTTGTAGACATCGATGTCGGAAGGGATGATGTTGTAGTCCCCAGCCAGGATCACCGGCACGTCCAGGCTCAGCAGTTCGTTGGCGTGATGGGTCAAGCGATGCAGCCAGCGCAGTTTGTAATCGAATTTGGGGCCGGGGGCGGGATTGCCATTGGGGACATAGAGACAGCCGATGAGGATTCCGTTGACGATGCCCTCGATATATCGGCTCTGAAGGTCATCATCGGCTCCTCCAAGCCCTCTGCCGGTCTCCAATGGCGTAACGCCACGCGCCAGGATAGCAACCCCGTTCCAACTCTTTTGACCGAGCCAGATCGCACCGTATCCGGCTCTTTCAAGTTCGCGTCGCGGAAATTTTTCATGGGCGCTCTTCAACTCCTGAAGGCACACCACATCGGCCTTCGTCTCCTCCAGCCAGCGGATCAGGACAGGCAACCGACCATTGATCCCATTGACGTTGAAGCTGGCGATTTTCATGCGCGAGGAGACCTGAGGAGGGGGCAAGCTTCAAGCCTCCTCAACATCATAGTGTTGATGGCTCTCGCCAAGATGAACACACCTCAGATTGTGTTTGTTCCCTCCACACCTGAAGTCTTGATTCCCCTTGCAATTTTACTCTGCAGCATTCATTCACGATCGACCGCATAAAATTCAGTTTCTGGCGCATGCACCAAAACTGTTAACGATTGCAGAAGGCAACAGAAAAACGCGTGTCCATCGACGTCTCGACCCTAATCGGCTACAGCGCCTCGATCTTCGGGATGATTGCTGTCCTGCTTCTGATCTTTTGGGTTCGTGAGGGATATCCAGCGAAGTTTCTTTGGTTCACGCTTCCGTTCTTGCTGGGCTGCGCTGGGGGCTTTCTTCTCCTCAAACCATCGATTTTTCCTGGCCTGTGGGGTTACCGCATGGCGGCGGGTTTAATCCTTCTGGCATACGGTTTTGCATGGCAGGCGGTGCGTGCCGTGTATGGGCGCAGTCCACGCGTTGTCTACATCATACTGCCGGTCACCTTATGGGTGGGATTGTCCGCTCTCGTCTTTTCTCCCTATGAACTCTACAATCTCGGTGCGGGGACCCGAGCGAGCCTGGTCTGCCTGTTTAACGGGCTAGCGGCATGGGAGTTCTGGCGCAGCCGGGAAGAGGATCTCCCGTCTCGGTCCATGTTGTTCTGGATCTTTGCCGTATTTGCCTGCTTCGCCTTCATCCGGATTCCCCTGGCCGATCTGATTCCGGCTCCCTACGGTGCAGCGCCGGCTGAGCCCTGGACGGTGGTGGGATTCAACATTCTGGCGGTCGGTCAAGCCCTCCTCGTCTGCGCTTTCATGATCGCATTAACGCGCGAGCGAACCTCACTCCAGAATTACCATATGGCGCTCATGGATCCCCTCACGGGTGTGCAGAACCGACGGGGTTTCACCAGTTACGTTGCAGCCTTGAAGACCTCACCCGAAGACGAGCGGGCGTCCTGGGCGCTGTTGCTCGTAGACCTGGATCATTTCAAGCAGATCAATGATCTCTTCGGTCACGGGGTCGGTGATCGAGTGATCACGATGGCTGCTCAAACCGCTGAGGAAGTTCTCCGCCGGGACGACCTTGTCTTCAGATTCGGGGGCGAGGAATTCGTCTGTCTGCTCCGATCAGCGACGGCGAAAGACGCCATGATCGTCGCCGAGAGGCTGCGGATGGCCTTCCAGCTGAAGGCGAGGCGGGTCGGTGATCACGTCGTCAATGCAACCGTAAGCATAGGCGTCGCGGCGGCCCGTGAGGGGAGTTTGGACGTCGAGGCCATGCTCCTGGAGGCTGATCGCGCACTTTACGATGCGAAGCGCTCGGGCCGGAATCAGACCCTTCTGGCAGCCCTGCCCAAGAGCGCGGCACCTTAGCGCCGACCTCCCTGGCTATTTTGAAGCTGCGCCTCTGGTTTTCGCCTTAGGACGACCGGTCGCTTTTCCGGAGCTCGTCTTTGTCGGTTCTGCCTTGGATTTCCCCTTTGCGGCGGGAGCGTCCTGAGGAACCGGCTTATCAGCCTTCTTCGCCGAGCCTTTTCCGGCCTTCTCGACGGGCCCCTTTTCCAGCTCCTGCGTCGCCTGTTCCCAATGATGATGATGTCGATTGTCGGGTCGACCCTCCGCCTCCCACAGCTCGTAAGCCCGCTTTCGGATCTTCGATTCTTTGTCGACCATGAAGCGTCCTTTCCTCTCCTGGCCAAGAAACTCGTCAGATGCTCCGAATGTTCCGACGGAATCCGCTCTCTGTCATGTGGAAAAGTGATGCACGCGCGCTACGGCTGGAAACGATGTGAATGCGACTTGTGCACCGCATCAGAGCGGAGTGCCTTAAACCTGAGCGGTCTCCCGTCAACTTCGCTGAAAAACTATGCAAAACGATGAAATTTAACGACTTTTCTACAGTGACATGTTCTTGGTGCATGGCACCATTGCGCTCTAAGGTCTATTGCATCGCAACATTATTATTATATTGGAACCAACGATAAATGGAACGCCTGTGGCGGCTTAATGCCAACCCACATGAGGACGAGAACAGTGAAGACCGCAACTTACACAGATCTGCCCCTCCAAGCCGACAAACCCCGCTCCAGCGGCGCGGGCTTCTTCCGTCGCCTGATCGACGGGATCATCGTTGCGCGGCAGCGGCAAGCTGATGCCGAAATCGCACGCATGCTGCAGCTCAACGGCGGGACGATGACCGACAATGCCGAGCGGGAAATCGGCCGCCGCCTGGGCGCTGGGCTCTGATCCCTGCCTCAGCAGTAGGAAATTTGGCGAGCCGCGGATCCTAACCGACTGGCGCGGCTCGCGTTCCACTGCGAGCAAAAGAACGGCTGGATCGAAACTACTTTGTCTTCTCGACATCCTTGTTCGTGAAGACGGCATTGCCGAGGCCGGTTCCCATGGTGAGCACGGCCCAATGCCGATGGTCTCGCATGAACGGGACTTGACTGAGGCCCTGCACCACCGCGTCATTGTGCATGACCACAAAGGTCTCATGCTCGCCGATGGTCGGAATCTTCTCTTCTATGATGTCGGGAAGATTGAACCGGGAGCTCTCCCAGTTGCCAGGGAGGTTTTGCCCTCCTTTTTGGATCTGACCGTCTGGAGTGATGGCTCCGGGACATCCGACCCCGATCATCGGGGCGAGCTTGCGCTTGGCCCGCTTCGATTTCCGGATCAGGTTTTTCAGCATATCAACGAGTCGATCGATCGCTTCCTGTCTGTTTGGATCGTCCTCTGCGTGTCGCCAGTGCTCGAACTCGGTGACCTCCGCTGCAGAAAAATCAGGGGCCTTTTTCCCATTCAGCGCGATGATCCCGGCGCGGATGTTTGATCCGCCCACGTCTACCGCAAGGATTTCGTCAAACCCCGACAGCATCCAGGGTGGGGTGAGCTGGACCGCACCAATCAGGCCAGCCTGGTCGGGATGATGCTGGATGGGGAACATATCGATATCAACCCCGTCGCTCTGCAGGATCGTGGCTGCGCGGCCGATGATCAGTTCGCCGATGCGGCTCTGACGAAGGCCGCCTCCCACCGTGATGGACGACACGTCGTTCCAGTCTTTGGTCTTGCGGAAACGTCGAATGACGTCGGCCAATGTTTCTCCAAAATCTGCAACAACCCCGATGATGACGCTTGCCGCCTTGGGATCACCGTCGAGGAGGATCTTATCGAGTTTCTTTTTGCTGACCTCGGCACTGGACTGCTCCCCGAGAGGATCTGGACCGTGCTTGGCGAGAGCCTTTCTTCTTTCATCCAGAAGCCTGCGGAACGCCCGTCCGCTGACACGGTCCCCAATGAACTCGCCGTCATCCTTGGTTTCGATGTTGTATTTGTCGACGAAAACAGCCGGAAGCTCCACGGCGGCGTGGATTCCTGTCGCCAGGCTGTTCTTGGAAGGCGCTGATTTTGCCACTGATGATCACTCCCGCGGTGACGGGTAACGTGCGGCCATTCGAAAAGTTGCTTGGCAACTGGACGCCGGCAAGGCGGTCTATTGCGCCGGCTCGGCTGAATCAGGCGATGCGTCTTCGTCGTCCCGCTTGGGGGTGCGTCGCTTACGAGACTTGGCCTTCAATCGGGTCAGCGTAGACCTTTGGCCCGGCTGAACGGCGGCATCGACTTCATCCCCCGGATCCGCGGTGTCCCGACTGTCGCTGGCCGGATCGGCTGCTTCCTCTGGAGGAGACTTGGCCCAGCCCGCGACGACGTCTTCCGCATTTGGCTCGGCCTCGGTTTCACTCCGTTGCTCTTCAGGGCTTACGGGCGGGGTATTTTCAGGAGGGGGAGCCTGCTCGACTTGGGACCGGAGTTCCCCGTAACCTCGGATCAGATGCCGCGACATGCGCTCGGCTTCATCGAGGGTGCCGGCGAGACGGCGCCTTTCGGCCTCGGTGTGAGCCTGTCCCGCGTCCGGGTTTTGGATCGGTAGTGCCTGCGCATCCGCGCGTCGAGTGGACAGGTCTCGGGTCAAGGCGTCGATCGTCGCAATTTTCTCGCGGAGGTGCTCCTCTGTCGCGAGCAGCGCGTTGGGGATTTCCGGGGCATGTCCCCGGGCAGCGGGGGCATCGTTCCGACGCGGCGATCCACGCTTCAGGTCGGAGATCAACCTTTCGCGGTCTTTGATCGTGGCGTGGGCCGCCTCGACCTCCCGCGTCAGGCGTTGGATCTGATCGAGATAATCCCGGGCCGTCCTTTGCAGGCTTTGCAGGGCAGAGCTGCGCTCGGCCAGTTCCTCTTCGAGCGGCAGCCGTCCTCCGCGCAGCTTCCCGAGCTGATCGTCGCGTTGTGACAGCTCCTGCCCGATCTCCTCCATCCTGGCCCGCGTGAGGGCGATCTCGCGGTCGCGTTCGATCAGCTGGAGTTTGAAATCTTCGATCCTGAGCTCGGTTTTGCGAACCAGCATCGCCAGTTCTGCCCGCAGCCGAGCCCTGTCCGCGCGCAATTCCTCGCTGGTCGTGGGGAATTGGGACTGCACGCGACGGCGCCCCGTCCGCTCGCCGTGATGCCAGACGATTCGCAGTAGAAAGAGAGCGAACAGGCTTGCCAGGACAAAGCCTAGAGCGATCAACATGATCGTCTCGAGATAGACCATTCGACCCTACGCTCTCTTTCTCGAAGGTAGAGCAATCCGCGCAACGGTCGATTGAATAAACCTATAATTGCGTAGCTTGCCGCAAGTCATGATACCAGCAATTAAACCTGTCAACATTGCTAGGCAAGTCTCAGCCTGAAGCCTGTAGGACGGAACGTGCGGGTAGCGAAACTTAAAAGGGATTCCAAGTCGCCTCAGGGGTGTATTTCAGATAGCCGACATTGGCCCCCAGCCGGGCCCCGACTCCGGTCCGGATAGGGGCAAGTTTCAGCTGGTTGTTCTGTTGGTAGTTTACCCCGAACCCACCGACGATATAGGCCGAGCCTTCAACACCGATGAAGCGCTCGAAGATCTGGTTCGGGGAACTGAGATTATACACGAGGGTCATGACCCGCGATCCATTGCCACCGAAGTCGAAGCCGATCGAGGGGCCCTGCCAGTAGACTTTGTAGCTGCCGCCATTCTTCAGATACATGGTGCCTTCACCGTAGCGGAGGCCGCCGAAGAAAGCGCCGGCACCTTCCTGGCCGACGATGTAAGCGTTTGGCTGACCGGCGTCGGAAAAGGTCCGCTCGATGGCTTCCGCAAATCCCGCGGTTGTCGTTCCGAAGAAGCCATGCCCCGCGGCGACGATTTCTTGGGAGGTATAGTTCTCGCCCGCCGGGTTCTGATGAATGGCACCCGTTGTCTGGGATATGGCAGGGGCTGGGCTGAGAGCGGCAGCGCCAATACCGACAGCGATCCCACCAATGATGGCTAGGCTATTGGCTCGGACAGACTTCATTAGCGACTTCGTCATAGCATTCTTCCACTCGGGCGTTGCGCCGCCGCATTGGCGGCATCCCCGGAGGCAACGAGCCTCCTCACCACGCTCCTGTCATGCTCTTTCGAGCTCTTCCGTTGACGCCCTTTAACGGTCGGTGCCCCGCCTGCTTCCGCCGAGTGCTTGTCATCCCCATGGCTAAACCTGAATCCGACGCTGGAATCGTCACGAATCGGCGTCGGAACAGCAGCCGGGGACGCGCACTGACAATAATTTACAGCCGGGGGCCTTCCAAACCGTTAACGCCTTGGAAAGGCTGTTCTCACTCTCTCCACCCGCGGGCGATGAAGCCGGGATTATCAAAGTTTCGCTCTCGTTTGCCGTAAAGAAAGGGCGAGCCGTCGATGGCGACCATGCTGCCGCCGGCTGCGTTGAGAATCGCGTGACCCGCTGCCACGTCCCATTCCATGGTGCGGCCGAACCGCGGATAGATATCCGCTTCACCTGCGGCGATGAGGCAGAATTTGAGGGATGAGCCGGCGGACACCACGGTGTCGACCGCTATGGTTTCGAGATACGCATCCGTGGGCGCATCACGATGGCTGCGGCTGGCGACGACAACAAGGCCTCCATCCGGCTGGGGCCGTGTGTGCATCGGTAAGAGTTCAACGACGTCCGTACTGTCGGCGTCAGTTTTGCAATGCCACGCCCCAAGGCCTCGTTCGCCATAGCAGAACCGGTTGATGGCCGGAGCAAAGATGACCCCTGCGATAGGAACCTGGTCCTCGATGAGCGCGATATTCACCGTGAACTCACCGTTGCGGCTGATGAATTCTTTGGTACCGTCCAGCGGATCGACGAGGATGAACCGCTCCCCCGTGGGCGGAAAATATCCAGACGAGCACGCCTCTTCGGCAACCACGGCGATATTGGGCAGGCAGCGGCCGAGCCCCTCGAGAATCAGGGCCTCGGCAAGCCCGTCCGCTTCAGTGACGGGAGACGCGTCGGCCTTCAACGTGACCGAAGGGCCCCGGTCATAGACCCCCATGATCGCCCGACCGGCCTCGAAGGCCAGCGGCGTGAAACTCTGGAAGATTTCCGACTGAGCGAGGTATGGAGGGGCCTTCAGAGGCGGCATGGTCTGATCCTTGGCGTCTGAGTATCGCATTTCTTGCCGCTGAGGTGAGGGGGTCAAGGAGAATCTCGGTTGGGGTGGCACGCTTGGCATCCGAAGACCCCGAGTGTACAGAGGAAAAGGCTGCTATGCCGTCGATTCCCGATGTCAGGAGATGGGATTTTCATGAGCCGGACGACATTGCTGAGTGATCTGGATCTAGCCGCTCTCCTGTGCAGCAGAGTGTGTCATGATGTTATTTCGCCCGTAGGGGCGATTACAAACGGCCTGGAGGTTCTCGACGACGAGGACGACGAGGCGATGAAGGAGATTGCCCTGGACTTGATCCGCCGCTCGGCGCGGACGGCCAGCGCGAAGCTGCAGTTCTGTCGAATGGCTTTCGGCGCCTCCGGGTCGGCGGGTGCCTATCTTGACCTGACGGAGGCCGAGCAGATTGCACGAGGGTTCATCGGTGATGAGAAGGTCAAGCTGAGCTGGGATGCCCCAATCGAGACGAGGCCCAAGGCCGAGGTCAAGCTTCTCCTGAATCTGTTACTGATCGCTGTCTCCACGATTCCCCGAGGGGGCCAGGTCGCTGTTCTTCTGAAGAATGGCGAATTCAGCGTGACCGCGACGGGGGAGGGGGCGAAGATCCCTGAGAAGACGGCTCGGATCATTGATGGTGAATTGCTCGCCGAGGATCTGGATCCGCGGCACGTGCAAACCTATTACACCGTCCGCATCGCCGAAGACCTTGGCTATGTCGTCAAGCTTGCCATGGACGGAAACACAGCGGTCGCCAGCGCGATGGCAGCTCCTCCCGCTGCCGCTGAAGACCTCAGTGAGAGCGAGGACTGAGAAAGCTACGGCCCGGACTGTGCCGGGCCGTTTTTTATCAGGGGTAGACCGCGAGATGCGATCAGGCTGAGGCCCGCATCTCGTGATCTTCATGAATGGGATCACGTAAAACATACCCGCGACCCCACACCGTCTCGATGTGATGCCGTCCGCCTGTGGCCGTCGCCAGTTTCTTGCGCAGCTTGCAGACGAAGACGTCGATGATTTTGAGCTCGGGCTCGTCCATGCCGCCATAGAGATGATTCAGGAACATCTCCTTGGTGAGCGTCGTGCCCTTCCTGAGGCTCAGGAGCTCCAGCATCTGGTACTCCTTGCCGGTCAGATGGACACGCTGTCCATTCACCTCCACCGTCTTCGTGTCGAGATTGACCCGAAGATCGCCAGTTTGGATGACCGACTGGGCGTGACCTTTAGACCGCCGCACGACCGCATGGATGCGTGCGACCAGCTCGTCCTTGTGGAACGGTTTGGTCATATAGTCGTCAGCACCGACGCCGAGTCCCTTCACCTTATCCTCGATGCCGGCAAGGCCAGACAGGATGAGGATGGGCGTATTGACCCGGCTGACCCGCAGTGACTTAAGCACTTCGTAGCCGCTCATATCCGGCAGATTTAAATCCAGCAGGATAATGTCGTAATCGTATAATTTGCCGAGATCGACACCTTCTTCGCCGAGATCGGTCGTATAGACGTTGAAGCCTTCCGACTTCAACATAAGCTCGATGCTCTGCGCCGTTGCAGTATCGTCCTCGATCAGAAGGACTCTCATCCGATTCCCCTCTCAACCTGGCCCGAGACGGGTCGCCACCCCGGGACGGGTTCATCCCGAAGCGTTTCTGACCTTCCGGTTAACGCCGATGGTTAAGTTACGCGGTAAGTGGTTAACAAAATCTATCGAAGGCGGAATTGAACGGGCGGGACCAAAAAAATTCCGCAAATACATCACGCTCTCCGAGAAACTGGCCATTTCGCATGAAGTCGAATTACGAGGTTGCCGATGCGCCGATCACCTCATCTGTCATCGATTTACCGAGCTTTAAGCGCTGCTGGATCAAGATCGAAATCGACCTGACTCTTTTGCATACGCGATTCGTGAATCCTGTTGAAGAGTCGAGGTGGGGAGACGTGAAGTTTCAACAGTGATGTGGAGCCGTCGGGGGCTGGCGGCATCGTCCACACCAACAGGTATGTGGCGGGGTATGAGATGCGTTCACGGGAAAGTATTGTACGACTGCAAAGGTTCAGGGTCGAAGAAAAGCGGATGCAGGCGGCAGACCTGGAGTCGATGATCGCCGACTTCAATCGCAAGCAGGGCGAGCTGTCGGTGCAGATCCGGGCCGAAGAAGAACGCACCGGTGTCACCGACCCAAATCATTTCAGCTATCCAAGCGCCGCTCGCGCCGCTGTAGCGCGTCGGGAGAACCTGACCAAGTCCATTGAGGAACTCAAGGGACAGCTGGAGGAGGCCCGGGCGCATTTCGACACCGAGCTCGGAGAACTCCGCAAACTCGAACTGATGGTCGAGAAGGACACTGACATGCGACGTCAGGTCATGGAGCGCGAAGATGGCCGCCGAATGGAGCTGCGCCGCTGAGATCGAGGCCGCCATTCCGAGGCGTCGTTGGCCGCTCGCAATGGAGGCGGGGCCCCTGTCCGCGGCAGTGTGGACGTTGTCAGGGTGATCGGTTGAGCCTCCCGGTGGGATAGGTCCGCGGATCGGTTCGGGAGTGCCGGGGCCCGCGGATCGATCGCCTGTTCGCAGGTGCTGGTTCCCCGCGTCTGAGCTTCTGGTCAAGGCTTGCCAAACTTCACCTTGGAAGGGTTTCTAAGTCTGTGGAGGCTCTGAAACCAGCGGGCCGAGCCCTTTGAGAAGCGGCGAGAGATACCGCTCATAGCGCTTCCACTTGGCGACGGACGATGTGTAGATGGGTTGTCGCACCTGTCGAAGGCTTGCCGTCGCCACCGTCCGCTTGGTCTCGTGGAACGCGAGGCAGGCATCGTCCCACGGGAGATCAACGAAGGTGAGAAGCTCCCGTGTCCAGCGTTCCGGTTCGGCGATCAGCCGCTCATAGTGAAGCTCGAACAGCGGCACTGGCAGCACGTCATTCCAATGATCCATATAGCCGCGATAGATGCGATATTCGTGGGCCAGATCTTCGAGATCGAAGCTGAAGGTGACATTGTTCAGCGCAAAATTCTGTTGGAAGCAGGAAAGGCAGGTGTCGACCGGATCTCGTCGGCAATGGATGAAGCGTGCCTGTGGGAACAGCAGGGCGAGAAGTCCCAGATACTTGAAATAGATCGGTGTCTTTTCCGTCGTCCGCGAGCGGCTGCGAGCCTCTGCCGGAAGAAAATCGATAAAGGTGCGGGCGAGTTGACGCGTCTCCTCGGCGCCCATGAGAGATAAAACTTCCGGCATTGTCTCTGGTGTGACGGCGATCCGTGCGGGGCCAACGCGGAGATGGTTGAAAGCCCCCGACTCGCCTGCAGCGGCCACGGAGGGATGGCTCGCCAGGATCTGTTCGGTCAAAGTGGTGCCCGATCGCGGCATTCCGACGATGAAGATCATCCGCCTGTCCGGGTCGCCGAACGCCTGTCGCTCGACGAACAGGTCGCGAGTGAATGTCTTCCGCACAAGGTCGAGCCTCTCGGCGGAGATGGCCCGATCATAGGTTTCATACGGCCGCCTGAGACGATTGGCTTCCAGCAGATGGGTGAACATGCGCTCGTCCTCGGAGGTCTGCGCAAGCAGGCCCGCGGCCGCAAAATGCAGGCTCGACTTCTGTAGGTCTGCAATCGAGGCTGTCTTCACGGCATCCTCGATCAGCGTCACGGATTTGCCGACATCGTCGCTGCCATTCACCAGATCCTGGTTGATGGCGAGGTCGCGATCGTTTGGATGGTGGCGTCGACCCTCGGCCAGCACGGCTCGGGCAGCATCGAAGTCCCCCGTGATCTGGAGTAGACTGCTCAACTGCAGAAAGAGGTTGGCATCCCGGTAGCCGAGCGTCTGTGCCTTCCGGTAGTCTTCGATGGCCTCGTGAAACTGGGAGGTCTCGGTCAAGGCGCGGCCGCGGATGAAGAACAGTTCGGCTGCTCGGGGATTGATCTCGATGGCGCGGGTGAGGGCGCGTGCAGCCTTCGCGTGCTGCTGCTTCAGCATATGGGCGCGGGCAAGCGCGTAATGCGTATTCCACAGGCCGGGAGCCAATTGGCTCGCCGCCAACCCCGACTTGACTGCCGCGTCGGCGCGCTCCTTGCCGCACTCAGTGAGTGCGAGGGTGAGATTGAGCCAGGCAGGGGCAAGATTGGGATTAAGACGAACGGCGGTCTGATAGGCGACGATTGCCTCTTCGCCGCGCTTGAGTTCATCCAGGGCGGACCCATGGACGAACTGGATGTCGGCAATTTTCGGAGCCGTCCTCACGAGACGTGTGGTCACGGCCAGCGCTTTGTCGGCTTGTCCGACCCTCAGAAACGATATCGCGTGCTGAAGCTCGGCCTGCAGCCGCTTGGGATCACCAGCGCCGAACACGGAAGGGATTGAGGAACGCCCAGCTCTCATGAGCTCCGATTAACACCGAAAACGAAACGGGACCAGAGGCACCGAAGGCGAACGGGACCCGAAGCAACGGAATCGAATTGGTGTAGGCGCCATCGGAGGCTGGCTGGGAGACGGGTTGATCAGGCGCGGTAGTGCTGGACGCGTGTCGCGCGAAGCCCTGGTAGGCCATGACGATCGATGGATCGCTGCCAGCTCAGGAACTCCTCGACGGTAAGCCGATATCGGCTGCAGGCATCCTCGATGCTGAGCAGACCGCCGCGAACGGCGGCGACGACTTCCGCTTTTCGGCGGATCACCCAACGCCGAGTATTCGGCGGCGGGAGGTCGGCAACCGTGAGCGGACTACCGTCGGGTCCGATGACATATGAGACCCGTGAACGCATATGACTTACCATTATTAGTATCCGTACTCGCACTACCGCATCACAGGCAAAAATCCGCTAAACATCAGCTGACTGCCTGCTTGCTATAGACAGACCCTAGATTGTCCCATTTAAGAAATGGCTAAAGACAAGCAAACAAATCCATAACAGGGTCCATTGGACTGTCGTGGTGGGGGGAGATGACTTTGTTTGTTAACAAATCCCCAACTTATGCTTGCTTCGTCATGGCGGTGCGAGTCCCCGTCGCCCATTCCGCGGGACATGATAAAGGTTGCCCTGCGGTTAACACACGCCATATAACGCGGTGGCTGAGCGCCGTTTTTTGGGTATGTTTCGAAGGTTTAAGGACGGGATGGCGTCCACTCTCATGGATATTGATCGCGTCCTGGCACTAGGCACCGCGGCCTTCGACCTTGCTGATCCGCCCTCTAAGCGGGTGGTGGTGGCGATGTCCGGCGGCGTGGACAGCTCGGTTGTGGCTGCGCTTGCCAAGCGCGCTGGCTTCGATGTGATCGGGATCACTCTTCAGCTTTATGATCACGGGGCAGCCCTCGGCCGGAGCAAGACCTGCTGCGCCGGCCGCGATATCCATGATGCTCGGACTGTTGCCAGTCGTTTGGACATTCCGCATTACGTGCTCGACTACGAGGCGCGCTTCCGTGGCAGCGTCATGGAGGAGTTCGCCGACAGCTATCTGGCGGGTGAGACGCCGGTTCCCTGTATTCGGTGTAACCAGCAGGTCAAGTTCGGTGATCTTCTGCAGTTCGCCAAGGATCTTGGTGCCTCGGCCCTGGCCACGGGCCATTACATCTCCAGTGCTGCTCGCGCCGATGCTTCAGGGCATCGCGATCTGCTCACGGCGGCTGATCCGGACCGCGACCAGAGTTATTTCCTGTTTACGACCCTTCAGGAGCAGCTGGATTTCCTTCGGTTTCCGTTAGGGGGCCTCACGAAACCTCGTGTCCGTGCGTTGGCTGATTATTTCGGCCTCGTCGTCGCCGAAAAGCCCGACAGCCAGGATATCTGCTTCGTGCCGGACGGTCGTTATGTCTCGTTGATCGAACGTCTGCGGCCACAGGCACTGGCGTCCGGCGACATTGTTCACACGGACGGCCGCGTGCTTGGCCGCCATGATGGCATCGTAAACTATACGATCGGACAAAGACGGGGTCTGAACATCTCTAGCCCTGAGCCCCTCTATGTTCTAAGCATGGAGCCCACGACGAGGACAGTTGTGGTGGGGCCGAGAGAAGCGCTGGCCTGCAATCGATTGGTGTTGCGAGACGTGAACTGGTTAGGCGACGAATCGTTCGAAGACGCGGTGGCGGAGGCTCGGCCTTTGCACGTACGAGTGCGTTCGACGCGCCCTCCCGTGTCCGCGAGATTGGCCGGAAGCTGCGATCGACCGGAGATTTTGTTGGCCGAGGATGAATTCGGAGTTTCCCCGGGTCAGGCTTGTGTATTCTACGAAGCCGCATCTTCGGGTAAGAGAATTCTCGGTGGTGGGTGGATCGACGCGACCTCTGGGGCGTTTTCGATGCATCGGTCTTCCGAGGAGACGGCGGGCGTGCGCAGCAATGCGGCGTCAATGTGAGGTGGAACGTCCGCATGGGTGGGACAAAGAAGGAGCAACCTTTGGTCACGAACAAGCTCGTTGACATGAAGGAGGATGCCGTTCGTCGCGCCTATGCGCGCTGGGCGCCCGTCTACGACTTAACGTTCGGAGTCATTGCCGATTACGGCCGGACCCGGACTGTCGACGCCATCAACCGTAGAGGAGGTCGCGTTCTTGAGGTCGGAGTCGGCACGGGAATTTCATTGCCTCGCTACAAGCGTGATCTCAAGGTCACGGGCATTGACTTGTCGCCGGAGATGCTCGCCAAGGCGCATTCCCGTGTCCAGGATCTAGGGCTCGGCAATGTTGAGGGGCTCCATGAGATGGACGCCTCCAACCTGGAATTTGAGAGTGGCACCTTCGACGTGGTCGTCGCCATGTATGTCATGACGGTGGTGCCCAATCCGGAGAAGGTGATGCGGGAGCTGTCCCGCGTTTGTCGACCCGGCGGCGAGGTGATCATCGTCAATCATTTCAGCCAGGACCATGGCATAAGGGGCAATGTCGAGCGCGGCATGGCACGTTTCGCCGAAGCCCTGGGTTGGCGTCCCGAGTTTCCGGTCGATACCATCCTTGTTTGTGATGATTTGCGTCTGGTGGCCGAGCGCCCGCTGCAGCCCTTCGGCCTGTTCACGATGCTGCGCTTTGCCAAGACGGAGCCTGGCGCTGGCACGCTTGTCAAGAAGCCCGGCATGGCGGTTCCGGCCGGTGGACGCGTGCAGGTCCAAGACGTCCTGGCCTGAGGCCACGTGTCTGGCATAAACGATCGTCAAGTGGACTGATCGTCGGCTTATAGAGCCGGCGAGCTGAGCGCGACGGCGATCGTTCTCCTGCGAAGTCGAGCGACTTCGATGAATGCGGCCAAGCCCAGTGCAGCGAAGATCATGAGGAAGATGAGGGCCGAACCCGTCCCCATTTCCTCGCTGACGAGAGCGAACGAAAAGGGTGCGATGGCAGCAAGGAACTGCCGGACAAGTGCCATTGTGCCGAGCCGGGCGCCATAGGATGCGCTTCCGAAGAGCGCGAGCGGCAGGGTTCCTTGCACGATACTTTTGAGGCCTGAGCCGAATCCCAGGAGAACGGCAAAAATCACGGCTCCCCCGATCAGGGGCGAGGTCCCCAAGAGAATGGCGACTGCCAGCGGCAGGACCGCAACCGCCAAGATCGTGATGGACAGCGGGTGGCGTCGAACACCGAAGACCATGCTGACGAAGCGAACCAGCACCTGTGACGGGCCGAACAGGGTTGAGACCAGCAAAGCCGAGGTGCCGAGCCCCAAGGCTTGCAGCATGGGGACCATCTGCGCGAGGATTGCCGACAGGAGAAAGCCGGCAAGCGCAAAGCCCAAAGTGATCAAAATGAGAGCCTGCCGATGGGAGGCTTCGGGCAGGAGCGGGCCGTCCGGGAGCTCAGCAGAAGAAGTCTCCTCAGTCTCCGATCGATCCGTCCGTGCGACCGTAAGCAGCATATGGAGAGGGAGGCAGATCAGGAAGTTTGCAGCCGCGAACAACAGAAGCGTGCTGCGCCAATCCACGACTCCATGGAGCCAGCTCGTGAAGGGCCAGAACAAGGTCGAGGCAAAGCCGGCGATGAGGGTGAGATGCGTTATGCGCCGACGAGCACCGGTGCCCGCCATTTGCACGATTGAGGCGAATGCCGCGTCATAAAGCACCAAGCTGGCGGACGCCTGGAGGGCGATGAGACACAATACGAAGCTCACCGGCCCCATGGCCAATGCAGTACCGGCCAGCGCAACCGCGGAAGTGACGGAGCCGACCGCCATCACAAGCGGAGCGCCGTGGCTGTCGACATATTTTCCGACGATGGGCGCGATCAGGCCGCCGCACAGCAGCGCGATGGAAAAGGCTCCATAAACCCATGAGATCGGCCAATGAAAGTCGGCTGCGATATCGCCGGCCAGAATTGCGAAGCTGTAATAGATCGTGCCGTAGCCGATGATCTGCGTGACGCCGAGCATCCAGACGACGATGGATTGCGACAGGTAGATGGATCTGACGCGATGGATCATTCCGCCGGCTCGACGGGAAGCTCGATGGCGGCAGCACAGCAAGCGCTTTCCTGCCGTCCCCGTGTCGCAACGGAGGACCGGTGCAGATCGAAGCCGGTTTTTCCGGAGGCTATGGCCTTGTCCTCAGCCGCACAGCACGACTCTTCCTTGACCTCCGGACTACCGCAGCAGGCGGCAGTCCCCCGATCATCTGCGGGGATGATCGTGGTGCAGACGCCCGTCTCGGGAAGCGTGAGCTGAACATCGTCAGCCGCCGCCATGTCACCGGCGAGCGCCGCTGCTACTGAGCGAACCTGTTCATATCCGGTCAACAGGAGGAATGTCGGTGCACGACCATAGCTCTTGATCCCCACCGTGTAGTAACCCGGCTCGGGATGCGCGAGCTCGCGGTGTCCGTGCGGGGGCACCGAGCCACATGAATGTTCGTTCGGATCGATGAGCGGGCCCAAGGCTTTTGTGCATTCGAGCGCAGGGTCGAGGTCGAGGCGCAATTCACGCGTCATGGAGAGATCAGGGCGCTGACCTGTCGCCACGATGATCCGGTCAACCGGTCCCACCGTCCGCGCACCTTGGCTCGTTTCGCCGTCGACGATGATCCTGCCGTCTTGCTCGCGCAGAGCAAGGATCGCGAAGCCGGACACGAGCGGGACGCGCCCGCTTTCGACCAGGTCCCTCGTGTCGCTCCCCAGTTCACCGCGGGCGGGAAGTTGATCTGCGTCGCCGCCTCCATAGATGCGGATGAGATTTGTACTGCGGGTTGCCCACATCGCAGCGGTGCCGGGGGCCGTCAATGCCAAATGCGCGAGATCGAGCAGGGAGTTGGCTGCCGAGTGGCCGGCACCGACCACCAGGGTCGTACGGCCGGCATAGAGGCTCCGCTGCTGCCCCAGGATATCGGGAATGCCATAGGCGATGTGCCCCGCAAACTCAGCCTCGCCGTCAGCGGGCAAACCGCTGGCCCCCAGCGGGTTCGGATTGCTCCAGGTGCCGGAGGCGTCGATGACGGCGCGGGCGAGGTCGCGGCGGGGTCCTGCCGGTGTCTTGATCGACAGGACGAAGGGCCTTGCATCGCGTCCGCGGCTGACGACCTTGTCGAGGCCGAGACGGGAAATGGCGAGGACCTGAGCGCGGGTCTCAATCGCCTCAGAAAGCTCCGGCGTCGCGGCGAGCGGATTGAGGTAGTGCGAGACGATCTCGGCTCCCGTTGGAAAGGCGTCGCCATCCGGCAGGCGCCACCCCTGACGTTCCAGAAGCTCGGCCGCGACCGGATCGACGCAATAGCGCCAGGGGGTGAACAGCCGGACATGGCCCCAGTCCCGCAGATTGGCGCCGATGCCAGGATCGGCTTCGTACACTTTGACGGGCAGCCCTCGGGTGATGAGATGGGCCGCAGCAGCCAGGCCGACGGGTCCCGCTCCGATGACTGCAACGGGGTGGCTGCCGAAGGCTCGACCTGACATATTCAATCCTCCCAAAACTATAGAAATAATGGTCAAAGAAAGTCTAAGCTGCTGCCTCACCCTCGCCGAGGGCGCAGGAGGCATCGACGCAGCATTCGTCCACAAGATAGCCGACGAGTTCCGTCATGGCCGGATAGTTGGCGCGGCAGATCAGCGTCGTCGACTGCCGTTCCTGCGTCACCAGACCCGTGAGGATCAGACGGTGCAGATGGTGCGAGAGCGTTGAGGCTGCGATCCCGAGTTTCTCCTGCAGGCTGCCGACAGGCAGTCCGCTGTCGCCAGCCCTTACCAGCGTTCGATAGACTTGCAGTCGTGTAGGGCTGCCGAGAGCTTCGAGCTGCTTCGCCGCTTTTGTGATGTCCATGATCTCATGATGCCGGACTGGAAAGCGGCGGTCAACCCGTATTTCCGAAATAATGGAAATATCAGGTTTGAACGTGCTCCTCCACGGGTTGTATGCTCATGACAAGCCTGATCTCTTCAAGCGAAATTCAGGGAACGTTGGCAAGCCGAACATGTTGGTTCATTCGGCAGGTCGATCACTGCCCCAGGTGGAAAAAAAACTTTGCAGCGGTGCGAGGCGGGCTTGAGGCGACCTAAGGTTTTGATCATCGGTGCGGGTTTTGGGGGGCTGGAGGTGGCGAGGGGCCTCAGCCGCAGCGAGGCGGAGCTCACGATCCTGGATCGTGAGAATCATCATTGCTTTCAGCCGCTTCTTTACCAGGTTGCGACAGCGGCGCTTTCGCCGGCCGATATCGCTTGGCCCATCAGGGGGCTCCTGGGAAAGGCCGCGAACACCACGGTCCTCATGACCGAAGCGACGCGGATCGATGCCGAGAATGGGCGCGTTTTTGCAGGGAAGAGAGAGTTCCCGTACGATTTTCTTGTTCTGGCGACGGGTGTTACGCACTCATATTTTGGCAATGACCATTGGGCGAACTGGGCCCCTGGGCTGAAGCATATCGAGGATGCCACGGAGATCCGCCGCCGTTTGCTCACCTCCTTTGAGCTGGCAGAAATCACCTCCTGCGATGATGAGAGGCGTCGTCTGACGACCTTCGTGGTCATCGGCGGGGGTCCTACCGGAGTGGAGATGGCAGGAGCGATTTCCGAGCTGGCACGTCACGCCCTGCCCAGGGATTTTCGTCACGTCGATCCGGAGAAATCCCGCATCATCCTCATTGAGGCGGGGCCTCGCATTTTGTCGGGATACCCCGAGGATCTGTCGAGATATGCGCAGAACTCCCTGGAAAAGATGGGCGTCGAAATCATAACGGGAGCTCCCGTCTCCGACTGCAACGAAGCAGGCGTCAGCATCGGATCCCGTCATATAGGAGCGGGTGCTGTGGTCTGGGCGGCCGGTGTCAGGGCGTCATCCCTGGCTGGGACAATGGGAGCCAAATGTGACAAATCGGGTCGCGTAAAAGTCGAATCCGACCTCTCCGTCCCAGGATATCCCAATGTTTTCGCCATAGGCGATGTCGCCGCTGTCCAGCAGGACGGCAAGCCGGTTCCTGGCATCGCTCCGGCAGCGAAGCAGATGGGGCAGCACGTGACCGCTGTCATCAAGCGCAGGCTTGCTGGCGACGATCGACGGCAGTCATTTCATTATCGACATCAAGGTGATCTGGCCACCATCGGCCGCAAGGCTGCCGTGGTGAAGCTGAAGAACATCGAGCTTCGCGGCTTCATCGGCTGGATCTTCTGGGGCGTCGTGCATGTCTACTTTCTCATGGGCGGACGAAACCGTGCCGTAGTGGGCCTGAACTGGCTGTGGAACTACATGACCTTCCAACGAAGTGCCCGGCTGATTACGATGGAACCGACCCCTCGGGAAACGAAGACGGATCAGGAGGTTGCTTAGAACGGCATCAAGGTTGTCCTCACTCAGCTGCAGTTCAGGAATTAGCGCTGTCTCTGAGGTCGAGTCCATGCCGCTGCACTAGGGCTCTGATCATCTCCCATTCCTCGTCGCGGAGCAGGATGCCCTTGTCGCGATACTCGCTCTCTTTGGCCCGGGCGCCGGCGCCGTGCAGGCGAACCGCGGAGAAGCCTTCGGCGGGAGTCATGCTGCTCAAGGTTCGGATCATGCGGTCGGCCGTTGCGGCGAAGGTTTCGGTATCCTGGAAACAGGCGACATCGATGGCAATGCAGGTCTGTGAGTAGAAGGCGGCTCGTCCACGGGTACTGTCGCTGACGGTTGCGTCACCCCAGTCGCGCTCACCGCTGAGCAGGGCGGACAGGATCTCGACGAACAGCACCATGCCGAACATCTTTGGGCCGGCGGGAAGCAACGCACCCGACATGCGCGATTCCCGGTCCATGACATTGAGAATCACGCGCAGCGGATCATTGGTGTACCGGCCGTCCGCATCGACCACATCGAGGCCCGGCAACATTCTGCCATCCCGCGCGGCGAGCACGACGGCGCCCATGGAGCCGGCGCTTGTGGCCATGTCGATGACGATCGGCTCCTCTGTACCGGCGGGCACGGCAAGGGCCAGCGGATTGGTGCAGAACTGAGCCTCGCGGCCGCCCCAGGGCGCGACGAGGATGGGCCCGGTGCTCATCGCGATGCCGATCATGCCGTGGTCGAGCGCCTGTAGGGCGTAGTTTGCCGCCATGCCGCAATCGCTCGACCGCTTGGCCGTCACGAAGCCGATGCCGCTGTCTCGTGCCTTGGAGATGGCGATATCCATGGCGCGAGCGGCCACGACATGCCCGGCACCGCCATGGCCGTCGAGCAATGCTGTTGCCGAGGTTTCTCGTACGATTGCAGTCGGTCGGCCAAAATGCATGATCCCTTCATCGAACAGCCCATCAAGATACGGAAGCAGACCGGCGCCCTGCGTATGATGTCCCCTGAGATCCGCGCGCAGCAGGCCGTCGGCAAACAGCGCGGTCTCAGCCTCGTCTGCGCCGCGCGAACGCGCAAAGGCTTTGTAGATCTGGTGGAGGTCTTCGACGGGAACACGCATGGCGACTCCTTCTACGGTCGTTTTCGTTGGCCCAGCTCAGCCGAAAAATTGACAGGAAGACCTGGCAGGTGACGGGATGGGCTTGCCATGCTGCTTCTAATGAAAAGAATGGCGCAGGACCATCGGTTGCCGCCGATGTCCATGGAGCCTGCCATGTTTCCCATCGATACGCGTACACCCCATCTCTGGCGGAAGACCTCCCAGGAGCCCGACCCATCATGCCTGGCCTTGCAGGACCACCGGGACGTGGACATAGCCGTGATCGGGGGAGGCTTCACGGGACTGTCTACGGGGTATCACGCAGCAGTGAAGGGCTTGGACGTAGCGATACTGGAAGCTGCGCACATTGGCGGAGCCGCGTCGGGTCGCAATAACGGTCTGATCGTGCCTCATCATTCGAAAGCCGCGGCGGAAGACGTTGTCCAGGCCTATGGCCCAGCCTGCGGCGAAAATTACAATAGGCTGGTGGCGAGTGTCGGAGAAGTGTCCTTCGAACTGATCCGGCGCCATGCGATCGCCTGCCACCCGGTGCAGACGGGCTGGATCCAACCGGCCCATTCCGAGGCCACCCTTCAGCGAGCGCGCCAATTCTACGAGGGTTGGCGCAACCGTGGCATTGACGTCGCGTGGATAGACCGCACGGAGATGAACGATCGACTCGGGACCCGAAGCTACACGGGCGGATGGATCGCTCGGGGCGGCGGCCATATCAATCCCCTGGCCTTCGCGAGGGGCTTGGCCCGGATCGCCAAGTCTGCGGGTGCGACTGTTTTCGAGAACTCCGCTGTCATCGCCATTGAGCCCAAGGGTGAACGATGGCAGCTGCGCACATCCGGTGGCAGCCTCACGGCGCGCCAAGTGATTGTCGCGACCAACGCCTTGACAGGAGCCTTCTGGCCCGGCTTGGCGCAGTCCTTGATCCCCGTGCAGGTCTACCAGGTTGCGACCGATCCCGTCCCGGCATCGCTCCGTTCCCAAATCCTGAAGGACAATCCCGCAGTGTCCGACATGCGCCGCGACATCCGCGCCTTCCATTACGACGTGGATTTCCGCATCGTGACCGGTGGCACCCACACGGTCTGGTCGCGAGCCCGCGAGCGTGCGCTGCCAAAGGCAAGGCGCATGCTGCAGGACACCTTTCCGGAGCTTGGGGCCGGGACCACGGTGACGGAGTATTGGGAAGGCGTTCTCGCAGTCGTCCCCGATCGCTTGCCGCGTCTCATGCGGCTGGCACCGAATATCCACTTTGCAGGAGTATATTCCGGCCGCGGTGTCGGCTTGGCTGTCGCCCTCGGTGAACGCCTGAGCGGCTGGCTCGCCGGCGAGATCGGCGAGGCGGATCTGCCCATTCCGGTCACTCAGATGCGCCCTGTTCCAAGCCACGCCGTTGCGGTTCAACTCGCCAGGCGCATTCATCCCTGGCATCGACTGCAGGATCGCTTTGCGTGAGTTCGACGGACAAACGAAAGTGAAGACACTTGCGTATGCAGTTTCGCTCACTTAGGATTTTTAGGTCATTTGGTCGACCTGTAGAGGGGTGTCAATGCGCAATGACGTGCCGATCGATCGTCTGATCGAGATGTACCGCAAGATGGTGGCGACACGCCGTCTTGAGGAGCGGCTGGGTGAGTTGCACAAGGCGGGTCGGACGCGAGGGCCGATTCACCGCTGTGACGGGCAGGAGGCAGTCGGTATAGGCGCAACGGCGATGCTGCGCGACACGGATTACGTGACCAGCACGCATCGGGGCCATGCCCATTATATCGGCAAGGGGCTGGATATGCGTCGGGTAACCGCGGAGATCTTTGGCCGCGAAACCGGTTATTGCCAAGGGCGGGCAGGGCACATGCTGGTAGCGGACGAGACCCATGGTGTGCTTGGAGGCAATGCGATCGTCGGCGCCAGCATTCCCGCAGCGACCGGCATGGCGGCGTCGCTGAAGCTCACGGGCCGGGACGATGTCGCCCTATGTTTCTTCGGCGATGGAGCCTCGCAGACCGGCATCTGGCACGAGTCCATGAACATCGCGGTGTTGTGGAAGCTCCCCGTGGTCTACGTTCTCGAGCACAATTTTTATGGCTTAACCGTGCACAGCAGCGCGCAGTCCTCTACGGCGGATCTCTGCAACCGTGCAGCAGGCTATGGCATGCCGGCGGAGATTGTCGACGGAAACGACGTCGTGGCAGTCTATCGGGCCACCTCGGCGGCAGTGGATCGAGCTCGACTGGGGGGCGGTCCGAGCTTCATCGAGGCCAAGACCTACCGGATGTCAGGATTTTCGACCAGCGACATGGGCGGCTATCAGGTCCCGGAGGAGCTCGAGAGCTGGAGATCCCGGGATCCGATCACGCGCACGGGTGAGGAACTCGCAGCGGAGCTCGGGGCGGAAAAGCTGGAGGCGCTCACCCGCGAAATCATCGCTGAGACCGAAGCCGCGATCGAGCAGGCCCTTGCCGATCCGCTTCCATCCTTTGTTTATCCCGAAAGCGGTGCGCCTTATTCCGGAGCCCGGCCATGGCAATGATGCGCTATGCCGAGGCGCTGAACGCGGCGCTGCGGGAAGAGATGCAGCGGGACCCGACCGTCTGGCTCCTGGGCGAGGACATCGCCACCTATGGCGGCGTCTTCAAGGTCACCCGTGATCTCTTGGGCGAATTCGGTCCTGAGCGGGTTCGGGATACGCCGATTGCCGAACAGACCCTGACCGCCATGGCGATTGCTGCGGCCATGTCGGGCACGCGGCCGGTCCTCGAGATCATGTATGCCGACTTCCTGCCGCTGTCCCTAGATGCCCTCGTCAATCAGGCGGGCATCTACGAGTATATCTGGGCAGGCCAGGTGAAGATCCCCTTCGTGTTGCGAACCCAAGGGGGTGGAGGCGCGGGCGCGGGAGCACAGCATTCGAAGAGCCTGGATGCGCTCATCGCCCATCTCCCCGGCATCAAGCTCCTCGCCCCGGCGACGCCGGCGGACGCCAAGGGACTCTTGAAGGCAGCCATCCGCGACGATCACCCCGTCGTCTTCTTGGAGCACAAGCTGCTCTACAACATGCGTGACGAGGTTCCCGATGGGGACCATCTCGTCGAGATCGGCAAAGCACGTATTGCGCGCGCCGGTCGGCATGTGTCGCTCATCGCCTCGTCCCGTATGGTGCACGAGGCCCTGAAGGCGGCCGACCGCCTTGCCGGCGAGGGCATCGATGCCGAGGTGGTCGACTTGCGGACGCTGCGTCCGCTGGACCGCGACACCGTTCTGAATTCTGTCCGCAAGACGGGTCATGCGGTCGTCATCAACGAGGGATGGCGGTTTTGCGGTTATGCCGCCGAACTCAGCGCCACGATCATGGAAGGTGCCTTCGATGATCTTGATGCGCCGGTCGAGCGCATCGGCACGATCGACATGCCCATTCCCTATAGTGAACCGCTGGAGATGGCCGTCCTGCCAAATGCCGGCACCATCTATGACGCAGCTAAACGGGCCTTGGCATGAGCGCGGCCGACATCATCCTGACCGGTGCCGGCGGTGAATATATGGAGACGGCAACGCTGGTCGAGTGGTCCGTGGCCCGCGGCGATAGCGTCAAGGCCGGGGACGTCGTGGCCATTGTCGAGACCGCTAAAGCGGCGACGGAGATTTTCGCACCCATTGACGGTGTCGTCTCCGAGATATTTGTCGAAAAAGGCACTGAGATTGCCGTGGGATCCGTACTGGGCCGGATCGGTGACGCTGCGGCAAAGGCCCCCTCCAAGCCGGAGGCAGTGGATGATCCCGCCACACCAGCGCCGGCACGTGAGCTAACACCTGATCGGAGGGAGGGACGGGTGGCGGCCAGCCCCCTTGCCCGCCGCCTGGCTGCGGCACGCGGGCTCGACCTGCGAACGGTAAAGGGCAGCGGTCCGGCGGGCCGTATCAAGCGCCGGGATGTGGAAGCCGCAGCACAAGCCGCGCCGACACAGATACAATCGCCCTCCTCGCATCGTCATGGCGAGACGGAGCGCGACGTGCCTCTCGTTCTCCTGCATGGCTTCGCCTCCGACAGGCGAAGCTGGAATCCGCTCCGCTCCGGATGGTCCGGACCGGAGCTGATCGCCTTGGACCTGGCGGGCCACGGCCGCTGTGCGGCTGTGGAAGCAGACTCTCTCGACGATCTGGTCGCGCATGTGGCGGCAGGACTGGCTGAGAGGAGCCTTGATGAGGTGCACTTGGCCGGCCACTCGCTGGGCGGGGCGGTTGCGCTCGCACTCGCGACATCAGGCATAGTGGCCGTGCGGTCTCTTGCACTGATCGCTCCCGCGGGCTTCGGCCCCTCAATCGATCGGGCGTTTCTCGATGGCATCCTTTCAGCCGCGACCGCTGAGACGCTGGCGCC
This sequence comes from Rhodoligotrophos appendicifer, assembly GCF_007474605.1. Taxonomy (NCBI): domain Bacteria; kingdom Pseudomonadati; phylum Pseudomonadota; class Alphaproteobacteria; order Hyphomicrobiales; family Rhodoligotrophaceae; genus Rhodoligotrophos; species Rhodoligotrophos appendicifer. The sequence goes on along the minus strand of NZ_VHKL01000004.1, from coordinate 313,131 downwards.
TTGGCTGCGCCATATGGTGGGCGATCCGGCGTTGATCAGCGACGGCTATGTGCGTGCAGCCATTGAGCAGCGGCAGGATGGCCGTCTCATCGCGACCCAACGACGGATGGGCGACAGTCTCTTTCCAGGCGGCACCCAGACGTTCGATGTGCTGCCCCTTCTCGCAAGGCTGAATATGCCGATGAAGCTCATCTGGGGACTTGCCGACAGGGTGCTGCCGCCAGCTCCCATCGACGGATTGCCGGGCTTCGTGGCTCACCACCGGTTGGCCGGCATTGGCCACGTGCCACAACTTGAGGACATCACTCTGGTTCGCCGCCTCCTGGGCGAGCTTGTCCAATCGGCTGGCTGATGCGCCCTTGTTCAGGAAAGCACTCATGAAGCTCGAATTGATCATCGGCGATACTCGCCTTCCGATTGCTTGCGAGGGGGCTCGCGCGCCGAAAACGCTCGCTCTGCTCGAGCGGGAGCTGCCCATGCCCGTACAGTTGCACACGCCAAAAATAGCGGGCAGCCATATTTATTGGCATGCGCCGATCGTGGCTGATCTGGAAGCCGCCTCCAGCGTCATGGATGCGCCGCCGGGCGCCTTTCTCTATTGGCCCGAGCGGCAGTTTCTTGAGCTGATTTTTGCGCCGCTTCAGGCGGAGACAGCTTCCGTCACCCAATTGGGCCACATGGAAAGTGGCCTCGACGAACTGAAGGTTCTTGGCGCGATACTGCGCGAGAAGCATGGGCAGCAGCTCTTTGAAGGCGAGCTGCGCCTCGTCGAAGGCAATGCCACGCCCTCTGTCAGGAGAGAAGGCAGGTTGGCGGGCCTGCGCCGCAAGGTTTGGGAGGCCGCCCCTACGGACATCGATCGGCTCATGGCCTCTCGCTCTCTGATGCATCCGGCGGGGCCGCTCTTTGTCGCGGAGGCGGAAGCCCGCTGTCTGCACGAGCTGCTTTGGAGCTGCCGCCAGGAGGCGCGCGATCCCAGACATTCCGAGCAGTCACGCTTCGCTGCAGCCCTTGCCTGCGGCAGGGCGGCGACGCGTCTGCGGGGTTTCTGCCATCTCGATGAATGCGCCGATGTCGTGGAGACATTTGCGGTCGCCTTCCGGGACTCCGATCCAACCCCTGATCTCTTCGACGAGGCGATCATGTCGGTAGGCCGGATCGCTGCTTGGCTCGATCTTCGGATTCCGTGGAATCAAGTCAACGAGGCCATCAGATCTCGCCCTTGAACGCGCTCTCGGCTTCGAGGCGCAAGGCGTCCGGTCGCTCCGAATAGCGCGGGGAGTGGTGAAACACGGTCAGACGCCGGACCCCGGCCTGCCGCGCAAGGCTGCCCGCCTGACGCGCGGTCAGGTGCTTGCGCTCCGCGGCGAGCTGGGCGTCCTCCTCGAGGAAATGTGCTTCGATGTAGAGATGGTTGGCCTCTGCGGCGAGGCACAGGATGCGCTCCACATTGGCAGGAGTGTAGGAGGCGTCCGTGACATAGGCGATGCGCTGGCCGCGCCCGATGCGGAAGGCTTCAGCCTTCAAGAAGCCGAGCGGCAGAGTGCGGCCGTCGGAAACTGGGATTCGCAGATCATCCGGGCTTCCTTGGCGGACGGCGGTCTTGGCGTCGTTGAGCCAGGCTCCCGGTGCCAAGTTCAAGGCGCTCAAACCATCACTTCGGACATTCACGCGCAGCCTTTCCTGCAGGACGAAACCGAGGCAGGGAAGACCGTGATCCAGGGTGGCCGCATCAATGTGAAAATCGGCCTCCGTCAGGACCCGGTTTGGGGGAAGGGAAGGAGGCCCCTGCTCGACAGGCCGGAAGGCACGTCGAGCTGAGAACACTGTGGATGTCGTAAGGCGACAATCTTCGAATTCTTGCACGGTGATGGCGAAGTCCGTGGCCTCCTCATCCAGCAGGTTCCAGCTGTAGGACTGCAGCTTGTGATGGACGCCTGCGGCAAGTCCTGACGGGCCGATCAGCGTCAGCATTCCCGCACGCGAGAGTTTGATGCGGAGCAGCCGGTCGAATCCGGAAAAATGATCAAGATGCCGATGCGAGACGAACACATGGCTCACGCGCAGCAGCTCCCGTGCCGCCAGTGCAACGATATCGCCGAGATCGAAGAGCATGGCCTGACGACCGAAGCGGAAATCGATGAATAGGCCGGGATCGAGAAAGGGATCGTTGATCAGTCGGCTGTGCACCAGTTCGCTCACGGACGCCCGCCTTCGCGCGCGTTATCGGAGCTCTGGGAGCAATTGGCCTCCAAAAAGATCGATGAAGGCTTTCTGGTTGCGCCCCACCTGATGCAACAGGATTTCCTCGAAACCGAGCTCCACAAACGCGGCCAGCCACGCCTGATGACGTTGCGGATCGGACGAGACCAGGACGCCCCGCCGGATATCCTCTCCCCGGACGAAGCGGGTCGCGACATCGAAATCGGAGGGCCTTCGCAGGTCCCAATTGACTTCGCCACCTGCAGCAAGCGGTCCCCACTGGTCGAGAGCCGATGCCTCTGCTTCTGTATCCGTCTGGCCCCAGGAGAGCGCGACCTGCAGCAACAAGGGTTTCCCGTCCCCGCCATTGCTTCGAAAGGCATCGATGATGCGGCGCAGCTTGTCCGTTTCGGCCTGTATCGTGATGAGCCCATCAGCCCAATGCCCCAACCATGCAGCTGTTTCTTCCGTGACGGCGCCGCCGAAAAGCAGCGGTGGACGCTTTGGCAATGAATAGAGCTTCGCCTCGACGACGTCGATCCGGCCGCGATGGGTAACGGTCTCGCCGGCAAACAGCGCGCGGATCACCTCCACACATTCGCCGAGCCGGGCATTCCGCTCCTGCTTGTCGGGCCAGGCCATGCCGGTAATGGCTTCGTTGATGGCCTGCCCGCTTCCCAGCGCCCACCACAGCCGATCCTCATACATCTGGCACAGCGTTGCTGCGGCCTGCGCAACGATCGCCGGATGATAGCGATATCCCGGCGCCGTGATGAGTCCGAAGGGCAGCGTGGTGGCTTGCATTGCAGCGCCCATCCACGACCAGGCAAAACCGGACTGGCCCTGGCGCTCGCTCCAAGGGTGGAAGTGGTCAGACGACATGATGCAGTCGAAGCCTGCCGCCTCCGCCAGCACCGCATAATCGAGCAGGGCCCGAGGACTGAATTGCTCATGGGAGGCATGATAGCCGAAGCGCGCCACGTTCCGCTCCTTTCCATAGTGCTGCCTCAACGCTCCAGAACGCCGAGGGTTGCGGCAGGAAGGATCGATTGCGGCCGCCGATCGTTATCGAAAGGCTGCCTGGACTTCTCCCTTTCTTGGACGCCTGATGATAAATGACCTCTGGTACAAGAATGCCCTGATCTATTGTCTGTCCGTTGAGACCTTCATGGACGCCAACGGCGATGGCGTCGGTGATTTCCAGGGATTGGCAAGGCGTGTGGAATATCTCCATGGCCTCGGAGTGACCGCCATCTGGCTGATGCCCTTCCAGCCCTCTCCAGGCAAGGATGATGGCTATGACGTGATCGATTATTACAATGTCGATCCGCGCTTCGGCACCCTGGGCGATTTCGTCGAATTCACCCATCGATGCAAGCAATATGGCGTGCGCGTCATCATCGACCTCGTGGTCAATCACACCTCGGACCAGCATCCATGGTTCCAGGACGCCCGAAGCGATCCACAGTCCAAATATCGGGATTGGTACGTCTGGTCGAAGAAGAAGCCGGACAATGCTCATAAGGGAATGGTCTTCCCGGGGGTTCAGGACGCGACCTGGACCTACGACAAGGCAGCGCGCTCCTGGTACTTTCATCGCTTCTATAAATTTCAGCCGGACCTGAACACGGCCAACCCCGCCGTCCAGGCCGAGATCTTCAAGATCATGGGTTTCTGGATTCAGCTCGGTGTATCCGGGTTCCGGATGGATGCGGTTCCCTTCGTCATTGCCGAGAAGGGCCCCAATCTCGAAAAGCCGAAAGAGCAGTTCGATATGCTCAGGGCGTTTCGTCAGTTCCTGCAATGGCGACAGGGAGACGCCATCATCCTCGCCGAGGCGAACGTGCCGCCGGAGGCCACTTTGCCCTATGTCGGCGAAGACGGTGACCGGTTGCAGATGATGTTCAACTTCCATGTCAATCAGCATCTCTTCTACGCCCTTGCGGCGGCCGACACACGTCCGTTGGCTAAGGCCCTGGAGGAAACCCGCGTTCTTCCACCAACCGCTCAATGGGCTCATTTTTTGCGCAATCATGACGAGCTGGATCTGGGTCGGCTGACCGAAGAGCAACGCCAATCCGTGTTCGCAGCCTTCGGTCCCGAACCGGACATGCAGCTCTATGATCGCGGCATTCGCAGGCGACTGGCCCCGATGCTCGATGGCGATATCCGGCGTCTGCGACTTGCCTACAGTCTGATGTTGACCCTTCCCGGCACCCCGGTGCTGCGCTACGGCGATGAGCTGGGCATGGGGGACGACCTGACGCTCCCCGAGCGGTATTGCGCTCGCACCCCGATGCAATGGTCCTCGGAACCGCAGGGAGGGTTCTCGAAATCGGCGACCACCGTGTCACCGGTGATCTCGGGAGGCCCCTACGGTTATGAGCATCTGAATGCGGCCGAGCAGCGACGCGAGCCCGAATCGCTGCAGAATTGGCTGGAGCGCGCCGTTCGAATGCGGGCCGAGATCCCCGAGATCGGATGGGGGGAGTTCCACGTCATCGACGTGGGGGATCCAGCGATCCTCGCATTGCGCTATGACTGGCGTAACAACTCGGCGCTGTTTCTCCACAATTTTGATGGCCGAGCCCACGAGGTTGTTTTCGAAACGGGTCTCGAGGGAGAAGAGGGAAGCCACTTGATCAATCTGTTGAGTGACGATCACAGCCAGGCCGATGACGGTCGTCGGCATTGTGTCTTGCTCGACGCTTATGAGTATCGCTGGTACCGCGTTGGCGGCCTCGATTATCTGCTCGTCCGGAGCGAATTCTAGGATGAAGCTGCAAATGGACTCCAGCGCGACAATCACCGAACTGAATCAGGCCACCTGGTGGCAGCGCGGAATCATTTATCAGATCTATCCGCGGTCGTTCCAGGACAGCGATGGCGATGGCGTCGGTGATCTCGAGGGCATTCGCCGCCGACTGGATTATCTGTCCTGGCTCGGCATCGACGCGGTGTGGGTGTCGCCGATTTTTCCCTCGCCCATGGCCGATTTCGGCTACGACGTCTCGGATTATTGCGACATCCACCCGTTATTCGGTTCTCTCGCGGATTTCGATCGGCTCGTCGACGAAGTCCACCGGCGCGGGATGAAACTCATCCTCGATTTTGTCCCCAACCACACCTCCATCGAACATCCTTGGTTCGCCGAAAGTCGTTCGAGCCGCATCAACCCCAAGCGGGACTGGTACATCTGGCGTCCGCCGAAGCCTGATGGCTCGCCACCGAACAACTGGACCGCCAATTTCGGTGGTGCCGCCTGGACCCTGGATGAGATGACCGGCGAATACTACCTGCACATGTTCCTGCCTGAGCAGCCCGATCTGAACTGGCGCAATCCTGAGGTGCGGCAGGCGATGTTCGATGTCTTGCGCTTTTGGTTGAGGCGCGGGGTCGATGGTTTCCGTGTCGACGTGATCTGGCTGATGATCAAGGACCAGCATCTGAGAGACAACCCGCCAAACCCTGCCTATCAGGCGGGTCAACCCGAGATCACTCGTTTCCTCCAGTTGTATAATGGCGATCAGCCCGGGGTGCATGAAATCGTCGCGAAGATGCGGTCCGTGCTGGATGAATTCAATGATCGGGTGCTGATCGGTGAGATCTATTTGCCCCTTGAAAGACTGGTTGCCTATTACGGCAAGCAGCTGGAGGGGGCCCACCTGCCATTCAACTTCCAGCTCATCCACGCCCGGTGGCGGGCGGAGGATATTGCGTCCCTGATCGTGGAATATGAGCGCGCACTGCCAGCGGGTGGTTGGCCCAACTGGGTACTGGGCAACCACGACCAACGGCGGATCGCCGATCGCGTGGGAGAAGCCCAGGCGCGGGTTGCCGCAGTCCTGTTGCTGACTTTGCGGGGCACGCCGACGCTCTATTACGGCGACGAGCTTGGGATTGGCCATATCGAGATTCCACTCGAGGCGGTGCGTGATCCCTGGTCTCTGAAGGAGCCGGGATTGGGTGTCGGGCGCGATCCCGCTCGCACGCCGATGCAGTGGGACGGGTCTCCTGCGGCCGGCTTCAGCTCGGGCAGGCCATGGCTTCCCTTGTCTCCCGATGCGCATCGCCAGAATGTCGAGGGGGAAGCCGAGGATCCTCGCTCATTTCTCAGCCTCTACAGGACACTGATCGCGCTGCGCCGGAAGCACCAGGCGCTGAGCATCGGATATCTCGGAACGGTCGAAGTTTCAGGCAGCGTTCTCATGTACCGCCGTTCGGCCGGCGCTGAGCACATCCTGGTTGCACTGAATTTCGGCGATGCGGAGGCAAGTGTGGCCGTCTCCGGTGGTGTAGAGATCCTGGCGTCCACTCACATGGATCGCGAAGGCGAGAGCGACGATCTTCGCCTGCGCCCCAATGAAGGGCTTGTGGTGAAGGAGCGATCCTCAACGCAGGACATCTAGGGCATCTCCCAAGTAAAGAAAGCCATCACAATTTGTCGTGTATCGAGATTTGCATATGTTCTGAGAGAGTTTAATAGAACTGAGTTGTATTTGTGCTCATTGGAACAAGTGTAGGAATTCCATCGATTGCGCCCCGCTGATCCTTATGTATTGATGCTTTCCGAAATGCCATCTCAGAATCATAATGGAGGGCTGTAATCGGTGACAGGCGCGGACATCATCCTGAACTCACAGACGGGTGTCGTGGAGGGATCGGATTGGCATCCCGATTGGCAGCTGGACACCGTGCATGTCGGAATTATCGGTCTCGGCTATGTGGGCTTGCCGCTGGCAGTCGCGTTCGGCGCGCGCCTTCGAACCACCGGCTTTGATATCAGCGCCAACCGGATCAGCGAATTGAAGCGTGGCTATGACCGAACGCTTGAGGTCGATGCCGTTGATCTTTCGCCAAAGGAGAGCCTGACCTTCACCGATGATCTGGCAGACCTCGAGCAATGCTCCGTCTATATTGTTACCGTCCCAACGCCGATCGACGAGCACAAGCGTCCAGATCTCACATTCCTCATTCAGGCGAGCGAAACGGTTGGCAAAGTCATCAGGCGCGGGGACATTGTCATCTATGAGTCCACGGTCTACCCCGGGGCGACGGAGGAAGAGTGCATTCCAATTGTGGAGCGCGTCTCCGGGCTTGCCTGTAACAGGGACTTCTTTGCCGGCTACAGCCCCGAACGGATCAATCCTGGTGACAAACAGCATCGCCTGACCTCCATTCGTAAGGTCACTTCGGGTTCAACGCCGCAGACGGCAGATTTTATCGATCAGCTCTATGGCTCCATCATCGAGGCCGGCACCTTCAAGGCAGCCTCGATCAAGGTGGCTGAGGCCGCGAAAGTCATCGAGAACACACAACGCGATTTGAACATCGCTCTGGTGAACGAATTGGCTGTCATCTTCAATCGGCTGGGCATCGATACCCGCGACGTTCTTGAAGCCGCTGGCACCAAATGGAACTTTCTCCCGTTCAGGCCGGGATTGGTGGGGGGCCACTGCATCGGGGTCGATCCTTACTATCTCACCCATAAGGCCCAAAGCGTCGGCTATCATCCCGAGATCATCCTCGCAGGGCGGAGGATCAACGACGGCATGGGTCGATATGTCGTCCAGCAGCTGATCAAGGCGATGATCCGAAGCAAGATGGCCGTGGACAAGTCACGGGTGCTGATCCTGGGACTGGCCTTCAAGGAGAATTGCCCAGATCTTCGCAACACGCGCATCGTCGACATGATCGCCGAGTTGGTGGAGTACCAAGTGACGGTCGACGTCCACGACCCCTGGGTGGATGCCGCCGAGGCGGCTGAGGTTTACGACTTGGGCTTGATCGCTGAACCCGAGCGGGGGCTCTATGACGCCGTCATTGTCGCGGTGGCGCATGATCAGTTCAAGGCCATGGGGGCAGGGATAGCCGAATTCGGCAAGCCCGATGCCTTGATCTATGACTTGAAGGCCATCCTCCCGGATGAGGTGGGGGCGCTCCGGCTGTGACCTCGCACGCCCTTGAATGACTGGCGACCAACTGTGCGGGCAGTGGAACAGTGACGACCGATTGATCGCGCTTTGCTGCACATGCTAAAAATGCCAGCATGGTGCTGCGGCCTCGGGGGAGGCTGCAGGCGGGATGAGGGGTTCGATGCGAAAATTTTGGCTTGGCGCGACGTCAGCTGCGCTTCTTGTGCTGCCCACGGCGGCATCGGCGCACACGGGCGCCGGTATGGTTGGTGGATTCGGGGCTGGTATCCTGCATCCGCTCACCGGCTTCGATCATTTACTGGCCATGGTCCTGGTCGGTGTCCTCGCCTACCAGCTTGGTGGTCGGGCCCTTTGGCTCGTGCCCTTGGCTTTCGTGGCGACTATGGCTTTGGGTGGCGGCGTGGCCTTCTCCGGTATGGCGCTGACCTCGGTTGAGCTTGGCATCGCGCTCTCAATCATCTGCCTCGGCATGATGGTGTGCGCGGCCGTTCAGATCCCGCTGGCAATGGTCATTGGCTTGGTTGCGATGTTTGCGGTTTTCCACGGCCATGCCCATGGTGCGGAAATGCCTTCGAACATGTCGGCGGCTGCTTATGCATCCGGCTTCATGGTGGCGACCGCCATGTTGCATGCGGTGGGAATAGCCCTTGGCTATGGCATCGGTGCAGTGGCCGAAAGGCAGGGTGTGACCGTCCTTCGTGTGGCCGGCGGTGCGGCCTCTGTGACAGGCTTGGCGCTTTTGATCGGGTACATCTAAGCAGGACATCCGAATCAGGCCGGAACGTCGAGCTCCTGAAGCGTTGTCGTGGCGGTTCCAAGTTGCCACCCCTCCGGCGGTTGCCAATCGGGGACGAGGATTCTTGGGACGAACAACGCGTTCGTCATCTCGACGGCAATGGCCTGTCCCCGGAGGATTGCCCGCCACAGGGACTTGCCGGTGCCCAGCAGGTGATCGGCGTCGCGGACGCAGGCGAGCGAATGCGTGAGGACGACCATTCCCGCGCCCACTAGGAGGATGCGGGACACTTCCTCGCCCTTCAGCTGCTTGCGCACGAGATCGAGTTGGCGGATGTATTCGGAGAGAATGGTCCTGTCCTCTGCGGAGCGGGCGAGGGCTTCACCAGAGAGATAGGTTTCGGGAAAAGGCAGATCGATCGCCTCTGACGATTGGAGCCATTGCGCTGCAGCGGCGGTGGCAACGAGCGCCTGTGCACATTCCTCGTCCGAGGCATTCTGCATCAGCACGACAAAGCTGCTCAAATCGCGTGAGGCATGACCGATGGCCCAACCATATAAGACTTGCCTGACCAGACTGGCCATGATCACTCCCGTCGACGCTGTCACCTCGTGTCGTCATAAACCAACTGAATTGCCAATCGCTAAACGAGACGCTGACCCGGTCAAATCTATGACGGGCCGAAAAGCGGGCTCGCCCAACGGAGAATCGGAATGGATCGGGAGAGTGGCTTGGAGCATCCAGTGATCGTGCAACGGAGCGATCCATTGAACGTGGAGACGAAGCCGGCTGCGCTCGTCGAGAATTTTCTGACGCCTCAGAGCCGGTTCTACATCCGCAATCATGGCACCACCCCGCAGCGCGACGATGACCATCGGATCCGCTTCCATGGTTTGCTCTCAATGCCCATCGAGCTTTCGGTCGCGGAGCTGAAACGGAGATTTCCCCCCCATAATGTTGTCGCCGTGATGCAATGCGCCGGAAATCGCCGCGCCGACCTGCAGAAGTTCAAGCCCACTTCAGGCGATCCCTGGGGCGTCGGTGCGATCGGCAATGCAGAGTGGACGGGGGTCCTGTTGTCGGATGTGCTTGACGTGCTCAAGCCCTCGGCAATGGCGCAGCACGTCGCCTTTACGGCCCTCGACGATGCAGAGCACCCGGGCGGACGGCTGCCTTACGGGGCCTCCATTCCACTGTCCAAGGCAGTGAAGGATCCTGTCCTGCTGGCTTATGCCATGAATGGTGAGGCCCTGACGCCGGATCACGGCGCCCCGCTTCGGGTCGTCGTCCCAGGATATGCCGGCGCGAGGAGCGTCAAATGGGTTGCTGACGTCGAAGTGAGGGAGACGCCGAGCGACCTCCCCATCCAGTCGAAGGACTACAAATTTTTCCCCGGCTCCGTATCCCGGGAAGAGGCAGATTGGAGCAAGGGCGTGACGATCAACGCACTGCCGATCAATTCTGCAATCTGTGAACCCGCCGACGGCAGCGAGCTGACCGCGGGAGTGACCACCTTGCGCGGCTATGCGGTGGCGTATGGTCGCGCGGTGGCCCGCGTTGATGTCTCGGTTGATGGCGGCCGGAGCTGGCTCCAGGCGGAGCTTGAGCGAGACGAAAGCCCCTGGAGCTGGGTTCTTTGGAAATGCCAGGCGACCCTCGCAAGCGGCACAGCGGAAGTAATCGTCAGGGCCTGGGACGAAGCCGGACAGACCCAGCCGGAGACCGTCGAAACCATGTGGAACTTTGCAGGCTATCTTGGAACCATGTGGCACCGGGTCTATATAACTGTGAAGTAGAGCTGCTCGCGAACGCGCCACAAGCAGCATCGCTGGAGCGTCCCATGAAAAACGCGATCATCATTGCCGCGGCTGTACTGACAGTTCTCGCGACCGGCTGGCTCTCCAGCCAAGCCATGACGTTGTCCGTCGGAACCTCTATGAGCCTAGATGGCTATGCGGCGATGATTGGCGGGACGGTGCTGACGCTCGCCGTCGGAGTGGTACTCATGGTCCTGGTCTTCTACTCCTCGCGCCGAGGCTATGATGAGCCCGCGGTGCTGGATCAAGCCGAGCGGAAACAAGACAATCGCAAGCCCTGACGTGACCGTTAGGCTTCCTCCGAGGCATCGATGGCGAGGATTTCGGCTTGCCCCGGACCGAAAGTGACGACGTCTCCCACCCGCCGGCCGAGGAGTGCGACCGCGAGGGGAGACACGAAGGAGATCAACCCCTTGGCCGGATCGGCTTCATCCTGGCCAACGATGCGGAAGCTCTGTTGGCGTCCATCATCCCGTTCGATCGTGACCCGCATGCCGAAGCGGACGTCCCCAGTGTCAGCCTGCATCGGGACGAGCTGAGCGCTGCTGCGCCGCGCGGTCCAATAACGAAGATCCCGAGAGGTTTCGGCAATGGCCGACCTTTGGCCTGCTGCGTGAACTCGAGCGGCGTCCGCGCGCAATCGAGATCTCCGCCTCAATCAGGCCGAGACCTCGCGCGGTCACAAGATTGGGATGCGGGCTGACGGGGCGATCGGGCAGCTCCTGGAAGACGTCTTCGCCGTCAGGCTCTTTCACGAAGGCGCGGCTCATGAGGCACCCCTCAAGCCAGCAACGGAACGATACGACCCTGAGTGTTGTTCTTGTCTCATAACAGAGAAATAGGAGCTTTCCATGGACAAGCAACACCTGAAGGGCGCAGCGGACAAGGCAAAGGGCGCTGTGAAGGATGCAGCGGGCAAGCTGACTGGCGACAAATCTCTTCAGGCCGAAGGGAAGATGGACAAGGCAAAAGGAGAGGCCCGCGGGGCTGTTGGGGACGTCAAAGATAGTTTGAAGAAATAAATCCCCTTCGAGCAGGTTTTCTGAGCGGCGGTTCTTTGGACCGCCGCTTTTCTTTTGAGCACTGGCCATGGTAATGATCCGATCGATCTGCCGATCGCCTCATCGAAAGGTGCAGCCTTATGCTCAATCCCAAAGCAAACCTTGCTCTCGCCTCCGCCCTGGACGATGTGATCGCCCGCTTTAGCGCAGCCAATCCAAAGAGCATGGAGCGCCACGAGCGGGCTAAGGCGGTTCTGCCCGGAGGAAATACCCGGGCCGTTATGTATTATCCGCCCTTTCCCGTTTCGATTGTGCAGGGCGAGGGATGCCATGTGACCGACATGGATGGCCATGTCTATGTCGACTTTGTCACTGAATATACGGCGGGTCTCTATGGCCATTCGAACCCTTCGATCGCGGCCGCGCTGAAAGGCGCCATCGACGATGGCATCATGCTGGGGGGCCCCAATCGCCACGAGGCGCAGTTGGCGGCGGCCCTGGTGGAGCGTTTTCCAGCCTATGAACGGGTTCGGTTCTGCAATTCCGGGACAGAGGCCAATATCATGGCCCTTTCGACGGCGCGGGCGACGACCGGCCGCAAGACCATCATGATCTTTCGCGAGGGCTATCACGGCGGGGTTCTCAGCTTCTCCAAGAATGGCTCGCCGTTGAACGTCCCCTATCCCTATGTCACGGCGACCTATAACGACATGGAGGGCACCCGCGCCCTGATCCGCCAGCATGCCGCGGATCTGGCGGCCGTCATTTTGGAGCCGATGCTGGGCGGCGGTGGCTGCATTCTGGCAACCCCCGAATTTTTGACCATGTTGCGTGAGGAGACGAGCACCGCAGGGGCCTTGATGATCCTTGACGAAGTCATGACGTCGCGGCTGGCCTATGACGCTCTCCATGGAGCGCTGGGGCTTGATCCCGACCTCGTCACCATGGGCAAGTATCTCGGAGGCGGCGCGAGCTTCGGCGTGTTCGGCGGGCGAGCCTCCATCATGGACCGGTTCGATCCCTCGAGCCCGGACGCCTTTCCCCATGGCGGCACGTTCAACAACAACGTGCTCAGCATGGCCGCAGGCACAGCCGGATTGACCCAGGTGCTGACGGAACCGGTTGTCACCCGCATGAACGACCTGGGCGACCAGATGCGCGAGGCCTTGAATCGGTCCTTGCAGCGCGCGAGGGTCGGCGCCTGTGTGACGGGGCGCGGCTCGATGATGGCGCTGCATTTCGTACCGGGACCGGTCACAACGCCGGCCGATCGCCTGGCCGGAAATCCGCAATTCCATCAGCTGTGGCAGCTGGAAATGTTGTTGCGCGGATGCTACGTGACGCCACGCGGGATGCTTTCCTTGTCCATTGAGGTTGGGCAGGCGGAAGTGGATCGATTCATCGAGTGCTTCGAGGACTTCCTCCAGGTCAATGCCTCG
>NZ_VHKL01000003.1:300000-529292 GCF_007474605.1 Rhodoligotrophos appendicifer | reverse complement strand
GACGCAGCCTGCGGCTGCTCCTCAGGATGAGGGGTCCTCGAGCCGCATGGGGTCCCGGCTCTGCGCTGCGCTCCGGCCGGGATGACGGTGGAATTATTGGGTCATCCCGGGCTTGACCCGGGATCCCGGGCGTCCTTCGAGACGGCCCTTCGGGCCTCCTCAGGATGAGGCCTTCGAGGCGCAGCCTGCGGCTGCTCCTCAGGATGAGGGGTCCCCGAGCCGCAGGGGGCCCCGGCTCGGCGCTGCGCTCCGGCCGGGATGACGGGTGGGGGGGCTGAGGTCTTAATAGGGGGTGGGGCGGAGGAGGATGTGCTTCTTCTTGCCGAGGGAGAGCTTGATCACGCCGTCGGCATTCACGTCGGCGGAGGTCAGCAGGCGCTTGTCGTCGGTCACCGCTTCGTCGTTGATGCGGATCGCGTTGCCGGCGACGGCGCGGCGGAGTTCGGAATTGCTGGCGCCCAGGCCGGCGCGGACGCCGGCGGCGAGGATGCCGATGCCGGTCTCCAATTCGCTGCGCCCGATCTCGATGGTGGGCAGGCCGGAGGCGGCGGTGCCCTCCTCGAAGGCCTGACGCGCCGTCTCGGCCGCCTGTTCGGCTGCCGCGCGGCCATGGAGCAGAGCCGTGGCTTCGGTCGCCAGAACCTTCTTGGCCTCGTTGATCTCCTGGCCGGACAGGGCCTCCAGACGCCGAATGTCGTCCAGGGACAGCTCGGTGAAGAGTTTCAGGAAGCGGCCGACATCGCCATCCTCGCTGTTGCGCCAGAACTGCCAGTATTCGTAAGGACTCAGCAGCTCGGGCTTCAGCCACATGGCGCCCTGGGCGGTCTTGCCCATCTTGGCGCCGGAGGCGGTGGTGATCAGGGGGCAGGTCAGGGCATAGAGCTGGTCGGTGCCCATGCGGCGGCCCAGATCGATGCCGTTGATGATGTTGCCCCATTGGTCGGAGCCGCCCATCTGGAGGCGCACGCCATGGCGGCGGCTGAGCTCGACGAAATCATAGGCCTGGAGGATCATGTAGTTGAATTCCAGGAAGGAGAGCTCGTGCTCGCGCTCGAGGCGGGTCTTGACGCTGTCGAAGCTGAGCATGCGGTTGACGGAGAAGTGGCGGCCGACATCGCGCAGGAAGTCGATGTAGTTCAAGGGCGCCAGCCATTCCGCATTGTCGGTCATGAGGGCCGCGTTGGGCGCTGCCTCGTAGCTGAGGAAGCGGGAGAAGACCTCGCGCAGGCTCAGCTTGTTCGCCTCGATCTGCTCGAGGGTGAGGATCCTGCGGCTCTCGTCCTTGCCGGAGGGATCGCCCACGCGGGTGGTGCCGCCGCCCATGAGCGTGACCGGGCGATGGCCGGTCTTCTGAAACCAGCGCAGCATCATGATGGAGAGAAGATGGCCCACATGCAACGAGGGGCCGGTGCAGTCATAGCCCACATAGGCGGTGACTGGGCCGGCCGCGCAGAGGGCGTCGAGACCCTCCAGATCAGAACATTGGTGGACGAATCCCCGTTCGTGGAGGATGTTCAGGAAATCTGATCTCAACTCGGTCATCGCGTTTCGGCCGTTCGCAGCTGTGAAGGCGCGGGTCTTAGCACAAGGGGGTGGCATGACAAAGGTCTTCACCGCACTCGGCATGATGAGCGGCACCTCGCTCGACGGGATCGACATCGCCCTCCTGCGCACCGATGGCGGGGGACGGGTGGAGCGCGGTGCGGCCATGACGGTCGCCTCTCCGCCGGCGTTCCGGGAGAGGCTGGTGGCGGGGCTCGCCGAGGCGCTCACGATCAAGCAGCGCGACGCGCGGCCGGGCGCGCTTGCCGCGCTGGAGCGGGAGATCACCGAACGGCATGCGGCGGTGGTTGATTCATTCTGTCAGCGCGAGGGCCTAAGGGATTCCACCATCGACGTGATCGGGTTTCACGGACAGACCGTCCTGCACCGGCCGGCCGACCGGCTCACCGTGCAGCTCGGCGACGGAGCCCTGCTGGCGGAGCTCACCGGCATCACGGTGGTGAACGATTTGCGCGCCGCCGACGTCGCCGCGGGCGGCCAGGGTGCTCCCTTCGTGCCGGTCTATCACCGGGCGCTGGCCGCCTCCCTGGCGGAGCGGCCGGTGGTGTTCGTCAATATCGGCGGTGTGGCGAATGTGACCTTCATCGGCCCGCAAGGCGAACTGCTCGCCTTCGATACGGGGCCGGGCAATGCCATGCTCGACGACTGGGTGCAGCGGCACCGGGGCATGAGCTGCGATACCGACGGGCGGCTGGCTGCCCAGGGCCGGGTGGACGAAGCGCTGCTGGCCCGCTGGATGCGCCATGACTTCTTCTCAAGACCCGCGCCCAAGTCCCTGGACCGCAACGATTTCGACGTCTCGGCCCTGGCCCAGGCGAGGGTGGAGGACGGGGCTGCGACATTGACGGCGTTCACGGCGGCGGCCATCGCCGCGGGACTTGCCCAGCTGCCGGCGACGCCCGCCTTGTGGGTGATCTGCGGCGGCGGACGGCACAATCCGACCCTCATGGGGATGGTGCAGGCGCGCCTGCCAGGACGGGTGGTGGCAGCCGAGGCGGTGGGCGTCGCCGGAGATTCGGTGGAGGCGGAGGCCTTCGCCTATCTGGCGGTGCGCAGCCTGCGCGGGGCGCCCCTGTCGTTTCCCGGCACCACGGGCGTGCCGGCGGCGATGACTGGCGGGGTGGTGCATCGGCCGGCGGGTGTGCGCAAGCGGGCGTCCTTCGAGACGGCCCGGCGGGCCTCCTCAGGATGAGGCCTCCCCCTTTCGGCTGTCATCCCGGGCTTGACCCGGGATCCCGGGCTGCATGGGGTCCCTGGCGGCATGGGTCCCGGATCTGCGCTGCGCTCCGTCGGGGATGACGGGTGTGTGGGGCGGGGCTCAGTCGCTGCCCTTCAACTGAACCAGATAATTGAGAATGAGCTCCACGTCGGTCTCGTCGACAGGTGCCTTGTAGGCCGATTGCATCTTCCGAATGATCGCCAGCCATGCCGCTTGCGGCAGCGGCGGCTGCGAGAGCACCATCCCGGCTGAATGACAGGCCAGGCAATTGGCATTCATCGCTTCGGCGCCAGGACCGTCGGGGAAGAGACGGTCGGCCTCGGGCAATTCGACGGAGACGGAGGTAAAATCCGACAGCGGAGGGGCGGCCGCGGCGGCCGACTGGACTGCCAGCCCGAGAGCCACAATGACGGACATCCAAATGACGGCTGGTTTCGGTGGCATGCCAGAACTCCTCAAGCGACGATGAGGTGAAGGGTCTCGACGCTGTTTCGCATGAAACCCGACGGGTTCCAGTTCGCGGTGAGGGGCTGGGACAAGCCGCGCTCGTTGGTGCAACGGACCATCACCGCGGCTCGGCCGGGAGGCAGGGTGATCGCACTCTGCCAGCGGCGGAAGCTATAGCGGCCAAGGTCGCTGCCAAGATGCGCCAGGCGCCAGGAGGCGCCCGCGTCCGTGGAGACCTCGACCTTGGACACGCCGCAGTCGCCGCCCAAGGCAATGCCGCGAAGGGTGAGTGGGGTGTGGGCGGGAAGTGTTCGATCCCCGGTCATGTTGGTGATAAAGGCGCGCGGTACCATGGCGCCGATCGGCACCATGGTGACCGTTTCGCCGGGCGTCATGGTCGCGGCAGGGTTGTCAGGGACGAGATAGGCCTTGGTCGTCCAATAGTTTTCGTCGGGGCGATCGAGCACCTCAATGTCGGAGAGCATCTTCACCCAATAGGTCGCATACCAGCCCGGCACCACGAGGCGGAGCGGAAAGCCGTTCAGCAGGGGCAGCTGTTCGCCATTCATGGCGTAGGCAACCATGACTTCGCCATCCCGGGCATGATCGACCGAGAGCGATTTTCTGAAATCGGGCGCATCCGGCATCAGCGGCTCATCGAGACCCGCGAAGCGGACGAATAAAGCGCCTCGACGGAGGCCCGCACGGTCGAGGATGTGGCGCAGGGGAACCCCTGTCCAGCGGCTGTTGGACATGGACCCGTTGGCCCATTGAGCGCCCGGCACCCGAGGCTCCACGAAACCGCGCGAATTGCCAGAGCACTGGTTTACGGCAACGTAGTCCAGGGATGGCATTCTCAGGAGATCGGAGAGGGTGAGGCGCAAGGGGGAGTTGACCTGGCCGCGAATGGCAAGCCGGAACGCGTCGGCGTCGATGTCGAGGGGGATGTCGGCCCAGTGCCATCGGACGTAGGCCCGATCATTGGGCGTTATGATCTCCTTGTCGAACACCTGCATAGGGGTTTCCAGCAGGGGCGGCCGAGTGCGTTGCAGGATCATGCCGGTCTTGCCGGGGAAAGCCGAGGTGAGACGACGCTGGCCCACCCCGCCGGGCAGTCCCAGGTCGATCGCTTCTTCGGCCAACACTGGAGGTAGAGGCGCAACCATGGACAGCCCTGCCGACCCTGCACCGGCGAGGAAAAGACGCCGGCTGATTATGTCGTCCGGAGAAGACATGATTTGCAAACCCTCAAGTGGTGTATGGTGTTCCAATCTATATCGGTTTATAGTTTGTATGAGGCAATGTTTTATAAATCTATACTATGCAGTTGTAATATAAGCGGTTCGGTCGTCGACGTTGAGGGTCGTCGGGACCGCCCATTGACGGGTGACCCCGGGCACGGTTGCGAGCGGCAGGCCGTATCGGGCGTGGGGAAGGATGCCGCTGGTACAAAGGGTGCGGTGGGGAGCAAGGGGCCCGGGAGAGGGTGACCGCAGGATCCTTCAAGACGCAGCCTTGCGGCCGCCCCTCAGGATGAGAGTTTCCCTTCTGGCTGTCATCCCGGGCTTGACCCGGGATCCCGGGCCGCATGGGGTCCCGGATCTGCGCTGCGCTCCGTCCGGGATGACCTGGGGAAGCGGACGGCAAGGGGTCCCGGATCGGAGCTGTGCTCCGTCCGGGATGACACGGGGAAGCGGGCGGCATGGGGTCCCGGATCGGAGCTGTGCTCCGTCCGGGATGACCCGGGGGTTGGGGCGGGAGGAGGTTAGGCCTTGTTGGCGAGGGCGTAGCGTTCGCTGGCTTTGGGCCAGTTCACGACCTGCCACCAGGCCTTCAGATAGTCGGGGCGGCGGTTGTTGTATTTCAGGTAATAGGCGTGCTCCCAGACGTCGTTGCCGAGGATGGGCGTGCCCTTGACTTCAGCCACGTCCATCAGCGGATTGTCCTGGTTCGGGGTCGTGGTGATGGCGAGCTTGCCCTGGTCGTCCTTGATCAGCCAGACCCAGCCCGAGCCGAAGCGGCCGGCGCCGGCGGCGTTGAACTTCTCGGTGAACTCGTCCATGGAGCCGAAGCTGCTGTTGATCGCCGCCAGGAGCTCGGGCGAGGGGGCGCTCTGCTTGCCGGTGGGGGACATGGTCTCCCAGAAGAAGCTGTGATTCCAGTGGCCGCCACCATTGTTGCGCACGGCGGCGGGACGCTGGCCGGCATCGCGGATGAGGGTCTCGAGATCCTTGCCCTGCAGCTGCGGATCGGCGGCGACGGCCTTGTTCAGATTGGTGACATAGGCCTGATGATGCTTGTCGTGATGCAGGGACATGGTCTCGGCATCGATCGCCGGTTCCAGCGCGTTGGGCTCATAGGGAAGCGCGGGCAGCTTGAAAGGGCCGTCGGTTGCGGCCGCCTGGGCAAAGGCGGGAGCTGCGCCCAGCTTCAGGGGCAACACGGCCAGGGCGGCGGCACCCCCCATCAAGATCATCCGGCGATTCATGCGCTTTCCCTTCGTCACCTCGGTGGTGGATCTATGCCCTAAATTCCGCTCGCCCGCAAAGGTGCCACAGGCGGGGGCCTGCTGGCGCAGATGTGAACGGACGCCACTTCGCCCTTGCGCTCGAGGCTGAACGGGCCGACCATATCGCTTGCTAATGAGGTTTCGTGGACTGGTGGGTTTCGTGCCCGCAGGACCCCCTGCCGGCACAGGCAACAGGGAGGACGAACCATGAACGAGGCAGGCGACAGATCGGCCGCGGGTCCGCGGTGCATAGCACTGGTGGGCCCCTATCAATCCGGCAAGACGACGCTGCTCGAGGCGCTGCTCTATCGCACGGGCGCCATCGCGCGGCAGGGGACGGCGGCGCAGAAATCCATGGTGGGAGACGCCAGTGCGGAAGCCGGCAGCCATGGCATGAGCGTGGAGATGAATGTCGGCACCACCGAATTTCTCGGCGAGCGCTACAGCTTTCTCGATTGCCCCGGCTCCATCGAATTCGCCCAGGAGCAGGAGGCGGCATTGGCCGCCTGCGACGCGGCGGTGGTGGTGTGCGAGCCCGACGAGAAGAAGGTGCCCGCCCTGCAGCTCATCCTGAAGCAGCTGGACGCGCTCGGCGTGCCGCGCTTCCTGTTCATCAACAAGGTCGACCGCGCCGAGGGGCGCATCCGCGACGTGCTGGAGGTGCTGCAGCCCGCCAGCGCGCGGCCCCTGGTGCTGCGGCAGATCCCCATCTGGCAGAACGGGATCGTCACCGGTTTCGTGGATCTCGCTTTGGAGCGGGCCTTCCTCTATCGCGAACATGCCCAGAGCGAGGTGATCGAGCTGCCGGGCGATCTCGGCCAGCGCAAGCTCGAGGCGCGCTTCCACATGCTCGAGCAGCTGGCGGATTACGACGACGATCTGATGGAGCAGCTGCTGGAGGAGGTGGAGCCGCCCCGCGACCGGGTGTTCGAGGATCTGCGGCGCGAGCTGCGCGAGGGGCTGATCACGCCGGTGCTGCTGGGCTCGGCCGAGAAGGGAAACGGCATTTTCCGGCTGCTGAAAGCCCTGCGCCACGAAGCTCCGGGGATCGCCGCCACCGCCCAACGGCTCGGCGTGGCGTCCAAGGGAGAGACGGTCGCCCAGGTGATGAAGACGCTGCATACCGCCCATGGCGGCAAGCTCTCGGTCTCGCGCATCCTGGCCGGCTCGCTCAGCGACGGGGACATGGTGGTGGGCAAGGCCGGACGCTCGGAGCGGATCGCCGGGCTGATGGTGCTGAACGGGCAGGAGATGCGCAAAGTGGGCACGGCAGGGGCCGGCGACACGGTGGCGCTGGGCCGGCTCGACAGCGTCGGCACCGGCGAGACCCTGGCCACGGGCAAGGTCGCGCCGGCGCAATTGGGCCGCGTCACCCGTGCGGCCCCGGTCTATGGGCTCGCCGTCTCGGTGAGCGACCGCAAGGACGAGGTGAAGCTGACGGCGGCCATCACCAAGCTCACGGAGGAGGACCCGTCGCTCGCCCTCGACCATAATGCCATCACCCATGAAATGGTGCTGTGGGGGCAGGGGGAGATGCATCTGCGGGTCGCCCTGGAGCGGCTGGCCGGGAAATATGGGGTGGCGGCGCAGGCCCAGCCGCGCCGCATCGCCTATCGGGAAACGATCCGCAAGGCGGCGAGCGTGCGCGGCCGGCACAAGAAGCAGTCGGGCGGCCATGGCCAGTTCGGCGACGTGGTGCTGGACATCAAGCCGCTGCCGCGCGGGGAGGGATTCTCGTTCACCGACACGATCACCGGCGGCGTCGTGCCGAAGCAGTATATTCCGGCGGTGGAGGCCGGGGTGAAGGATTATCTCGTCCGCGGACCGCTGGGCTTTCCGGTGGTCGATATCGCCGTCAACCTGGCGGACGGCTCCTATCACACGGTGGATTCCTCCGAAATGGCGTTCAAGACCGCCGCCCGCATCGGCATGACCGAGGGCATGGCGCAATGCCAGCCGATCCTGCTCGAGCCCATTGTCGAGGTGGAGGTGCATGTGCCCTCGGAGACGACGGCGCGGGTCAATCAGATCGTGAGCGGCCGGCGGGGGCAGATCCTCGGCTTCGATGCGCGCGCCGGCTGGCCCGGATGGGATAGTGTGAAGGCGCATATGCCGGAGGCCGAGCTGCAGACGCTCATCATCGAGCTGAGATCGGCGACGGCCGGGGTCGGCACCTTCGGGTTCCGCCAGGACCACATGGCGGAGCTCACGGGAAAGGCCGCGGAGCAGGCAAGGGCCAGCGTCCGAGCCGAGGCGGCATGAGCCGCCGAGGCGGCATGAGCCGCCGAGGCGGCATGAGCGGGATCAGTCGTCCGCCTTGTCCTCGGAGGGCCGTCGCGATCCGCGCCGGCCTTCCTCGGCCTCCAGCTGTTCGCGGGCCAGCGCCCAATGCTGCTCGTGGCGGCCGTCGGGCCAGCCTTCACTGACCCAGATATAGTGGGCGCGTCGGCGGATGCGCTCCTTGAAGTCCGGGTCGTCGTCGTCGTCTGCCGCCATGGATCGACCCTCTCCTTGTGCGTCAGGGGAAGTGTAGCGCGGATGGCCCCCTCAGGCGAGGGCGGTGTTATCCGGGCGCGGGGGCGACGGCGCGGCCGTGCGACGGTGCGGCCGTGGCGTCCTGAGCGGGTGCCGAAGCCTGGCCCGAGGCTCGGGCCGAGGCCCGGGCGGCTTGAGCCAGAAGCCAGGTGCGCAGGCTGCGCAGCCGCCGGTCGGCGGACAGGACGGGGGGATAGACGAGATAGTAGCCCGCGCCCGTGGTCAGGCGATGGTCGAAGAGGCTGTGCAGGCGGCCCGCCCGCAGATCGTCGGCTGCGATCTCCAGACCGGCCAGGGTGATGCCGGCCCCATCCATGGCGGCGGTCAGACAGAAGCCGACGGAATCGACGATGGTGATGGCCGCCGGGGTCACCGGTCCGCCGGGAAGGGCGGCGTTCCACGCCTCGAACTCCGCCCGCCGGTGATGCGACAGGAACAGGTTGGTGCCGCCGAGGGCGCGGCGCAGGGCGGCGTCGTCGGGGGCTGCCAGGACGGGCGCGCCCAACAGGGTGAGGGTCTCCGCAAAGAGGCGGTCGGAGACCAGGCCCGGCCAGTCGCCGCGACCGCTGCGGATGCCGGCATCGGCGGTGCCGGCGGCGAGATCGACCATGTCCTGGGTGGTGGTGATCTGCAGCTCCGTGCCGCGCCGGTCGAAGGGATAGGAGGCCAGGCGCGGCGACAGCCAATGCGTGGCGAAGGTCGGCAGGACGGTCAACCGCAGCGGGCCGATCTTGCGCGGCGCGCGCAGGGCGGTGACGGCGCCGGTGATCCTCTCAAAGGCCGAGGTGAGCTCCGGGCTGAGGCTGCGGCCGGCACTGGTGAGCACGAGACCGGCGCCCTCGCGGCGCAGGAGCTCAAGGCCGAGGCCATCCTCCAGGACGCGCAGCTGGTGGCTGACGGCGGACGGGGTGACGCCGAGCTCGAGGGCCGCCTGCTTGATGGACAGGTGGCGGGCGGCGGCCTCGAAGGCGCGCAAGGCATTCAGGGGGACGGGCAAAGGCAGCATGGCTTCGACTCGGGGTGAAAGGAGCGGAGATCGCCATGACGCCTCACTCGAGAAGATGAGGGAAGACCATGGGGATCAGGGAGACCACGAGCAGGAGCGCCATGGCGACGTTGAACAGGCGCAGGCGTTCGCTGCTGCCGAGGGCGCGGCGCAACGCGACCCCGCCGCCGGTCCAGGCGATGATGCACAGGGCGTTGATGACGGCGAAGATCCCCGTCAGCACCGCGAGGCTGGCCAGGAGGTTGTCGGTGGCGACATAGCCGGCCACGGCGCCGATC
Source organism: Rhodoligotrophos appendicifer (assembly GCF_007474605.1). Lineage (NCBI taxonomy): Bacteria > Pseudomonadati > Pseudomonadota > Alphaproteobacteria > Hyphomicrobiales > Rhodoligotrophaceae > Rhodoligotrophos > Rhodoligotrophos appendicifer. Next base: position 519,735 of record NZ_VHKL01000003.1, on the reverse strand, counting down.
GCCATCATCCAGGCCTTGGGATTGACCAGCTGGAAGGCCGCCGCCTGGAGAAAGCTGATGGGATCGCGGCTCTGGACGGCGTTCTGAGGATGGGCGGTGGCGATGATCCAGGCGAGGTAGAGCATATAGGCGCCGCCGACATAGCGGAGGATGTCGTGGAGAGCGGGATAGGCCTGAAACAGGCTGCCGATGCCGCAGCCCAGAGCCAGCAGCATGGCGCTGAAGCCGCAGCAGACGCCCAGCATATGCGGGATCGAGCGCTGAAAGCCGAAATTCACGCCCGAGGCCATGAGCATGGTGTTGTTGGGGCCGGGGGTGATGGAGCTGGCGAAGGCATAGGCCGCGATGGCGGCGATCTGTTCGGGGGCCATGGGATTTCTTCGTTAACATATCATGGATGTATCGATACGATAATCGAAAGCGCAATACAATATGTGCGTCAGCCTCTAAGAGAGGTTCAGATCACCATGTCGAGAGGCGCCCGGGCGAGGCCGGCGAGAGACTGGAGCGCCTGATCGAGATCGTCCATGGCGACCGTCATCAGGCAGAGGCGGATGCCGGCAAGCTCGGTGCCGGGCACCAGCATGGAGTCCGGCGGGGTCAGGCGGATGCCGATATCGGCGGCCCGGCGGGCCAGGCGTTCCGCCTCGCTCAAGCGCATGGGCAGCCAGAGATGGGGGGCGCCGTCGGGCATGGGCAGGGCGACCAGATCCAAGCGGCGGCTCGCGAGGTGGACGCGGTCGCGGGCTTCGCGGCGGAACTGGAGGGCGAGACCGACATCCTGGCCCATCTCGATCAAGTTGCAGCCGGTCTCCACGGCGAGCGGCGCCGGTCCCCAGATCTCGGCCCGCAGGCGTGCGGCAATGGCGTCGCGGCGGGCGGCCGGCGGGGCCAGGACGCCGAGGCGGACGAGGGCCGTGACACTCTTGGACAGGCTGGTGACGTAATAGACGCGGTCGGGGGCCAGCTCCTTGAAGGTCGGAGCACCCCGGCTGCCATAGATGCTGTAGATGTCGTCCTCGACGATGACGGCATCATGGACCTTGCAGATGCGCAGGATGTCGCGACGGCGGGCCGCGGTCATCTCGAAGCCGAGGGGATTCTGGCAGATGGGGGTGACGTAGAGAGCGCGGCAGGCGGTCTCGGAGAAGCAACGCTCGAGGGCATCCGGCACCATGCCCTCCTCGTCATGGGCGATGGGCAGGACCTCCAGTCCGAGCTGGTGGGCGACGGCCAGCGCGCCGGGGAAGGTCGCGCCTTCCGTGGCGATCTGGCGCGAGCGGCGGGCGAGATCGGCAAAGGCCAGAGCGAGGCCCTGCTGGGCGCCGACGCAGAGGACGAGATCGTCGGCGGCGCAGTCGAGCCGGGTGCGGGCGAGCCAGCCGGCCATGACCCGGCGCTGCCCGGGGGTGCCGGTCAGGTCGACATAGCCGCCATTGGGCAAAGAGATGACGGTGCGGGCCGCCCGCTCGGAGGCGGCAGCAAGGGCATCGGGCGACAGCAGCGGCGGGGGTGCGTTGAGGCTGAGGTCGATGGGGCCGTCGAGGCGGCGAGGGCGCTCGGCGGCAAGCACGAAGGTGCCCCGGCCCGGCTCGCCGCGGACGATGCCACGCTCGCTCAGGCTGTCGATGGCCCTGGTCACGGTGCCGATGGCGACGCCGAACTGGCGGGCAAGGTCGCGATGCGGCGGCAGGCGCTCGCCGGGCTTCATGGCCTCGCGCACCCTCTGCTCGAGGAGAGTGGCGAGGCGGTCGTGGAGCCGGCCTTCGCCTGCGGGGATCGGGTCTGTCACAGCGGTCGCGATTGTATCACCCATTGACCAACACGCCGGGACAATCGGCGCCATGCCCCTGTTTCTATACCTCCGAAGGCGCGGGAATTCCACGCAAAATCCAGTCCTCCGACGCTAAAGCGGACCGACAACGTGAGAAATGTCTCTCACGTGTTGAGATCTATTGCATCGACTGTATCGCGTGAAGGAGAGACAATCGGCCTGTGTCGATAGTCATTCCACGAGGGCCTTCATGGGCAAAACAGTCCCGGCGACCAAAGCGCGGATCCTCGCTGCGGCAGGCGCGCTGGCCGCACGGGCGCCGGCGGTGGCGAAGGGGGGCGCCCGGCTTGTCCGCACAGTGTTCGAACGCTACCGCCGGCGCCGCCGGCGCCGTGACGGCCTCCTGCTGCTGTCGAGGCTGGAGCCGCGGCTCATGAAGGATTGCGGGCTCTATCGCGAGGACATCCCCGCGATCCTCGATGCCTATGGGCGCGGCGAGCGCTATCTGCGTCCGGGCGATCGGCCGGACGGCACGGCGCGCGATGGTTGAGACGCGAGGTGGCAAGAGCACGCGACGGCGGGGTTCGCCGCCGTCGCAGCTGGCTGCTGGGGACGCGGGTCAGCCGGCAGGGAGGAGCTCCATGAGCTTCTCATATTGGGCGTCGGCCACCTCCAGGCCCTGGGCGGCGGAGCGGTCGCGATTGCCATGGCGGCGCTCGCCGGGCAGGCGGGCCCCCTCGTTGGTGGCATATTCGGCGAACATGTCCTCGGCGCGCTCGATGACGCCGTCGCCGAAGCGGGCGGGATCGATGACGATGATGGTCATGCCGGCGCTGCAGGTCTTCGGCGGGGGAAGCTTGCGGGACTGGTCCTCGAAGCCGAACAGACCGCCGCCGAGGCCCGCCGCCAGCAGCTCGACCATCAGGGCGATGGAGGTGCCCTTGTGCTTGCCGAAGCTCGCCAAGGCGCCGCCGTCGCGGATGCCGGCCGGATCGGTGGTCTCGCGGCCCTCGGCATCGTAGCCGACACCCGGGGGGAGGGACTTGCCGTCACGGGCATGCATGAGCACCTCGCCATGGGCCATGACGCTGGAGGCCTGGTCCCAGAGCAAGGGCGGCTTGCCGGCCCGCGGCCAGACGAAGCCCATGGGATTGGTGCCGAGCAGCGCGCGGGTGCCGCCCCAGGGCGCCATGAGGCTCAGGGAGTTCACGAAGGCAAGGCCCGCCAGTCCGGCCTCGCCGAAGGGCTCGAGATCAGGCCAGAGGGCGGCGTAATGATGGGCATTGCGGATGGAGAGGGCGGCGATCCCGCAGTGGCGGGCCTTGTCCATCACGAGGTCGCGGCCGGCCTCCTGGGCGACCTGGGAGAAGCCATTGGCGCCGTCGACGGTGACGACACCGGGCGCGCGGTCCTCGACGATGGGCTCGGCCTTGCCGTCGACCCAGCCGGCGCGCAGGCTGGAGACGTAGCCCGGCATGCGAAAGACGCCATGGCTCAGCGTGCCGGCGACCTCGGCGGTCATGACCGTGTGGGTGAGGGCGCGGGCCGTGGTCTCGGAGCAGCCATTCTCCAGAAAGATGCGCATCACCAATTGGCGGAGGTCTTCGGCCGAGAGCTTCATGCGTGTTCCCATCGTCTTCCATGTTGTCAGCAAGCAGCGCTCCCCGGGGGCTCGCCGCGACGGCGCCGGCCTTGAGGCCGGACCGGAGAGTTGTATACGCTGAGGACGGCGGCGTCAGCAGTCGCCTTCCGTCGGAAATCGGACCTGGATCCGAGGCGTGGACCCCGCTAGCCTGGGCGCTCCCGTTTCAACGGCTTCCCGTTTTCAACGGTTTCCCGTTTTCAACAGTGAGATCATGCATGTCGGTCGTCATCGTCACCCGGCCCGTCGCCGGGGTCGCCCAGGTCCAGATCAGCCGGCCGGAAGCGCTCAACGCCCTCAACATGGAGGTGCGGCAGGGGTTGGCTGCCGCGTTTGACGGGCTGGCGCAGGATGAGGAGATCCGGGCGGTGGTGCTCACCGGCAGCGAGACGGTGTTCGTCGCCGGGGCGGACATCAAGGTGATGCTGGAGACGCAGCCGGTCGATCACCTGCTGCGCAAGCTGCACGTGTTGTGGGAGTCGCTGACGCGGTTTCCCAAGCCGGTCATCGCAGCCGTGGAGGGCTATGCGCTGGGCGGCGGCTGCGAGCTTGCCATGCATGCCGACATCATCGTCGCCGGCGAGACCGCAACTTTCGGCCAACCCGAGGTGAAGGTGGGGGTGATGCCGGGCGCCGGGGGCACGCAGCGGCTGTTGCGGGCGATCGGCAAGTACAAGACCATGCTGCTGGTGCTGACGGGGGAGACCTTCAGCGGGCGCGCCGCCTTCGAGATGGGGCTCGCGAGCCGCGTGGTGCCGGACGGGTCGGCGCTCGCCGAGGCTCTCAAAATCGCGGAACGGATCGCCGCGATGCCGCCCCTAGCGGTGGCGCAGATCAAGGAAGTGGTGGCGGCGGGCGAGGATGCGCCCCTGGATACGGCGCTGCGCCTGGAACGGAAGGCCTTCCAGCTGCTGTTCGATACCGCCGACCAGAAGGAAGGCGCGCGCGCCTTCCTGGACAAGCGCAAGCCCCACTTCACGGGGCGGTGATGGGCAAAGGTGAAATGAGGGACGTTGATCGGCCCTCCGGGGCTGGACGAGCAGGGGGTCGGGTTGGTAGCATGGGTAAAATGAACCTAGTTCCGTAGAGTGAAACTCGAGAAGGTGCGATGCAGCGAACGGCCCTGTCAGATCTCATCGTGCTCGAAGTCGGCGACCGGGTCGCCTGTGCCGCCTGCGGCCTGCTGCTGGCTCAGGCCGGAGCGACGGTGATCGTCGTCGAGCCGGAGCAGCCGGGCTCGCACCATAAATGGCGCAGCCGCGCCACGCTGACGGCGGGAAAACGCAGCCTGGGCTGGAGCGAGCGGGCCGAGGACCAGGCGATGCTGGCCAAGGCCGTGGCCGCTGCGGATGTGGTGCTGACCTCGTCCGATGTGGCAAGCCCGCTCGGCGATGCTGTGGCCGCGCTGGTGACCGACCGTGCCATCGTCTGCGACGTCACCGGGTTCGGGTCTGATGCGCCGGCGGAGCAGCGCGGCTGGGGCGAGAAGCTGCTGCAGGCGGTAACCGGCGTCGCCGACGTCACGGGATTGCCGAGCCTGCCGCCCATGCCGTCGGAGGTCTCCGCCCTCGAATTTCACGCCGGGCTCTATGCGGCGACCGGCGTGGTGGCGGCAATCCGCAGCCGCCGCCTGGACGGGGTGCCGCAGCGGGTCGATATCAGCATCTATGAATGCGGCATCAACGCGCTGGCGACCTATCTGCCGCTGCATTACGGCGGCAAAGCCACGAAGCGGGCCGGGAACCGGCATCCCATGGCCGCCCCCTGGAACGCCTATCGCGCCAGCGACGGCTGGGTGCTGCTCTGTTCGGCCAAGGATGAGCACTGGTCAAGGCTTTGTGCGCTGATGGAGACGCCGGCCCTGGCGCAGGATGGTCCGCTCGCCAAGCTCGCCGACCGGATCGTCCGGGTCGAGGAGGTCGATGCGGTCGTAAATGACTGGATGGGCAGCCAGTCGGTGGAGCATTGCGTCGACCGGCTCAATCGCGGCGACATCGCCTCGGGCCCGATCCTCGAAATCGCCAAGCTGGAGCAGGACGACAATGTCATGCATCGGCGCATGGCCCTGCGGCTCAAGGATCCGGTCACTGGCGGACAGGCCCTCGTCGCCGGGGCGCCGCTCAAGGCCTCGCGGACGCCCGGGCTTGCGCCGGAGGCGATCCCGGTCCGGGATGGCGATCGTAGCTTCGTCGCCGGCCTGGCGCCCCGTGATTCTGCTGGCGGCGACACGCGTGCGCCGCGCTCTGCTGCTGGCGCAGACACGCGTGCGCCGCAGTTGCCCTGCGCAGGGCTGCGGGTGATCGAGATCGGCCAGTATACGACGGCGCCCCTGGCGGCCCGGCAGCTCGCCTCGCTGGGGGCGGAGGTGCTCAAGGTCGAGCCGCTCGCCGGGGAGGCCTCGCGGGCCTGGCCGCCGCATCAGGCCGGCACGGGCTATTTCTTTGCCATGAGCAACAGCGGCAAGCGCAGCGTCGCCCTCGACCTGCGCGACGCGGCCGATCGCGAGATCTTCCAGGGGTTGCTGGAGACGGCGGATGTGCTGGTGGAAAACATGAAGCCGGGCTCGCTCACCCGGCTCGGCTACGACCCGGCCGCGCTGGAGCGGATCAATCCGCGGCTCGTCTATTGCGGGATCTCCGGATTCGGAGCCTCCTCGGTGCATCCCGGGCGGCCGGCCTTCGATACGGTGGTGCAGGCCATGTCGGGAATCATGGACCTCACCCGGGTCGAGGGGGTGCCGACGAAGCTCGGCATCTCGGCCGGCGACATCACCGGCGGCCTGTTTGCCTGCTTCGCGATCCTGGCGCTGCTCGAATATCGCGACCGGAGCGGGCAGGGGCAGGCGATCGACCTTGCCATGCAGGATGCCGCGGTGTGGATGACGCAGACGAACTGGAACGGCGAGACGCCAGAGGATCTGACCATGATCACCTGCCGGGATGGTCATGTCGCGGTCGCTGCCGATGCGGCGGCGGTCGCGGCCCAGGAGCAGGAGACGGGGATCGCGTTCGCCGCCCTGGAGCGTGCGGCAGCGGCAGCAGCCTTGAGCCAAGCGGGCTTTGCGGCGACAATCGTGCGCTCGGTGGCGGAGGTCGCGGATGATCCGGCGACGGTTACGGCGGGCGTCGTGAACTGGCGCCACAGCGACGGGCTCGACTGGCCCCTGCTCGGGCCGCCCTTCCGCCTGTCGCGCACACCGGCCGTGGTCGGTGAGCCCATCGGGCCGCTGGGCGAGGGCAATGACGATGCCGCGCGGCTTGCCGGTCACTCCGCGCCGCCCGAGCCGATGCGCCGGCCCGCCAATGTCTAGACACAGCAAGAGACGAGAGAGGACGCGACCATGAGCTATTACGATGCGGAACAGATCGGCATTCGCTGCACCCTGATGCGCGGAGGGACCAGCAAGGGCGTCTATCTGCACGAGCATGACCTGCCACCGGCGGGCGGGGAACGCGATGCCCTGCTGCTGCGGATGATGGGGACGCCGGACGTGATGCAGATCGACGGGCTCGGCGGGACGCATCTGGTGACCTCGAAGATCGCCATCATCGGACCGGCCACGGTGGAAGGTGCCGATGTGGACTATACCTTCGCCCAGGCCGAACTGGACAAGCCGGTGATCGACTATTCGGGCAATTGCGGAAACATCTCCGCCGGCGTCGGGCCCTTCGCCGTCGATGCGGGGCTGGTGCGGCCGGAAGAGCCGTTCACGGAGGTGCGGATCCACAACACCAACACCTCCAAGATCATGATCGCGAAGGTGCCGGTGCATCAGGGCCGCGCCAAGGTGAAGGGCGACTTCGCCATTGCCGGCGTGCCGGGGACGGGGGCGGAGATCTTCATGGACTACCGGCTCACCGCCGGGGCCAAGACCGGCAAGGTGCTGCCGACGGGAAACCGGACGGACATGCTGAAGCTCGAAAGCGGGCAAGACCTCGAGGTCACCATCTGCGACGTGGCGAATACGATCGTGTTCTGCCGGGCTGAAGATATCGGCCTGCGCGGCGACGAGGGGCCGGAGGAGATCAATCATGATCACGGGTTGGTGCAACGGCTGCGGGAAATCCGCGGCAAGGCGGCGGAGCGGATCGGCTATGCCTCGAGCTGGACAAAGGTGGACGAGGAATCCCCGTTCCTGCCCTTCGTCGTGTTCGTCTCCGAACCGAGCGCCTACAAGACGCTGAACGGTCAGCCCACAGAGGCCAAGGACATGGACTTCAAGGCCCGGCTGATCTTCATGAACCGCTGCCATGAGAGCATGGCGGGGACCGGGTCGATGTGCATCGCGGCCGCCTCGCGCGTGCCGGATTCGATCGTCAACCAAGCCATGGGGAACGGTGCGGCGGAGAAGGAGACGCTGAGCATCGGGCATCCGTCGGGCGTCATGCATGTGGTGGTGAAGACGCGCAAGGCGAACAACGAGGCCGGCATGGAGATCGAGGCTTTGGGCTTCGGACGGACCGCCCGGCGGATCATGGAGGGCACGGTGTTCGTGCCGACCGGCGGAGGGTATTGAGGGGCTGCGGGGCCTCCTCTGGCTGTCATCCCGGGCTTGAGCCGGGATCCCGGGCGGCCTTCTCCGGATGAGGGATTCTTGCTCTTGGCGGTCCCGGGTCTGCGCAGCATCACTTCGTGCTGCAGCGCGCACGGGATGACGTGTTGTGCGAGCCGCATGGGGTCCCGGATCTGCGCGGCACCGCTGCGCGCTGCAGCGCGTCCGGGATGACGGGGGTGGGTGGCGCTCTTATAATCTCGCTGTCATCCCGGGCTTGACCCGGGATCCCGGGCGGCCTTCTCCGGATGAGGGATTCTTGCTCTTGGCGGTCCCGGGTCTGCGCAGCATCACTTCGTGCTGCAGCGCGCACGGGATGACGGGTGTGGGGGCTCCTCAGGATCTGGGAGGAGGGGGGTCGACCACGCGGAAGAGGGGGCGGGCGAGGGTGTCGGTGAGGGGCTCGAAGACGGCCTCGACGCGGCGGCCGACCAGGTCGGTCTCGATGTCGCTGCGGGTCGGGTCGAGGATGTTGGAGAAGAGCCTCGGTCCCTCGTCGAGCTGGACCATGACAACGCTGTAGGGCACGTCGCCGGCCCAGGCCTTGTGATAGACCTGATGGAAGACGAGGTGGGACAGGACCTCGCCGCGGCCGGAGAGCTGCGCCCAGCGCGTGTCCGGGGACAGGCAGATTGTGCAGACCGGGCCAAAGGGAAAGCGGATGTGACCGCATTGGCCGCATTTCTGGAGCATGAGGCGACCTGCGGCCGCCCCTTCCCAGAAGGGGCGGTTCAGGTCGGTCAGCACAGGCAAAGGCTTGGGTTGGGGATCGGTCATGGCTTTCACTCACGCCTCAGGATCATGGCATTGGCGCAGTTGAGGGCCATGCCGCGGCCGGTCACCAGGCAGTGGCGGGCCCCGTCAACCTGGCGCGCCCCTCCGGCGCCGCGGATCTGGCGCACGCCTTCGACGACGTGCAGCCAGCCTTCCATGTAGCTCTCCGACAGATTGCCGCCGGCGGTATTGACGGGAAGGGCGCCGCCGAGCCGGATGCGGCCGCCCTCGACGAAGGCCCCGCCCTCGCCCTCCTCGCAGAAGCCCGCATGCTCGAGCCAGAGGATCACGGAAATGGTGAAATTGTCGTAGAGCTGGGCCACGTCGATGTCGGCGGGCGTGACGCCGGCCATGCGGAAGGCGGCCTCCAGGGCCGTGCGCTGATGCGGGACATACCACCAGCGCTCGGCCTCCAGGGTCTGGGCGGTATAGGCCTGGCCGCAGCCGGCGATCACGGCCGGGGGCTGGCGCAGGTCGCGGGCGCGCTCGGTCGAGGTGACGATGATGCAGACGCCGCCATCGGAGATGAGGCAGCAGTCGAGCAGGCGCAAGGGCCGGACGATCCAGCGGGAGGCTTGATGGTCCTCGATGGTAATGGGCTCGCGCATGACGGCGTCGGGATTGAGGGAGGCGTGATGGCGGCAGGCGACCGCCACCTCGGCGAGCTGGCGGCTGGTGGTGCCATAGGCGTGCATGTGGCGGTCGGCAGCGATCGCGCTGTTGGCGGCAGCCCCCATCATGCCCCAATGGGACCAGGGGACCTCGCCGCCGCTGGCGCGGTCGAATTTGACGCCGCCGGTCTTGGCGGTGTCGCCGAAGACGCAGGCGATTGTGGTGGCGAGCCCGGCATGAATGGCAAGGGCTGCCATCTGGACCAAAGCGCCGGCGGTGCCGCCGCCCATGGTGAGGCTGCCGGTATAGCGCGGGTTCACACCCAAGGCCTCGCCCAGGCGCAAATAATGGAGGCTGCCCTCAGGCGAGGTGGTGCCGGGCATGGTGAGCAGGCCGTCGATGTCGTGCTTGGCCAGGCCCGCATCGTTGAGAGCGAGGGTGAAGGCCTCGATGCCGAGGTCCAGGGCCGTGCGGCCGGGGAGCTTGCCCTGAGCCGTGGCGCCCACGCCGGCAATGGCGATCTTATCGGTGAGAGTGCTCATCAGCGGCCTTTGAAGACGGGTTGGCGCTTTTCGGCGAAGGCGCGGCGCCCCTCGATGCGGTCCTCGCTTTCGCGCAGCAGGTTGAAGAGGTTGCGCTCATAGATCAGGCCCTGGGACAGGGGCATGTCCTGGCCCTGGCGCAAAGCTTGTTTCACCGCACGGACGGAGAGGGGGGCATTGGCCTCGATGCGGGCGGCAATGGCGCGGGCCTCGGCCATGAGGGCGTCGGGCTCGGTCACCCGCGTGACGAGGCCGATGCGAAAGGCTTCGGCGGCATCGATGCGCTCGCCGGTGAGGGCGAGATGGGCGGCGATGCCGGGGCCGATAAGGCGCGGCAGGCGCTGGGTGCCGCCGCTGCCGGGCATGCTGCCGACCGCGACCTCGGTGAGGCCGAAGCTCGCCGTGGTGGAGGCGATGCGGATGTCGCAGATGAGAGCGAGCTCGAAGCCGCCGCCCAGGGAATAGCCGTTGACGGCGGCGATCACCGGCTTGGTGAGGCCGGGGTCGCGGACGAGGCTTGCATCCGATCCCCCCACGGCGCGCTGGGCAAGGGTGATGTCGGGGTCGAGAACGCCGCGAAGGTCGGCGCCGGCGCAGAAGGACCGGTCGCCGGCCCCGGTGACAATGGCGACGCGGCTGTCGGCATCGGCCTCGAAGGCTGCGAGCGCGTCATGGAGGGCGGCAGCACTGGCGGGATCGAGAGCGTTGCGGGCCTCGGGGCGGTTGATGGTGATGAGGGTGATGCGCCCCTCATGGGCGATGTCGATGGTCATGAGGAGGGCTGCCCGTGTTTGAGGAGGTCACGGGCGATGACCCAACGATGGATCTCGCTGGGACCCTCGACGATGCGATAGACCCGGACGACCCGATAGATATATTCGAGCGGCAGTTCCTTGCTGACCCCCATGCCGCCAAAGGCCTGGATGGTGCGGTCGATGACCCGGGTGATCATCTCGGTGCCCTGGATCTTGACCATGGAGGCCTCCGTGCGCAGGTCGCCATCGCCGCGGTCGAGGCGGGTGGCGAGCCGATAGGTGAGGAGGCGGGCCATCTCCAGCTCCTGCCAGCTGTCGGCGATCCACCATTGGATGGTCTGGCGATCGGCCAGCAGCCGGCCGAAGGTCGAGCGGCTGTTGGCCTGCTCGATCATCATCTCGATGCAGCGCGCCGCAAATCCGAGACAGCGGGCCGCAATCTCCATGCGGCGGAGGCCGAGCCGGCGCTGGAGAGGACCAAAGGCGTCGCCGACCTCGCCGAGGACGTGTTCGTCGCCGAGCTCGACATTGTCGAGGACGACCTCATAGGGGCAATATTCTCCGATCATGGGGTAGATCGAGGGAATGGAGAGGCCGGGCGCATCCTTGTCGACGAGGAAGGCGGTCATGCCGCCGTGATTGCGCTTGGCCGGGTCGGTGACCGCGATGACGATGAGGAAGTCTGCGGCGCGGGCGTGGCTGATGAAGGATTTCGTGCCGTTGAGGATCCAACGGCCGTTGCGGCGCTCGGCGCTGGTGCGGATGGCGCCCGCATCCGACCCGGCCGCAGGCTCGGTGAGGGCGAGGCTCGCGCGCTTCTCGCCGCGCGCATAGGGCAGGAAATAGCGCTCCACCTGATCGCCGCGACAGAGCGACTGCAGGAGATGCAGGTTCGGGCTGTCGGGCGGGGCGACAAAGGGGACGATGGAGTGCTTCAGTTGCTCGATGACCACGCATTTGGTGAGGGCGCCGAGATCCTGGCCGCCGAATTCCTCGGGCACGTCGATGCCGTAGAGGCCGATGTCGCGCGCCTTGACGTGAAGCTCCGCCTCGATCTCGGGGGGAAGCAGCGGCGTGTCTGTGAAGCCCCGCTCGGCCTCGCGGCGCAGAACAAGAGGCTCGTGGGGACGGAGCGTCTCCACGGCGAAACGGTGGACGGTGTCGCGGATCATGGCGATCTCGGGCGGAAGATCGAAATTCATGGCCTCGCTCATTGGAACACCCCGCGGGCGGTAAGACCGGCGATCACGTCCGGCGACAGGCCGGTGAGGTGAGGCAGCTCGGCATTGTGCTGGCCCAGCAGGGGGGCCGGGGTCGCATAGCGGTTGGAGAGGCCCGAGATGCAGGCCGGGACGCCGTGATAGACGCTGCGCTGCATGACGGGGTGGTCGAGATATTGCCAGAAGCCGCGGGCCTCGAGCTGCGGGTCGCGGACGAGGAGATCGTCCGGGGTCTGGACGATGCCGGCGGCGATGCCCAGGAACTGCAGCTCCTCCATCACCGCGCGCGGCTCGCGCAAGGCGGTCCAGGCGGAGACGCGCGCATCCAGCTCCGCCTGATGGCTGCGGCGGGCGGAGAGGGAGGCAAAGCGCGGGTCGCAGGCGAGGGCAGGCTCACCCATGGCGCAGGCGAGGGCAGCAAATTGCGCGTCACCCCGAACCGAGATGGCGCACCAGCGATCCTCGCCCTGGCAGGGATACAGGCCGTGAGGGCCGGCTTCGGGATCATCGAGGTGGCCAGGCTCGGGCAGACGGCTATTCGCGGCGTAGTCGAGAATGTCGTCGGGGACCATGGCGAGCGTGCTGTCGATCTGGGACAGAGTGATGATCTGGCCGCGGCCGCTGCGCCGGCGCTCGGCCAAGGCGGTGAGGATGGCGAAGGCCGCATGGAGCGGGTTCGGAAGATGGTCGGGATAGTTGGTGCCGGTGCCGACCGGCCAACGGCCCGGGAGGCCGCCGAGGGCGAGCAGCCCGACCAGGGCTGCGATGTTCATGCCGTAGCCCAGGAAGTCGCGATAGGGGCCACTGTCTCCGCCGAAGGGCATGCTGACATAGATGACGTCGTCGCGGACCGCGCGGATCTCCTCATAGCCGAGACCGAACCGCTCCATGACGCCGGGGGAGAAGGAGTTGATCACGACGTCGCTGCGGGCCGCAAGCGCCAGCACCACGGGACCGGCCTCGGGATGCTTGAGGTCGATGGCGATGCTCTTCTTGTTGACGTTGCGATTGGCGAAGTAGCCGCTTTCCTCGAGGGTGCGCTGGCCCGTGAGAGGTTCAGCCTTGCGAAGCTGATCGGGGCGCCGGTGGGATTCGATCTTCACCACCTCGGCGCCGAAATCGCTCAAGATCTTCGTGGTGAAGGGCCCGGCGCCGACCCAGGAGAAGTCGAGGATGCGGATGTCGGCCAAGGGGGGGCGGTTCATCCCTGCTCTCCGAGGGCGGGGGCGCGACCGGTGCTGCGGCCCGGGGTGCGCGAGAGGAGAAAGGGGGCGCCGGGGCAGGGGACGGGGCTGCCCGTGCCGATGTCGAGGTTACGGAAATAGCCGGTCTCGCGCAGATGCGGGTCGGCCAAGACCTCGGCTGGCCCGTTGACGGGAGCGATGGCGATGCGGCGGCGCTGGCCTTCGACGAAGAGATCCTGCTTGCAGCGGTGGCCGGCGAAGGACTGGAAGGCTGCGGCGAATTCGCGCTTGGCCGCTGCGGTCTGCTTGAAGGCGTTGGTCGCCCATTCGGCGGAGAGCATGGGGCGAGCCGCAGCGATGCCCGATTCGACCATCCATTCGACCAGGCGGGTCCAGCCGGTGCCGACGCCGGCCTCGGCGGCATAGACCATGACGAAGCCGTCGGCACAGGGATAGACGCCGATGCCGGCCTGGCGCTGGGGATCGGCATTGCGGCGCCGGATAACGCCGTGGAGGTCGTAGAATTGCGGCGCCGTCTCGGTGCCCAGGGCCACCACTTCCTGGATGGAGATGTCGACGAAGCGGCCTCCGGCTTGCGGGCCGCGGCCGAGGGCGACCACGAGGGCCGTGACGGCGGCATAGAGAGCAGCGCTGCGCAGGGCGATCTCGCCGCGCGAGACCGTGGGGCCGTCGGCATAGCCCGCGAGCCAGGCCATGCCGCCCATGGCCATGGCGGTGAGATCGGTGCCGGCATAGTCGGCATACGGCCCAGACTGGCCATAGGGGGTCACGGCGCACCAGACGAGGCGCGGGTGTTCGGCGGAGAGGGCTTCGAAGCCGAGACCGAGCTCGCGCCACCAGGATTGCGGGCGGTCGTCGAGGATGATGTCGCAGCGGCCGAGGCGGTCGCGGAACAGCTGGCAGCCTTGTTCGGTGTCGAGATCGGCGAGGAGGCTGTGCTTGCCCGCACTCATATAGTGGAAGTGGAGGCTGCGATCGGGGCCGGTGCGGCCGGCGAGGAAGGGCGGGTGCTGGCGCAAGGGGGAGCCGGAGGGCGGCTCGACCAGGGTGACCTTGGCGCCGTGATCGGCGAAGAGCTTGCCGGCATAGGCCGTGACCGTGCCGGTTTCGAGGATGTCAAAGTCCGCGAGGGCGCCGGGTTCAGTCATGCGGGATCGCTCTGGAGGAGAGGATGGAGCCGAGATGGCTCGAGATCTCGGCGCCGGCGGCCACCATGATCGCGGAGAACTCCTCGATGCGCGGATCCATGCGGATGCTGGGGCCGGTCAGGGCCAGCGAATGGTGCACCTCCTCGCGCATATCGCGCAGGGGCACGCCAATGGCGGTGATGCCCTGGACCCGCTGGCCGCTGGTGAGGGAATAGCCGCGTTCGCGGATCTGCTGGAGCTCGGCCTCCAGAGCCACCCGATCGATGCGTTCGCCGCCGGGCGAGGCTGCGATGATGGCGTCGAGCTCATCGGGGGTGCGATGGGCGAGGAGGGCCTTGCCGGTGGCGCCGTGGAGAAGGAGCAGGTGTTCGCCGGGGCGGACGATGGTCATCAGAGGCGAGGGCGTGTCGATGACGTCGATGCAGACGCGCTGGTGGCCGGACAAAGCGTTCACGGTGACGGTCTCGCCGGTCTGCTTGGAGACGGCCAGCATGACCGGGCGGCTTACCTCGCGAATGCCGATGGTGCTCTTCACCAGGCCGGCGAGGCGGACGAGCTTCAGCGACAGGCAATATTGCTGATTGTCGAGGCGGACGAGAAAGCCCCCCCGCTCAAGACTGTTCACGAGGCGGAAGGTGGTGGCCTTCGGCATGGCGATGCGCTCGCCGATTTCCTGCAGCGTCAAGGCAAGGTGCTGGTCGTCAAAGGCATCGAAAATCGCCAGAGCCCTGCTCACTGCACGGATCATCGTCATCCCCTCCCGGTCATGGACGCGGCCGCATCCCCACGGGCGGCCACCGTCCGGGGATACAGCACAGGGCGCAGCAAAATGCACCTGAGACTCTTGGCGGGGACAAGGAGGGCGGAGGAGCTCTGGGTCATGGCGCGGCCTCAGGCCCGGATCGCGTCCAGGCCGATCAGGTCGCGGCCGGTGATCAGGGTCAGAACCTCGTTGGTGCCATCGGGGATGGGGAGCATGCGGACGTCGCGATAGAGCTGCTCGAGGCCGGCTTCGCGGCTGATGCCCATGGCGCCGTGGACATGCATGGCGAGGGATACGGCACGTTCGCAGGCGGTGGTCGCGAAGCGCTTGGCCATGGCGGAGGTGCCGTTGGCGCGGCCGCCTTTGTCGATGGTGTCGAGGGCGTGATAGCAGAGCAGGCGGCTTGCCATGACGTCGGCCGCAATGTCGGCGATCCGCTCCTGGATCAGCTGCTTGGCCCCGATATAGCCGCCGAACTGCTTGCGGACTTTGGAATATTCGATCGCCGCGTCCAGGGACTTCTGGCCGAGATGGACGGCGGCGAGGCCGACGAGAGGGCGGTTGCCGTTCCAGGTGAGGGTCAGGATGCGGGCTGCGTCGCCGCCTTGGCCCAGGGCGTTCTCCTTGGGCACGCGGCAGTCGTTGAACAGGATCTCGGAGAGATGGCCCTGGCGCAATCCGAGGGAGGAAATCTCGAGCGCCTCGTAAGGCGAGACGTCACGCTCGACCACGACGCGGCGCATGATGTTGCCCTTGGGGCCCTCGCCGGCGGAACAGGTGGCGATCATGATGTCGCTCGCCGTGCCGTTGGTGATCCACATCTTGCGGCCATTGATGACGAGGGCATCGTCTTTTTCGACGACGCGGGCGCGCACGCCGCGCGGATCCGAGCCGGTGTCGGGCTCGGTGGTGCCGGTGCAGCAGATCTTGCGGCCGGCGAGCAGGTCGGGGAGGAATTTCGCCTTCTGGGCCTCGCTGCTGTCGGCATGGATGCGGGCGATGGTGCATTCATGCGACAGAAGCGAAATCGCCATGGCAGGAGGCAGCTGCTCGAAGACGAGGCCGTAATCGAGCATCTTCATGCCGCTGCCACCATCCTCCTGGGGCAGGCGGGGAGCGGTCAGGCCCTCGCGGGCAAAGACGGCATAGACCTGGAGCATGGCGGATTTGGGAAGCGGCCGGTCGGGATCATTGGCCTTCAGGATCGGCATGATCTCCTGCTCGACCATGCGGCGGGCCGAGTCCTGGAGGATCGTCTGTTCTTCGGTAAGGGAGAAATCCATGGGGTGATCCTTCAGGGCATCACGAAGCCGCCGTTGACGCTGAGCACCTGTCCGGTGATCCACGATGCACGGTCGCTGGCGAGGAAGACGATGGCGGAGCCGATGTCGTCAGGCTCGCCGATGCGTCCGGCGGGATACATCTTCAGGACGCTGTTCACGCGGCGGGCATATTTCTCCTCGCCCATCTGCGCGCGCAGTCCGTCCTCGCGCTCGATGCGCAAGGGCGTGTTGGTGGCGCCGGGGGAGACGACGTTGAGGGTGACGCCGCCCTTGCCGACCTCCTGGGCCACGGACTTCACCAAAGCGATCACGCCGGCCTTGGCGGCGGCGTAGTAAGAGAGACGCGCCTGGCCCACACGGGCGGAGTCGGAGGCCAGGCAGATGACCCGGCCATGACCGCGCTCGACCATGCCGGGGAGGATGTGGCGCAGGCAGAGCATGGGGCCGAGCAGGCAGACATTCAGCATGCGGCTCCAATCGGCGGGTCCTGAGTCGAGGAACAGCTTATCGTCGAGGACGGCGGCGCTGTTGACGAAGATGTCGATGCGGCCGAACCTCTCGGTGGCGGCGGCGACCATGGCGGCGACGTCGGCCTCGCTCGAGATGTCGGCCCGGATGCCGATCGCCTCGGTGCCGGTCAGGGATTGCGCGGCGGCCGCGGCGGCGTCACCATTAATGTCGACCAAAGCGAGCTTCACCCCTTCGGCGGCCAGGATCTGCGCGGCGGCAAAGCCGATGCCGCGGGCGCCGCCGGTGATCAGGGCGATCTTGCCCTCCAAACCCATCTGCACGTTCTCGTCTCCTCTGGTCTTCCTACGGACGGCGATATTTGCGGAAATCGCTCGGGCGCTTCTCGAGGAAGGCGGTGATGCCTTCCATGTTCTCCTCATTGCCATAGATGCCGGCCAGGAGCTCGGAGGTGGGGAAGAAGGAGCCGTAGAACTCCTGGTCCGACCCGGCATTCAAGGCGATCTTCGCGATGCGGATGCTTTGCGGGCTCTTGTCGAGGATCGACTGGCACAGCTCGTGAACGACGCGATCGAGATCCTCGGCGGGGCAGACCTCGTTGATGAGCCCCATGTCGAGGGATTGTTGCGCCGTATAGAGCTTGCAGGTGTAGAGCATCTCGCGGGCCTTGCGCTCGCCGACATAGCGGGCGAGCAGCTGACAGGCGCCCCAGATGGGGATGGAGCCGACCCGCGGGCCGACCTGGCCGAATTTCGCATCCTCGCTCGCCACCGTCAGGTCGCAGAAGAGATTGATCTCATTGCCGCCGCCGACGCAGAAGCCGCGCACCTTGGCGATGATCGGCTTGTCCATCATGCGCATCATGGAGGAGAGCGCGTACAGGCGGCGCATGTGCATGCGGCCGACATGGGGGGTGCGGCTCGACTGGTCGCGCACGTCGCCGCCGGAGCAGAAGGCCTTGTCGCCCGCGCCAGTGATGACCACGACGCCCACCGTCGCGTCCTCGGCGGCGACCTTGAAGGCGGCCGTCAGCTCCTCATAGGTCTTGGGACGGACGGCGTTGCGGACCTCGGGCCGATTGATGGTGATGGTCGCGATCCCGTCGCCGCTCTCGTAGAGAATATCCTCGTAGGACAAATGCTTAGCTCCCTGACTGCAGCCGTTTTGCCGGCGGTCTAACCTTGCTGGGCGGGACCAGGAGGCCCCGGAGAATGCCCCAACCTATAACCAGCCCAAGCGGTTTGTCATCGACAAAATTTCACTAGACGGATCCGGTTCCAAAATATAGGCTTTCGGTCATGCACTGCTTTGGCAGGGCTGAGCCGTTTGCGCGCCAAAAGTCCTGGGCCGGAAAGATGTCAAGGAACGCAAGATCATCATTCCGGCCCTGCAAGCAATCGCCTCGACTGCGGCTTGATCAAAAGAATCATCGCCGATCAAACAAATTGTGGGAGGAGACTCAATGCTGAACACTTCGGGACTGAATCGCCGATTCGTTCTGGCTCTTCTTGTCGCGACCGGAATTTCTGCAGGATCATTTGCGGCCTCTGCAGAAGAAACCATCAAGATCGGCGTGCCGATGGAGCTGAGCGGGCGGTTCGTCGCCTATGGCGGCCCGGGCAAGCGCGGGGTCGAAATGGCTGCCGAGGCCTTCGGCAATACCGTGGGCGGCAAGAAGGTCGAGTTCATCTATCGCGACGTGCAGTCGGAGGCGCAGTCCACCGTCTCGACCGTCAACGAGCTCGTCAATGTGGAGAAGGTCGACTTCATGATCGGCCCCGTGGGCAGCCCGATCGTCGCCGCCGCCATTCCGCCCTGGCAGCAAGGCAAGCCGGTCTGGATCGTCAATGGCTCGTCGAGCACGAAGCTGGAGGAGGTTGTTGGCAAGGAAGACAATTTCTTCCACACCTATCCTTACGCCTATCATTACCACACCAGCGAAGCCGCCGCCCTGAAGCATTATCTCGGCGAAGGCAAGAAGGTGGCGGTCATCTATTCCGACGACAGCTACGGCCGCACGCATCTTCCTTACGTGAAGCAGTTCTACGGCGATATCGGCTATGAAATCGTGGCCGAGGAAATGGTCCGGGCGAATGCCACGGACATGAACCCGGCGCTGACCAAGATCGCGCGCGCCAAGCCCGACATCCTCGTCGGCCTGGTGCAGACCACGGATGCGATCACCATGGCCAAGCAGGTCCAGACGCGCAAGCTGGACGTGCCCTATCTGGTGGGAACCGCGTATACGCAGCTCGAAGAATGGCAAAAGGCCGTGGGCGACGCCCAGGAAGGCTGGATGGGCGTCACGACCTATCTGCCCGGCGTCGAGCACGCCGCCAACAAGGATTATCCGAAGCTGTTCCCGAGCACGACGGAATGGGTCGAGGCCTTCAAGAAGAAGTATAATGCCGAGCCCGACTTCCTCGATATCGGCCATTATGCGGCAACCGGCATGCTCCTGATCGCCCTCGACAAAGCCGGCGGCGACAAGGTGAAGGCGGCCGAAGAGCTGCGGAAGATGAATGTCGAGACCGTCAATGGCCGCGGCGAGTTCAAGCCGACCGGCTTCGGCACCAAGCAACAGGCGTTCACGGACATGATCGTCTTCCAGCGTCAGGGCGGCAAGAATGTCGTGCTGTGGCCGCTGGAGGCCGCCAATGGCGAGATCGCTGCCGTCAAGCGCTGACGCCGCCGACTTTCGCTCGCGAGGGCGGCCACCGCGCCGCCCTCATCTGAAACCACAGCACGTCTCCCAGGAGCCGGCATGGATTTCTTTGGACAATTCTTCGTGGATGCGATGCTGCTCGGCGGCATCTACACGCTGATGGTGATCGGCCTGTCGCTCAGCTTCGGGATCATCCGCATCATCAACTTCGCCCATGGCGAGGCCATCATGCTGGGCGCCTACGGCTCGTACTGGGCGCTGACCATCCTCGGCCTCGATCCCCTGGTGGCGCTGCCGCTGATCATGGTCGCGGGCATGATCGTCGGCATGGCCATCTACAAGATCAGCATCAAGCGGGTGCTGACGGCACCGCATATCAACCAGATCCTGCTCACCTTCGGCATCGGGCTCATCCTGCAGAACCTGGCGCTGATCTCGTGGAGCGCGGATGAGCGCTCCGTGAACCCGCCCTATGCGTTCGATTCCATGATGATCGGCGATATCAGCATCTCGACCGCGCGGGTGATCGCCTTCGCGGTGGCGACGATCCTGGTGGTGGGCCTGTTCCTGTGGCTGCGGCGGACGGAACTCGGGCGCGCCAGCCGGGCGCTGGCGGAAAACGGCGATGCCGCGATCCTGATGGGCATCAACGTCACGCAGATGTACGGCATCGTGTTCGGCATCAGCGCCGCGCTGGGGGCCGCCACGGGCGTGCTGCTGAGCTTCATCGGCGCCATCTCGCCCTTCATGGGCTTCCACATGCTGGTCAAGGGCTTCGCCATCATCATCCTGGGCGGACTCGGCAGCATCGTCGGCTCGGTGGTGGGGGCCTTCGTGCTGGCCTTCGCCGAGACCTGGGTCGCCTATTACGTGCCCGGCGGCGCCGGATGGTCCGAAGGCGTGGCCTTCGCCCTCCTGTTCCTCATCCTCATCATCCGACCGCGCGGCCTGCTCGGCCAAGCCGTCGAAGAATAGGAGCTGCCCATGCCGCGCGACCTCCGCACCGTGGTGCCGATCCTCTTCGCCATCGCCTTCATCGCCTCGCCCTTCGTGGGCTCGCCGCAGATCAGCGACTGGCTGTTCCGGGTCTCGACCCTGATCATGCTGGCGGTGAGCTGGAACCTGATGGCCAATGCCGGCCTGATCTCGCTGGGCCATTCGGCGTTCTGGGGCGTCGGGAGCTATGCCGCACTGCTCAGCGCCAACGCCTTCGGATTGCCGATCCTGGCCAGCCTCGTGGTGTCCATCCTCTTCGGGGCGCTGCTGGGCCTGTTCCTGGCGGTGACCACCGGGCGGCTGCGCGGGATCTTCTTCGCCATCTCGACGCTGGCGCTCTCCGAAGGCCTGCGGATCACCGCCTTCATGACGCCGGACTTCACGGGCGGCGCGGTCGGGCTGTTCCTCGACCAGGCCCTGCGGCCCAGCACCACCATGCTCTATGTGATCGGCGCGCTGGGCGCGGTGGCCACCGTCGTCATCTCCTATATCATCTCGATCTCGCGCTTCCATTTCGCCTGCCGGGCCATGCGCAACAATGAGGGCGCCGCCCAGATGCTGGGCGTCAATCCCTATCGCTACCGGCTCGGCCTGCTCGCCATTTCCGGCGCCATCGCCTCCTGCGCCGGCGGCATCAATGCCTGGTATGGCGGCTATCTCGATCCGGAAGTGGGCTTCAGCCTGCATTTCACCATCCTGTCCCAGATCGCACCCATCCTGGGCGGGATCCATACGCTGGCCGGACCGGCGATCGGATCCTTCGCGATCGTCGCCATCTCGGAGGGCACACGGATCTTCTTCGGGCAGAACGAAGGCTTCAGCCAGCTGATCTACGGGCTCGTTCTGGTGATCGGAATCCTGTTCATGCCACGCGGCATCTGGGGCGCGCTGGTCGCAGGCGGAGGCTGGTTCTCGCGACCCGCCAAACCGGTGACGGCCGCACCCTCCAAGGTGCAGGCGGAGGTGAAGCCATGAGCCCGCTCCTGTCGATGCGCAACGTGAAGGCAGGCTATGCCGGGGCCATTGCCCTGGAGGACATCTCCATCGACGTCAATGAGGGCGAGGTCGTGTGCCTCCTCGGAGCCAATGGCGCCGGCAAGACGACGACCATGGCGGTGCTGACGGGGCTGATCGGAACCATGGCGGGGCAGATCGAGTTCGACGGCCGGGACCTGCTGGCGATGCCGAGCCACGACCGGGTCGCCGCGGGTCTTGCGCTCTCACCGGAGGGGCGCAAGGTTTTCCCGAACCTCACGGTGCACGAGAACCTGATCCTCGGCTCCTATAACAGCCGGGCGCGCAAGGGCCGCAAGGAGAAGCTTGAGGAGGTGTTCGCGCTGTTTCCGAAACTGGTCGAGCGGCGCGAGCAGAAGGCCGGACTGATGTCCGGGGGCGAGCAACAGATGCTGGCGATCGGACGCGCCCTCATGGCCAATCCGCGACTGCTGCTGCTGGACGAGCCGTCCCTCGGCCTGGCGCCGAAAATCGTGCAGGTCGTGTTCGCAGCCATCCGCCAGATCGCCAGATCCAACACCACGATCCTGCTGGTGGAACAGAACACCCGGGCCGCCCTCAGCGTGGCCCATCGCGGCTATGTGATCTCCAGCGGCAGCATCGTCTATTCGGCGTCCGCCAGGGAGCTCAAGACGTCGGCCATGGTGCAGGAGGCCTTCATCGGCAGCGACAAGGAGACGGCCCATGCTTGAGCTGCGCAAGGTATCGAAGCGCTTCGGCGGCCTGCTCGCGATCTCGGAGCTCAGCCAGACGGTGCAGCGCAACGAGTTCCTCGGGATCATCGGACCGAATGGCGCGGGCAAGACCACGCTGTTGAACCTGATCACCGGCTATATGCGGCCGACCAGCGGCATGATCCGGTTCGAAGGCCAGGACATCAACGGGGTCGCGCCCTACAAGGTCTGCCGCCTGGGCGTCGGGCGGACCTTCCAGGTGGTGCGTCCGTTCCCGGAAATGACCGTGCTCGACAATGTGGCGACGGGGGCGCTGTTTGCCTCCACCGAGGGCCGCAGCGTGGCGGAAGGCCGCAAGCTCGCCCAGCGGCCGCTGGAGCTCACCGGCCTGTGGGACATGCGCGACCTCCCGGCCTCGGCGCTGACCATCGGCAACAAGAAGCGGCTGGAACTCGCCCGGGCGCTGGCCACGGGCCCCAAGCTGCTGCTGCTGGACGAGGTCATGGCCGGCCTGGCGCGCGGGGAGGTGGACGAACTCATCGTCACCCTGAAACGGGTCCATGAGGACGGAATCACGATCTGCATGATCGAGCATCTGGTGCATGTGATCCTGCAGCTGTCGCAACGGGTCATGGTGCTGAATTTCGGCCAGAAGATCGCCGACGGCCTGCCAAGCGAGGTCATCAAGATGCCCGCGGTTGTCGAATCCTATCTCGGGCAACCGCTGGATGAGGACGAGACCGAACATGCGGCCTGAGCGGCACACCCTGCCGGCGGCCCGGCCTGCCTTGGCACGCTCCGTGGAGGGGCAGGGACCGGCTCTGGTCCTGTTCCACGGGGGCATGGGATCGCGGACCCATTGGAGCCGCAACATCCCGGTGCTGGCAACACGGTTCACCGTCCATGGCTTCGACCTTCCCGGTTTCGGGGAGTCCCCCGACGTGCCGACGGGGACCGGTCCCGACGAGTATCTCGACTGGGTGGCCGAGGAGGTCTCCCGGCTCGAGGCGCCGGTCGAGCTTGCCGGCTTCAGCTTCGGCGGGGTCGTGGCGGCGGCGACGGCGGCGCGGCTGGGCGAGGGCGTGCGGCGGATGACGCTGGTGGGGCCGGGCGGTTTCGGCATTCCGGTGGGACGATCGATCCAATTGCGGCGCATGCCGGGGCGCGAGGCCAGCGACCAGGAGCGCCGGGAGGTGATCGCGCATAATCTGGGGCAGTGGATGCTGCACCGGACGCCGGCGCCCGAGGATCCGGTGGTCGACATCCAATGGAACAATGTCCGGGGCGCCCGCTTCGACAGCCGCACGGTGTCGCTGCGCGACAGCCTGGCGGACGATCTTGCCCGGGCTCGCTGCCAAGTGCAGATCCTCTGGGGCGCGGATGATCCGCTCGCCCATCCCTCGATCGCAGTTCGCGCCGACATCTGCCGGGCGGCGCGGCCGGACCTCATCACGCATATCATTCCGCAGGCGGGGCACTGGACCCAGTTCGAGGCGGCCGATGCCGTCAATGCCCTCCTGCTCTCATTCCACTCCGAGGAGACTGCCGCATGAGCTATGAGACGATCCTGACCGACCGCGACGGATCCTCCTTCGTCATCACCCTGAACCGGCCGGACCGGCGCAATGCGGTGAGCCTGAAATGCATGGACGAGATCATGGCGGCCTGCGCCGAGGCCGCGTCGGACGAGGCCGTGCGCGCCGTCATCATCACCGGGGGCATGGAGTATTTCTCGGCGGGGGCCGATCTCAACGAGGCCCGCGCCATCAAGGGCCCGAAACAGGGCATCGAGTATTTCAACGCCTGGCACCGGCTCAATGCGAGTCTCGAGACGCTGGACAAGCCGGTCATCGCCGCGATCGAGGGCTTCTGCATGACCGGCGGGTGCGAATTGGCGCTGGCCTGCGACCTGCGGGTGGCGGCAGAGGGGGCCTCCTTCGCCATCACCAGCTCCAAGATCGGAACGGTGGCGGGCGCCGGCGGAACCCAGCGCCTGCCGCGGGTGGTGGGGCCGGCCAAGGCGCTGGAGATCCTGTTCGCAGCCGAGCCCATCGATGCAGCCGAAGCCCATCGGATCGGCCTGATCAACCGGCTGACGCCGAAAGGCGGAGCGCTGGCGGAGGCCAAGGCCATGGTCAAGGTCTATGAGCAGCGCGCGCCGCTCAGCCTCGCCTTCGTCAAGCGGGTCGTGCATCGCGGCATGCAGATGGATCTCGCCTCGGCCATCGAGTTCGAGACCTTCCTGGTGACCACGATCTATGGGACCGAGGACCGGATGGAAGGCATCGGCGCCTTCCTGGAAAAGCGCCAGGCGCAGTTCAAGGGCCGCTGATCCATGGAGCCGAATGCGTCCGACCTGCCGCTCGCCGACATCAAGATCCTCGATTTCAGCCGCCTGCTGCCCGGGCCCTGGTGCACGCAGTTCCTGGGCGATCTGGGGGCGGAGGTCATCAAGGTCGAGAGCCCCGAGAGCGGTGATCCGAGCCGTCACAATCCGCCGCTCTACAGCGAGACGAGCGCCTATTTCAACAGCGTGAACGGCAACAAGACCTCGCTCACCCTCGATCTGCGGGCGAAAGGCGCGCAGGAGGTGCTGGCGCGGCTGGTGGACTGGGCCGACGTGGTGGTGGAGAGCTTCAGCGTCGGGACCGCGAAACGGCTCGGCATCGACTATGACAGCCTGCGCGCCCTGAAGCCGTCGCTCATCTATTGCTCGATCTCGGGCTTCGGCCAGAGCGGACCGCTGTCCACGGTGCCGGGCCATGATCTGGTGATCCAGGCGGCGGCGGGCAATCTGCAGGCCGCACCGGACCGGATGCCCTGCTTCCAGGCAGGCGACTATGCGGCCGCCAGCGTGGCGACGATCGGCATCCTGTCGGCGATCCGGCGGCGCGACCGCACCGGGGTCGGCGCCAATCTCGATGTCGCCATGTTCGACAGCCTGATGGCCATGGGCAACATCGCCCTGGCGCCGGCGCTGTCGCGGGCGGGAAACGGCAGCGGCATGCCGGCGCTCCAGGTGTGGGGCGCCAATCCGCGCTATGCGATCTATCCGACCCGCGACGGCAAGACCGTGGCCGTGTGCCTGCTGGAGGCGCGGCTGTGGCGGCAGTTCTGCGCAGCGATCGGGCGTCCCGACCTCATCTCGGACGCGGAAGGACCCGCCGACCGGCATTCCGACCATGGCGATCTCGGGCGCCAGTATCAGGAGGCGGTGAGCGCCTTCTGCGCCACCCATGACCGCGACGAGATCGTGCGGATCATGGCCGAACACAGTTTGCCGATCATCGGCGTCCATTCGGCCGACGAGGCCCTGGCGGGCGATCATGCGCAAGCCCGCGGCATGGTGCGCGCGGTGCCGCATCCGGTCGAGGGCGAGATCCCCGAACTCGCCAATCCGCTGCAGGCGGCGGGGCTCGCCCGGACCCGGCGGGCGCCCGCACCGGCCCTGGGCGGCGATACCGACCGCGTGCTGGAGCGCCTTGGCTATGGCGAGGCCGAACGCCTCGCCCTGCACCGCGCCAAGGTCGTGTGATGCGCCCGCGCTCTGATTTGGAGGAATGATGGATTTCAATCTCGACGAGGACCAGCGGATCTTCACCGACTCGGTCCGGGCGCTGGCGGCGCGGCATCTGGCGGAGGGGGCTCTGGAGCGCGCCCATAGCGGCGACTATCCCTGGGATGTGGCGCGGCTCATGGCGGAGAACGGCCTCATCGGCATCACGGTCGACGAGGCCGATGGCGGCGTCGGCGGCAAGCTGATGGATGCGGTGCTGGCGATCGAACAGGTGGCCAGCGTCTGCCCCCGCAGCGCGGACGTGGTGCAGGCCGGGAATTTCGGTGCGATCCGGGTCCTCGCCCAGTTCGGCTCGCCGGCGCAGAAGGAGAGATACCTGAAGCCGCTGCTCAAGGGCGAGGGGATCATCTCCGTGGCCATGACCGAGCCGGGGGCGGGATCGGCCGTCACCGACCTGGCGACGACCGCCACGCCCGACGGGGACGGCTATCGGATCAATGGCAGCAAGGTGTTCACGACCCACGGGGTGCATGCGACCATGTTCCTGGTCTATGTGCGCTTCGGGCCGGGGGTGGGCGGCATCGGATCGGTGCTGATCCCGCGCGAGACGGAGGGCTTCAGCTTCGGCCAGCGGTCGCGCTTCCTCTCGGGCGAGGACTGGAACACGCTCTATTTCGACAATGTGCATGTGCCGAAGGACGCGGTGCTGCTCGGCCCCGGCGGGTTCAAGAAGCAGATCTCGGCCTTCAATGTGGAGCGGCTTGGCAACAGCTCGCGGTCGCTCGCCCTGGGGCGCCATGCCTTCATGCTGGCGCGCGAACACGCCATGAACCGGGTCCAGTTCGACCGGCCGCTCTGCGACTTCCAGGGGCTGCAGTGGAAATTCGCGAACATGAAGATCCAGCTCGAAGGGGCCCAGCTGCTGCTCTACAGGGCGGCCGCCAATGCCGATCGCGGGCTGCCCTCGCCGGAGGAGACGGCAATTGCCAAAGCAGCCTGCAATCGCGCCGGCTTCGATGCCGCCAACGAAGCCATGCAGATCATGGGAGGCCTGGGCTATAGCGAGGAGTCCCTCGTGGAATATTGCTTCCGGCGGACCCGGGGCTGGATGATCGCGGGGGGCACGATCGAAATCCTGCTCAACCGAATCGCTGAGCATGTGTTCGAGAAGAGCTTCTCGCAGCGGCCAATCCGGGCGGAGGCGAGGCCTTGATCATGGAGACGAGTCTCGCGCGGGCGTTGTTTTCCCCGCGCAGCGTGGCGCTCATCGGGGCTTCGGCGGATGCGAACAAGCATACCTCGCTGCCGCAGCGCTACCTCATGCAGCACGGCTACCAGGGTGCGGTGTTCCCGATCAATCCGCGGCGCAGCGAGATCATGGGGGTGCCGGCCTTCGCCAGCGTGCTCGATGTGGGCCAGCCGATCGACCAGGCCTTCATCATGGTGGCGGCCGGGCAGGTGCCGGAGGTGGTGGAGGATTGCGTGCGGGCCGGAGTGCGCTGCGCCACATTGCTGAGCGCCGGGTTCAGCGAGGTGGGCGAGACGGGCCGGCGCTTGCAGGAGCGGATCGTCGAGACCGCGCAAGAGGGCAATCTCCGGCTGGTGGGGCCGAACAGCCTCGGTATGGTCAATCTGCCCGCCGGGATCGTGCTGACGGCCAATGAGGTGCTGTCGCTGCCGACGCTGCCGGTGGGGCGCAACGCGCTGATCTCGCAAAGCGGCAGCCTGCTCGGGGCGTTGATCTCGCGCGGGATGGGCCGCGGGATCGGGTTTTCGAAAATGGTCTCGGTCGGCAACGAGGCCGATCTCGGGGCCGGCGAAATCGGCGCGATGCTGGTGGACGATCCCGACACGGACGCGATCCTGCTGTTCCTGGAGACGATCCGCAAGCCGGACGCCTTGCGCGCCATGGCGGCGCGGGCCCATGAGGTGGGAAAGCCGGTGATCGCCTTCCGCCTGGGCCGCAGCCCGCTGGGCGAGCAACTGGCCATGTCGCATACGGGCGCGCTCAGCGCCAATGGTGCGGCGGTCGATGCATTTCTCGCCGATATCGGCGTCGTCTCGGTGACGCAGCTCGAGACGCTGATCGAAATGGCGCCCCTGGTCGTGGGCCGCAAGCCGGCGAAGGGCAAGCGCGTCGCCGTGATGAGCACCACAGGCGGCGGTGGCGGGTTGATCGTCGACAGCCTGTCGGCGCGCGGCATCGATGTGGTCGCTCCCGACGACGACCTGGTCTCGACCCTGGCGGCCAAGGGCATCACCATCGGCCGCTCGCCGCTGATCGACCTGACGCTCGCGGGCACCCGGGCCGATGTCTATGGCACGGTGCTGGAGAGCCTGCTTGCCTCCTCCCATTGCGATTGCGTGGTGGCGGTGGTCGGCTCGTCGGCGGAGTTCCGGCCGGACCGGGCGGTGCAGCCGATCCTCGGGGCGGCCCAATCCAACGGAAAGCCGCTGGCCGTGTTCCTGACCCCGCAGGCCGAGCGATCGCATGCGCTGCTGGGAGCGGCCGGCATCGCCAGTTTCCGGACGCCGGAAAGCTGCGCGGATGCGGTGCATGGCCTGCTGGACTGGCGGTCGCCGCGGGCACGGCCGGGCCGCGGCCCTGACATTTCGGCGGTCGAGGCGCTGCTGCAGGGGGCGTCGGGGCCCCTGCAGCCGAGGCAGGCGGGGCGGGTCTTCGCCCGGCTCGGAATCGCGCAGCCGCGGGAGGTGATCCTGCCGGCCGCACCCCTGGCGGCACAGGATCTGCCGACGGACCTGTCCTATCCGGTGGTCGCCAAAATCCTGTCCGCCGACATCGTGCATAAGACCGAGGCGGGCGGCGTCATCCTCGGGATCGGTTCGGCCGCGGCCCTGGCAGAGGCCATCGGCACCATGCTGGCGACCGTCGCCGAGCGGGCGCCGACAGCACGCCTCGACGGCATCCAGGTGCAGGCCCAGGAGCAGGGGCTGGCGGAAGCCCTGGTGGGCTATATGGACGATCCGCTGGTGGGCCCCGTGGTCACGGTGGGCATGGGCGGGGTCCTGGCCGAAATCTATCGGGATTTCACCCTGCGACCGGCGCCGGTGGACATGGCGACGGCGCGGGAGATGATCGCGGAGATCAAGGGGCTCGCCATCATCGGCGGCTATCGCGCGCTGCCCAAGGGTGACGTGGAGGGGCTGGCGGCGACGATCGCTGCCGTGTCGCAGCTGGCCCTGGTCGAGGCGCCAAGGATTGCGGAAGCGGAGATCAATCCGGTACTGATCCGCGCGGAAGGGCGCGGCGTGGTCGCGCTCGATGCCTTCATCGCCGTCACCGGGGAGCATAGATGACCATCGGGCCAAGACCCACCGAACACGGACCCACCGCCACACTGGCCGCCTTCGCCGCCGGGCTCCGCTCTGAGGATCTGAGCGGGGAGGAGCGCCATGCCGCCGGCCGACACCTCCTGGATACACTGGGCGCCTGCATCGCCGGGGCGACAGGGCATGTGACGGCGCTGGCCCGGGATGCCATGGCGGAGATGGGCAAAGGCGGCGCGGTTCCCGTGCCGGGATTTGCGGGACGGTTCGATCCGCTGACCGCCGCGTGGCTGGGCGGGGTGAGCGCGCATGGCCTCGAGGTCGATGACGGCTACCGGGCAGGCTCCGTACATCCGGGCGCGGTGGTGATCCCGGCGGTCCTCTCGGCTGCAGCGGGGAAGGGGGTCGACGGCCGACGGCTGATCACGGCGATCGCGGTGGGCTACGAGCTCTCGACCCGGCTGGCGGAGGCGATGCATCCGGCCTCGCGCAACCGCGGCTTTCACAATACCCCGGTGGTGGGCGTGATGGCGGCTGCGGCTGCCGTCGGATCGCTGTACCGGCTGCCGCCGGCGGCGATGGAGATGGCGCTGGGGATCGCGGCGAGCTCGGCTGCGGGGCTGTTCGCCTTCCTCCATGGCGGCGGCGAGATCAAGCGGCTCCATGCGGGGTTCGCCGCCCGCGAAGGTTTGCTGGCGGCGGTGCTGGCGCAGAAGGGCATGACCGGGCCGCGGGGCGTGCTGGAAGTCGAAGACGGCTATTTCCAGGCCTATAGCGGCATGGAGGCAGGCGACAGGCTGGTGGAGGGGCTGTGGCCGCGCGCCGGCGGACGGCCGCTCAACATCACGCGCTGTTATGTGAAACCCTATGCCTGCTGCCGCCATATCCACCCGGCGATCGATGCGGTGCTTGCCATCATGGACGCGGAGGGAGCCTCGGGCGATGAGATCGCCACGGTCCAATCGGCTACCTATGCCATCGCCGAGAAACATGCCCATGGCGATTGGCGCGACATGGCGACGGCGCAGTTGAGCTATCAGTTCTGCGTGGCGACCGCTATGCGCCATGGCGAACTCTCGATCCGGCGGTTCGACGATGCCAGCCGCAGCGATGAGGTGACCCAGAGCTACTGCGAGAAGGTCGCGGTCACGATCGACGAAGAGTGCCAGGCGAGCTATCCCTCGCTGCGCTCGGCCAAGGTCACGGTGACGCTGCGCGACGGCCGACAGGCCTTCCGGTTCATCGACGAGCCCAGCGGATCGGCCCGGCATCCTTTGTCGGATGAGGCGCTGAAGGAGAAATATCTCGGGCTTGCGGGTCCGGTCATGGGGATCGAGCGCGCGCAGCGGGCGGCCGAGCTGGTGGACCGGATCGAGGCCCTCGACCGCGCCGATGATCTGCTGGCCGCCCTGGCCAGGCCGCAGGCATGAGCGCCGGCGCGTCACGATGGGTGGTGATTTCCGTGCTGGCGGCGACCACGGCGATGCAGGCCCTGGCCGCCAACAGCCTGTTCATGATCCCGACCATCGCCCCCCGGATCGCCGAGGCTGTGGGGGTTCCGACGTCCCTGGTCGGGTTCCAGGTGAGCCTGGTCTATCTCGGCGCCATGCTGATGTCGGTGATGGCGGGATCGCTGTCGACGCTGTGGGGGCCGATCCGGGCAAGCCAGGTCAGCCTCGCCCTCGGGGTGGCCGGGCTGGCGCTGGCGACACTCGCCTGGCTGCCGGGGCTGATCCTGGCCTCCTTCATCATCGGGCTCGGCTACGGGTTGATCAATCCGCCCTCGGGCGACCTGCTCAACCGGGTGTCCAGCCCGAAACAGCGCAGCCTGCTGTTCTCGGTCAAGCAGACGGCGGTGCCGCTCGGCGGGATCCTGGCCGGTCTGGTCGGACCGCCGGTGGCGCTGCGGTTCGGTTGGATGGCGGCGCTGTGGGTGAGCGCCGGGCTGTCGATCGCCGCGATCGTCATCATGCAAGCCTTCAGCAGCCGCTTCGCCAGCGAGGCCGACCGTTCGGTGCGGCTCAGGGACAATCCCTTCCGCGACATCGCCCTGGTCTGGTCCACCGGGGTGCTGCGCTGGATCACCCTTTCGGGATTCTGCTTTGCGGCCGTGCAGTTCACCCTGACGACCTATCTGGTGACGCTGCTCGTGGAAGACGTCCGCATGGGCCTGGTGGCGGCGGGCGTGGGCTTTTCGATCTTCCAGTTCTCGGCGGTCATCGGCCGGCTCAGCTGGGGGTTCCTGGCGGGGGTCACGCGGTCGAGCCTCAATGTCCTGCTTGCTGCCTTCTGCATGTCGCTGCTGGCGATCCTGCCGCTGATCTTCATGACCGCCCAATGGTCGATCGCCCTCATCTATGTCTGTCTGGCGGTGCTGGGCGCGTCGGGGGCGGCGTGGAACGGGGTGTTCGTGTCGGAAATCGTCACGCTGGCACCGCCGGAATCCGCGGCGCGCGCCATTGGCGGTGCCTTCGCCTTCACCTTTGCGGGGGCTCTCATCGGGCCGTCGAGCTTCGCCGTCGTGCATGGCTGGCTCGGGCTCTACACCCATACGACCGGACTGATCGCGCTGTTCGCGGTGCTGGGCTGCCTCTGCGCCATGATGGCGGCGGCAGCGCGGCGTCAGCACAATCGCAGCCATTCGCCACAAAAACTCGCCTAGGGAGATGATGATGGACCATTCGCAGTCGCTGGCCCGGGAGCTCATGGAATTGCGCTTCGAGGCCCTCTCCGAGGCCGATGTCGACCAGGTCAAGCGGCTGATGCTGGATTATTTCGGCGTGGCCTATGGCGGGGTGAACCTGCCCTGGGCCGTGAACTTACGCAAATGGGCGGACCGGTTCGCGGGCACCGGCCAGGCCGGGCTCCTGGGCTCGCCGATCCGGGTGGCGCCACATGTGGCAGGGCTGGTCAACGGGGCGACCGCCCATGGCTATGAACTCGACGATACCCATGACGCCTCGACCAGCCATCCCGGCGGGGTGGTGATCACGGCGGCCATGGCGGTCGCCGAAGACCGGGGTGCGAGCGGGCCGGCGGTCATGGCTGCGATCACGGCGGGCTACGAGGCCATGGCGCGCATCGGTATGGCGGCGAACGCGCCGGAGGGAATGGAGTTCGGGCATCATCCGACCGCCATCCTCGGCGGCTTCGGTGCGGCCACCGCGGCGGCCAAGCTCATGGGGCTCGACACGAGCCAGCTGCTCACGGCCTGGGGGCACATGCTGTCGCTGACCGGCGGCTCGATGCAATTCTCCGACGAGCCGGCCGGCACCATGGTCAAACGCTGCCATGCGGGCTTCGGCGCCCAGAACGGCATCCTGGCGGCCGAGCTGGCGGAAGCCGGGATCTCGGCCCCGCAACGGGCGATCGACGGGAAATACGGCTTCCTCGCACTGTACGGCAAGCATCCCAAGCCGGAGCGGCTGGCGGGGTCGGGCGGGGCCTGGGAGATCCACAAGATCAGCCTGAAACCCTATTCCTGCTGCCGGCTGTTCCATTCGCTGATCGACGGGCTGGGCGAGGTCACCGACAACTACACGACCGATCTCGGCCAGATCGCCAAGATCCATGTGCGCGGGCCGAAGGCCATTCCCGACCAGCATATGCTGCGGCGGCCGAGCTCGGTCATGGCGGCGCAATACAGCCTGCCCTTCGTGGTGGGGGCGACGCTCGCCTTCGGACCGCGCCGCTATGATGCCTATCGCGAGGAGAACCTGTCGGCGGCGAGCATCCTCGGCCTTGCGGATCTGGTGGAGGCCTCGGCCGATGCGGAGATCGAGGCGCATTATCCGGAGCATTTCGGGACCGGCGTCGATCTCACCCTGAAGGACGGGCGGACCCGCTCGGCCACGGTCCTGGACAGTATCGGGACCCCGGCGCGACCCATGTCGAGGCCGGACATCAAGGCCAAGGGACAGGGATTGATCGCGCCCGTCGATCGAGACTTCGACATGGACCGGCTGGAGGCGGGCATCTGGGCGCTCGGCGGAGCCGACAGCGTGTCGGCGCTGAGCGGGCTCGTGATGCGCCGCCCGCATGCGGCATAGGAGACGGCTTTGACCGCTGCCCTGTTCAGCCCTTTCACGCTGCGCGGCATGACCGTTGCGAACCGGATCGCGGTGTCGCCCATGTGCCAGTACAGCGCCGTCGACGGCAGCGCCACCGACTGGCATTTGATGCATTACGGCAAATTCGCCTTGGCCGGGGCCGGGCTGGTGATCCTGGAGGCGACGCATGTGGAAGCGCGCGGCCGGATCACCCATGGCTGCCTCGGACTCTATTCCGACGAGAACGAAGCCGCACTTGCCCGGGTGCTCGCGTTCTGCCGTCAGCACGGCACAGGCAGGATCGGCATGCAGCTGTCGCATTCGGGGCGCAAGGGCTCGGCCTGCCTGCCTTGGGAGAATCGCGGCCGGCCGCTGTCGCCGGAGGCCGGGGGCTGGCAGAACGTGGCGCCGTCGGCGATCGCCTATGACGCCGGCTGGCCTGAGCCCCTGGAACTGGACGAAGCGGGGATCGCCGAGGTCACGGAGGCCCATGTGCAGGCGGTGCGGCGGGCGGTGCGGCTCGGCATCGACCTGATCGAGGTGCATATCGCCCATGGCTATCTGCTGCACAGCTTCCTGTCGCCGCTGACGAACCAGAGACGCGACCGCTATGGCGGATCGCTGGACAATCGCATGCGGGTGCCGCTTGCGGTGTTCCGCGCCATGCGCGCAGCCTGGCCGGCGGAGCGGCCCATGGGCGTCAGGCTCACCACCACCGACTGGGTCGAGGGCGGCTGGACGCCGGAGGACAGCGACCGCTTCGCGCAGGCGCTCGCAGCGGAGGGCTGCGACTATCTGACGGCCTCCTCGGGCGGCACGTCGCCGGCACAGGTGATCCCGGTGGGGGAAGGCCATCAGGTGGCGTTCGCAACCCGCCTGCGACATGCCAGCGGGCTGCCCACCATGGCGGTGGGCATGATCCAGGATCCGCACCATGCCGAGGCCATTATCGCCAGCGGGCATGCCGATTTCGTTGCTTTGGCACGCGGCATGCTGCACGATCCGCATTGGCCGTGGTTTGCTGCGGCGACAGTTTCTGGTGACGTCAGCTATCCACCGCAATATATCAGGGCCTATCGCTCGGAGTTCCTGCGCGAGCGGCGCAGGGCAGCCGACACCTCGCTATGAGACAAACGAGCAATGAGTTGGAATCCAGGAAGATCGTGATGGGCAAGACACTCTACGAAAAGGTATTCGACCTGCATACGGTGCGCGAGCTGGCGGCGGGCCAGTATCAGCTGTTCATCGGGCTCCATCTCATTCACGAGGCGACCAGTCCGCAGGCCTTCGCCATGCTGCGCGAGCGCGGCCTCAGCGTCGCCTATCCGGAGCGCACCTTCGCGACTGCCGACCACGTGATCCCCACCGACAGCGTCGCCCGGCCCTACAAGGATGGGCTCTCGGAGGCGATGGTCGAGGCGCTCGACCAGAATACCCAGCATTTCGGCGTCCGGTATTTCTCGCCGGCACGCGGGGAACACGGCATCGTGCATGTGATCGGGCCGGAATACGGGCTGAGCCAGCCGGGCCTCACCATCGCCTGCGGCGACAGCCACACCTCCACCCATGGCGCCTTCGGCTCCATCGCCTTCGGCATCGGGACGTCCCAGGTGCGCGACGTGCTGGCGACGCAGACGCTGGCCATGAGCAAGCTGAAGGTCCGTCGCATCGAGATCAACGGGCATCTGATGCCGGGCGTCTATGCCAAGGACGTGGCCCTGTTCGTGATCAACCGCCTGGGTGTGCAGGGCGGGGTGGGCTATGCCTATGAATTCGCCGGCGACGTGGTCGATGCCATGAGCATGGAAGAGCGGATGACGCTCTGCAACATGTCGATCGAGGGCGGCGCACGCTGCGGCTATGTCAATCCGGACCAGAAGACATACGACTATCTCGAGGGACGGGAATTCACGCCCAAGGGCGAGGCTTGGACGAAAGCGCTCACCTATTGGAAGAGCATCGCATCGGACCAGGATGCAGCCTATGACGACGTGGTCGTCTATCGCGGCGAAGAGATCGAGCCCATGGTGACCTGGGGGATCAATCCCGGACAGTCCATCTCCGTGGGCCAGGCCATTCCGGCGCTCGAGGGGCTCACCGCAGACGAGGCGGGCTCGGCCAAAGAGGCCATCGAGTTCATGGGCATGGCGTCGGGCACGCCGATCGCGGGCACCCGCATCGATGTCGCCTTCATCGGCTCGTGCACCAATGGGCGGATGTCGGATTTCGTGACCGCCGCCGCCGTGATCAAGGGCCGGAAGGTGGCGCCGCATGTGCGCGCTTTGGTGGTGCCGGGATCGCAGAAGGTGCGCGACGAGATGATCGCGCAGGGGCTCGACAAGGTGTTCATCGAGGCCGGATTCGACTTCCGCGAGGCCGGCTGCTCCATGTGCCTGGCCATGAACCCGGACAAGCTCAACGACCGGGAAATCTGCGCCTCCTCCTCGAACCGCAACTTCAAGGGACGCCAAGGCAGCCCCGTGGGCCGAACGCTGCTCATGTCGCCGGCCATGGTCGCGGCGGCCGCGATCAACGGCGCGGTGATCGATGCACGCCAGTTCGACCTGGCCTCCTGAACAGATCCGAGAGACGTCCCATGAACGATATGACCAAGACCAAGATCACCGGCCGGGCGATCAGCGTGCGCGGCAACGACATCGATACCGACCGGATCATCCCGGCGCGGTTCATGAAGCACCTGACCTTCGAGCATCTCGGCTTCCATGTGTTCGAAGACGACCGGGCGCAGCTGCGGGCGAAGGGGGAGGTGCATCCCTTCGAGGATCCGCGGTTCAAGACCGCGCGCATCCTCTTCGTGGACCGGAATTTCGGCTGCGGCTCGTCGCGCGAACACGCCCCCCAGGCGCTCAACCGTGCCGGGGTGCAGGCGGTGGTGGGGGAGTCCTTCGGGGAGATCTTCGCCGGCAACTGCATCTCCGTGGGCATGCCCTGCGTGACGGTCAGCGCCGAGACGATGAGCGCGCTGCGCGAAGTGGGCGAGGGCGATCCGCACCGGGAATACACGCTCGATCTCGAGGAGCGGGTGATCCGCAGCGGCAACCGGTCCTTCCCCGTCACCATCGGCGAGGGACCGCGCAAGCAGTTCAGCGACGGCAGCTGGGACCCGATGTCGATGCTGCTGTCGGCGAAGGCCGAGATCGCGACCAAGGCCAAAGCACTGCCCTATCTGGCCTGGTGAGGATCCTTTGGCTGCAGACCTGAACGGGGGCGACCGCTGCGTCGTGGGCGTGGTCGGTGCCGGGGCCATGGGTCGCGGCATCGCCCAGATCTGCGTGCAGGCGGGGTTCCCGGTCACACTGCATGATGTGAGCCGCGAGGCCGCCGAGGCGGCGCGACAGGCCGTCGCCGACACGCTGGCCACCCTCGCAGGCCGCGGCAAGATCAGCGCGGAGGCGGCGGAGCAGGCTACCGGTCTGCTCTCGGTCGCCGGCGACCTCGACGGGCTCGCCGCTGCGGCGGTGGTGATCGAGGCGATCGTCGAGCGGCTGGACGCCAAGCAGGCCCTGTTTTCGGCGCTGGAGCAAGTGGTCGCAGAGGACGCGATCCTGGCGACGAACACCTCCTCGCTCTCGGTGACCGCGATCGCCAGCGCCTGCCGGCTGCCGCAGCGGGTGGCGGGCTTCCATTTCTTCAATCCCGTGCCGCTGATGAAGGTGGTCGAAGTGGTGCGCGGGTTGCAGACTCAGGCATCGGTCCTCGACCGGCTGGACCGGCTCGCCCAGGCCTGCGGGCATCGGCCGGTGCGCACCGAGGATACGCCGGGCTTCCTGGTCAATCACGCGGGCCGGGGCCTGTCGACGGAGGGTTTGCGGATCCTGCAGGAGGGGATCGCTGCGCCTGCGACCATCGACCGGGTGATGCGGGAGGTGGCGGGGTTCCGGATGGGGCCCTTCGAGCTGATGGACCTGACCGGACTCGACGTGTCGCGGCCGGTGATGGAGCTGATCTACAGCCAGTTTCACCAGGAGCCGCGCTTCCGGCCCTCGCCGCTGGTGGCGCAAAGGCTGGCGGCGGGCCTGTTCGGCCGCAAGAGCGGGCGCGGCTGGTATGTCTATGAGGGCACGGCCAAGCAGGAGCCGCCCGAACTGCCCCTGGTCGAGGACGCAGCCGTCGCGCCGATCTGGGTGAGCCCGTCGGAACCCCTGCTGGCGGCACGGCTGGAGACGCTGCTGGGGATCACGGGAGCTGCGCTGGATTTGGAGACCACGCCCGGACCCGACAGCATCTGCCTGGTCACACCGGTCGGTACCGATGCCACCACGACGGCGCTCGCCCAAGGGCTCGATCCGGCCCGGGTGCTGGCGGTCGACATGCTGTTCGAGGCGGCGCTGCGGCTCACCGTGATGCCGACGCCGGTGACGACGGCGAGCGCGCGCCACTCGGCCGTGGCCGCCCTGCAGCGGACGAGCCTGCCCGTCAGCCTGATCGAGGACAGCGCCGGATTCATCGCCCAGCGCATCGTCGCCATGATCGTCAACATCGCCTGCGACATCGCCCAGCAGAAGATCGCAACGCCTGCCGATATCGACGATGCCGTGCGGCTGGGACTGGGCTATCCCTACGGCCCGCTGACCCTGGGCGACCGGGTGGGGCCCGCCGTGATCCTGAGGATCCTCGAAGGCTGCCAGGATTTCTACGGCGATCCCCGCTACCGGCCGAGCCCGTGGCTGAAGCGGCGGGCGCGGCTCGGCGTGTCGCTGCTGACGGAGGCGGGCGCGGGCGCCTGAGGGGATGTGTGGCCCCAGAGAGCCGCCCCCGTGTCAGTCCGTGAGATTGCCGCAGAAGCGCTGGATGCGGAGGCAGGATTCCTCGAGCTTGTCGGTGGCCGCTGCGTAAGAGATGCGGAAATTGGGTCCGAGACCGAAGGCTGTGCCATGGACCAGGGCGACCGCCTCGGCCTGCAGCAATTCCAGCACGAAATCCTCATCCGTTTCGATCCTGCGGCCGCTGGGAGCCTTCTTGCCGATCAGCCGCGCCATGGACGGATAGACATAGAAGGCGCCTTCCGGGGTATGGCATTCGAGGCCCTTGGCCTGGTTGAGCATGGAGACGACAAGGTCGCGACGCTGCTCGAAGACGGCACGGGAGGTGGCGATGAAATCCTGCGGGCCGGACAGCGCCTCGCGGGCGGCCCATTGAGCGATCGAACAGGCGCCGGAGGTCATCTGGCCCTGGATCTTGTCCATGGCGCGGATGAGCATTTCGGGGCCGGCGCCATAGCCGATGCGCCAGCCGGTCATGGCATAGGCCTTGGAGACGCCGTTCGTGGTGAGGGTCCGGTCCATGAGCTCAGGGGCCACTTGGGCCATGGTCGTGAAGCGGAAATCGCCATAGACGAGATGCTCGTAGATGTCGTCGGCGAAGATCCAGACATGGGGGTGGTGGCGCAGGACCTCGGCCAGATCCTTAAGTTCTGCTTCGGTGTAGGCGGCCCCCGAGGGGTTCGAGGGAGAGTTCATGATCAGCCATTTCGTGCGCGGCGTGATGGCGGCATCGAGGGCCTCCGGCGTCATCTTGAACCCGGTTTCGGCCATGGTGGGCACGAAGACCGGCTGGCCCTGGCACATGGCGACCGTCTCGGGATAGGAGACCCAGTAAGGGGCCGGGATCACCACCTCGTCGCCGGGATCAAGGGTGGCGATCATGGCGTTGGCGATGACCTGCTTGCCGCCATTGCAGACGATGGTCTGCGAGGGCGTGTAGAGGAGGCCGTTCTCGGTCCTGAACTTGTCCACGATGGCCTGGCGCAATTCGGGGATGCCGGAGACGGGGGTGTATTTGGTGCGGCCCTGCTGCATGGCCTCCCAGGCGGCCTGCTTGATGTTGTCGGGGGTGTCGAAATCGGGCTCGCCGGCGCTGAGCGCGATGACGTCGCGGCCTTGGGCGGCGAGCTCGCGCGCCTTCTGGCTCATGGCGAGGGTGGCGGCCTGCTTGGTGCGGGCGACGGTCTGGGAGAGGAAGGTCATTGCGGGGCTCGGTTCAGTGGCAGGGCGGAGGGAGCGAGACTAGCGAAGATCGTGGCGAGATGCAGGCGATGCCGCGTCTGGGGGACGGGGCATCAGCCGCCACCGAAACGGCGCGGCGTCAGCATGGAGACATCCACCGGCGTCGGCCGCTGAGCGATGAGGGCGGCGATGATCTCGGCGGTGATCGAGGCCTGGGTGAGGCCGTAATGGCCATGGCCGAAGGCATAGAGGATGTCGGGAGAGCGCCGCGACGGACCGAGGACCGCAAGGCTGTCGGGCGTCGAGGGGCGCAGGCCCATCCAGGAGCGGCCGTCCTCGGTGCGGGCCCGGGGCAGATAGCGGTGGAGCTGACGCAGGATCGCCTCGAAGCGACGGGGACGAGGACCGGCATCTATGCCGCCGAACTCGACCATGCCGCCGATGCGGTCGCCAGTCGCCAGGGGGGTGGTGGTGAGGCCGTCATTCTCCAGGACCAGGGGGTGGGTGGCCCCGAAGCTGCCGGGCGCGAAGGTCCAGTTATAACCGCGCTCGGCCTCCAAGGGCACGGAATCGCCCAGGGAAGCAGCCAGCGGCTTCGACCAGATGCCGGCGGAGAGGATCACTTTCTGGCCTTCGAGCTCGCGGCCGCCCTCCAGGATCACGCGGCCGCCGGCCGCCATCGGCGTCACGGCCAGGACCCGACCGGCGATGCGCTCGATGCCGCGTTCGGCGGCGCGCTCGGTCAAAGCATGGAGCAGCCATTTCGGATCGCTCACCTGGCAGGCCTTGGGATAATAGGCGCCGCCCGCCAGGCCTTCGGTGAGGGCCGGCTCGATCTCGCGCAGGCCACCGGCCGCCACGCGCTCGACCTCGATGCCGAATTCGCGCTGCCGGGCGATGATCTTGGCCGCCGCCTCATAGGTGTCGAGCTTGCGGTGAACGGACAAAGCTCCCGCGCGGCGCAGATGCTCGCTCAGGCGGAGGCCCTGGAGGCGGCGTTCCCAGGAGGGGAGGCCCGCCCGGTTGAGCGCGCTCATGACCGCGCTGTTGGCGGCGACCCGGGAGGGGCGGCTGGCTTGCGCAAAACGGACGAGCCAGGGCACCAGGCGGAGGGCGTGGGCGGGGCGGACGGTCAGGGGGCCGTCGGGATCGATGAGCCAGCCGGGCAGGTTGCGCCAGACCCGGGCGGAGTTCAGGGGCATGATGTCCTGGTGCCCGATCCAGCCGGCATTGCCGTTGGAGGGACGGCGGTCATTGTCGGGGAGGTCGACGACGGCCACGTCATGGCCCTGATCGGCCAGTTCATGGGAGATCGTGGTGCCGACAATCCCGCCGCCGATGACGAGGATCCTGGTCATGGGGTCGCTCCCGACGGCCTCGCCTGCTGCAGCGCCTGCCAGATGCGGTGAGGCGTGGCGGGCATGTCGATATGCTCGATGCCGAAGAGGCGCAAGGCGTCGACCACGGCGTTGATGACGGCCTGGGGCGAGGCGATGGCGCCGGCCTGGCCGGAGCCCTTGACGCCGATGGGATTGGCCTTGGTCGGCGCTTCGATGAAGCGGAGGTCGAGGCTCGGAATATCCTCGCCGCGGGGCATGGCGTAATCGGTGAAGCTCGCGCTGATCAGCTGGCCGGTGTCGGGATCATAGACCGACTCCTCCATGAGCGCCTGGCCGATGCCCTGGACGATGCCGCCCTGGACCTGGTTCTCGGCGAGCAGCGGATTGATGAGGGTGCCGTAGTCGTCGACGGCGGCATAGCGGGCGAGGGTGACGCTGCCGGTCTCGGGGTCGATCTCGACCTCGGCCACATGGCAGCCGCCGGGATAGTTGAAGAGATCGCAGATGTTCATGCCATGGCCGTGCAACGGCGCCTCGTCGGGCGACTGGCGCAGATGCCGGGCGACTTCGGCGAGGCCGATGGCGCGCGGCTGCGGTGCGGGATCGCCGGTGCACAGGAAGGTGCCGGTGGCGGCGGAGAAGGAGACCTCCTCCGGCAGCGCCTGGAGCAGGCGGGCCGCTGCGGGCTTGGCCTTGGCAAGCAGATCGTCGATGGCCAGGAGGAGGGCCGCGCTGCCCATATGCAGGGAGCGCGCCCCGCCATGGGCGCCGCCGGTGGCGATGCGCCGCGTGTCGCCCTGGATGAAGTGGAAGGCCCCAAGCGGCATGCCCAGGCGGGCGGCGACCAATTGGACGAAGCTCGTCTCGTGGCCCTGGCCATTGGACTGGGTGCCGACGATCAACTCGATGCGGTCGTCCTCCAGGAAGCGCAGCCAGGCCTCCTCGTTGGGCTGGCCGCGGGAGGTCTCCATGAAACAGCCGATGCCGGCGCCGTAGAGCTTGCCGCGGGCCTGCGCCTCCGCCCGGCGCGCGGCAAGGCCGTCCAGGTCGGCATGGAGGAGGCCGCGGTCGATGGTCTCGGCGAAGGCGCCGCTGTCGACGGTGAGGCCGGTGCCGTTGCGATAGGGAAAGTCGCGCATGACGTTGCGGCGACGCAGCTCGATGCGGTCGAGGCCGAGGCGATGGGCCGCCACGTCGATGATCCGCTCGATGATGTAATTGGCTTCGGGCTTGCCGGCGCCGCGATAGGCATCGACGGGCGTCGTGTTGGTGAAGACGCCGTGGACCTCCATGGCAATCGCCGGGATGGCATAGAGGCCGCCCATGGCGGAGGCGGACGCCATGGTGGAGCTGCCGGGGCCGCCGGAGGAGACATAGGCGCCGAGATTGGCCGTGGTCTCGACCCACAGGCCAGTGAAATTGCCCTCCGCATCGAGGGCCAGGCGGGCGCGGGTGAGGTTGTCGCGGCCATGGACACCGCCCAGGAACTCCTCCATGCGCTCGGCTGCCCAGCGCACCGGCTGGCCCATGCGGCGCGCGGCCCAGAGGACCGCCGCATATTCGGGATAGTTCACGTTCTTCATGCCGAAGCCGCCGCCGACATCGGGGGTGACGAGGTCGAGCCGGTCATGGGGGACGTGGAAGACCCCGTCGGCGAGCTCGCGGCGGATGAGGTGGACGAAGGAGCCGCTGAAATGCAGCTCGTAGCGCTGTTCGGCCTCGATCCAATAGCCGATGGCGGTGCGCGGCTCCATGGCCGCGGCGGCGACGCGGTTGTTGACGAGATCGAGCTCGACCACATGGGCTGCCTCGGCGAAGGCTGCTTCCGTCTTCTCGTGGTCGCCGCGGCGGTAGCAATAGGCGGTGTTCAGGGCGGCCTCGGACCAGATCTGCGGTGCGTCGGGGCTGCGGGCACGGCGCAGGTCGACGATTGCGGGCAGGCTCTCATAGTCGACCTCGACAGTCTCAAGCGCGTCCTGGGCCGCGG
Source organism: Rhodoligotrophos appendicifer (assembly GCF_007474605.1). Lineage (NCBI taxonomy): Bacteria > Pseudomonadati > Pseudomonadota > Alphaproteobacteria > Hyphomicrobiales > Rhodoligotrophaceae > Rhodoligotrophos > Rhodoligotrophos appendicifer. Next base: position 477,501 of record NZ_VHKL01000003.1, on the reverse strand, counting down.
CGCGGCTGTCGGCGAGGATCATGGCCACGGGCTCGCCGACATGGCGGACGCGACCCTTCGCCAAGGTATGGCGGTCCGGCACCGTCAGCGGCGTCGGCGGCTGCAACACCACCGAGCAGGGGAGCGGGCCGAGACCGTCGGCGAGAAGGTCGTCGCCGGTGAAGACGGCGCGGATGCCGGGCATGGCCAGGGCCTGGGCCACGTCGATCGAGACGATCTCGGCATGGGCATGGGGCGAGCGGAGGAAGGCTGCGAAGAGATGGCCGTCGGCTGGGACGTCGTCCACATAGCGCCCGTGCCCGGTGACGAAGCGCTCATCCTCCAGGCGGCCGATGGAGCGGGGATCCTCGGCGGGCGTGATCAGCGGACGGTCGTAAGCGAGAGGCCGGTTCATGCCTGCGATCTCTTTCTGCGGAGCCAGCGGTGGGGTTCAGTAGACGAGGGCTTCCCGGATGGGCGTGCCGGTGCGGATGCGGTCATAGCCGAGGGGGCTCAGGTCGAGGGAGGTGTAGCGGCCGTTGAGGATCCATTCGGCGATGCCGCGACCGGTGGCGGGAGAATGCATGACGCCGTGGCCGGAAAAGCCGGTGGCGAAGAGGAAGTTGGCGAGGTCGGGATGCGGGCCGACGACGCCATTGTGGTCGAGGAGGTTCATCTCATAATGGCCCGCCCAGGCGCTCACCATGCGCAATTCCTCCAGAGCGGGGATGCGATGGGCCAGGGCCGGCCAGACCTTGTCCTCGAAGAGGTTGAAATCGGGCTCGAAATCATCGCCGGGATGCGGGTCGTTCTCGGGATCGGGCGGTGCGCTGCAGATGAAGCGGTCGCCTTCCGGGCGGATCGCCACGCCGGTCGAATCGAAGATGAAGGGCATGCCCTTGTTGCTCAAGGGCGCCTGGATGACGAACATGGTGCGCTTGCGCGGCTCGACGGGCAACTCGCAGCCGGCGAGGGCGGCGACCTGGCCGCCGGCGGGGCCTGCGGCGTTCACCGCCATCGCGCAGGACCAGACGGCGCCGGAGGCGGTGCGGACCGCCGTCACGCGATCGCCGGCGACATCGATGCCGGTGACCTCCTGATCACAATAAACGACCCCCAGCTTGCGGGCCTCGCGGCGCAGGATGCGGAGCAGCATATAGGCGTCGAACCAGCCCTCGCCGGACAGGCCCAGCGTGGCGCCGACCAGGTCCTCGGTGTTGAGCCAGGGAAAGCGCTGGGCGAGATCGGGAGCGTCGAGCCAGGCGATGTCGGAGCCGAGGCTGACGAAGGTCTTGTGACAGGCGCGCAGGGCGTCGGCGCGGGCGGCGTCGGCGACGAGCAGATAGCCGCCGCGGAACATGCCGATGTCGCCGTCATCGCCGAAGCGCTCGGGAAGGCTCTCCAGGAAGCCGTAGGAGAATTGCGACATCTGGGTGCTGACGGTGGTGGTGAATTGCTGGCGAATGGAGGCTGCCGAGCGCGCCGTGGAGGCGAATTGGTAGGAGGGGTCCTTCTCGAAGACGGTGACGGTGCCGTCATAGCCCAGTTCGCGCAGGAAAAACGCTACCGCCGAGCCGATCACACCCCCGCCAATGATGGCGATCTCCGTATGCTGCGTCACCATCCGTCCCTCATCCGCCACGTCCGCCGACATCCATGCTCAAGCCACGGCCAAATGCAATCACCCATTGGTCATGCGCGTTACAAGCGGCGCAAGAATGGATCGGGGATCCGCAAGAACGGATCTGGGATGAGCACGGCGAGGGCCGATCGGGCCATGATCGCGCAGGGCCAGGGGCTGCGTCACTGCGCTATCGTGTCCTGCGAGGGCCACGCGGAAGGGTTTTCGGCCGAGGGGGCCGGGCCCGCTGCCGGCGCCAGAGACCGCCGGCAGCGCATGCTCGATGCAAAAAACACCGCAGGCTCGGCAAAAGCAACCTTGCGAGGCATCCGAAATTCGAACATATGTTAGACAAATAAGGACACCGCCAGGGATGGATATCGCGCCCGAACTTCCGCTATAGAAGGAGACGGGAGCGACGAGATCAGGCTCAATGCAACAGGGTGACATGACCGACACATTGCAGCGCGCACCCGGTGCTCTCACCGGGCTGAAGGTCATCGACCTGACGCAGATGCTCGCCGGGCCGTTCTGCACCATGATGCTGGGCGACCAAGGTGCCACGGTCATCAAGATCGAGCCCCTGGACGGAGAGCCGACACGGCTGTTCGGACCCTTTGCGGCTGATGATCAGCTGAAGTCCTTCGGCGGCTATTTCCAGAGCGTCAACCGCAACAAGCTCAGCGTGGCGCTCGACCTGAAGCATGCGCAGGGGCGGGAGGTCTTCCTGCGGCTGGTCCAGGAGGCGGATGTGGTCGTCGAGAATTTCCGCGCCGGCGTCATGGACCGGCTGGGGATCGGCTACGAGACGCTCGCCGCCACGAATCGCAAACTCGTCTATGCCGCCCTTCGCGGGTTCGGCGATCCGCGCAGCGGCGCGAGCCCCTATGTGGACTGGCCCGCCTTCGACGTGGTCGCCCAGGCCATGGGCGGGATCATCGGCATCACCGGGCCCGACGCGGACACGCCGCTCAAGATCGGACCGGGGGTCGGCGACCTGGTGCCGGCCATGATGAGCGCCTTCGCGATCCTGGCGGCGGTGCGGCATGCGGACAAGACGGGGGAGGGCCAGTTCGTGGACCTCGCCATGTATGACAGCATGCTCGCTTTGTGCGAGCGGATCATCTACCAGCATTCCTATGCCGGCCAGGTGCCGGGGCCGGAGGGCAACGGGCATCCGCTGCTGTGCCCCTTCGGGCTGTTCCCGGCCAGCGACGGATGGGTGACCATCGCGTGCCCGCGGGAGAATTTCTGGCTGCTGCTGACGGAGATCATGGGCCAGCCCGAGCTCGGGCGCGATCCCCGCTACGGCTCGAACGAAGCACGCACCGCCCGGAAGGGCGAGGTCGTCGCCCTGGTCTCAGAGTGGAGCGCGCGCCGCAGCAAGGCCGAGATCCAGTCCCTGCTCGGCGGGCGCGTGCCCTTCGGGCCGGTCAACACCGTCGCCGACATTCTCGCCGATCCGCATGTGGCCGCCCGCAGCATGGTGGCGGAGGTCGACCATCCCGGTTCGGCGCACCGCTACAGCATCGCCAATTCGCCGATCCGGATGTCGAAAACCTTTTCCGGGGTCCAGACGCGCTCGCCGCTGACGGGCGAACATACCGATGCCGTGCTGGCGGAGGCCGGATATAAACCCTCGGACATCGAAACACTTCGCGCGGCCTGCGCGATCGCCTGAGACCCTAAGACAAGGAAGATCACCCATGAGACCCATGCGCCTGCGCCGCTGCCAGCTCGCCGTCCCCGGCAGCAATCCGAAAATGATGGCGAAAGCCGCAGGCCTCGGGGTCGACCACGTGTTCCTGGACCTCGAAGACGCCGTCGCCCCCAATGCCAAGGTGGCGGCGCGGGGCAGCATCATCGAGGCCCTGTCGACCCACAACTGGGGGCGGACGACGCGCTGCGTGCGGATCAACGACCTCGAGACGCAATATGCCTATGAGGACGTGATCTCCGTCGTGGAAGGTGCGCATGAGCATCTCGACACGATCATGGTGCCGAAAGTCAAAAACGGCCGCGACGTCGCCTGGGTCGATATCCTGCTGAGCCAGATCGAGCGCAAGCTCGGCCTGACGAAGAAGATCGGCATCGAGGTGCTGATCGAGGAGGCGGAGGCGCTGATGCGGGTGGACGAGATCGCCGCAAGCTCGCCCCGGCTGGAGGCCATGATCTTCGGGATGGGCGATTACTCCGCCTCGCAGGGGATCGACGAGGCGGCCCTGTTCGGCGACAGCGGCTATCCCGGCGACATTTGGCATTATGCCCGCAACAAGATCGTGGTCGCTGCGCGCGCCAACGGCATCCAGGCCGTGGACGGGCCGTTCCCGAATTTCCGCGACAGCGACTATTTCCGCCTGGAATGCGAGCGCGCCCTGAAGCTGGGCTGCGTCGGCAAATGGGCGATCCATCCCTCCCAGGTCGAGATCGCCCGCAGCATCTTCTCCCCCGATCCGGCCGATGTGAAGCGCGCTTATGAGGGCCGGGAAGCCTATGAAGAGGCCAAGCGGCAGGGGCTCGGCGCGGTGCAGGTCGAAGGCCGCATGGTGGACGCGGCAACCGTCCGGCTGCTGCAGAGAACCATCGACCGGGCCGAACAAATCTCCGCTGCGGAGGGGTCCAGATAGCTCTGGATCGTCGCGAAAAAACGAACTATCGTTAGAACAATATCGCGTTTAAAAATCAGAAATCATCCAGGGACGGCAATGACCCAAGAGCGCAGTATGGACGGCAAGGTCGTGGTCGTGACCGGCGGCGGCCGAGGACTCGGGCGGGCGATCTCGCTCATGATGGCGCAGCATGGCGCCGCCGTGGTGGTCAACGACTTCGGCGTCTCGCTGCGAGGCGATGCGGAAGGCGACAATCCGGCCGACGAGGTCGTGGCCGAGATCAAGGCCGCGGGCGGGGAGGCGGTCGCCAATTTCGACACGGTGGCGGAGTGGGATGCCGCCCACAATATCATCGACACCGCCATCAAGGCCTTCGGACGCATCGACTGCGTCGTCAACAATGCCGGCATCCTGCGCGACAAGATCTTCTTCAAGATGACGCCCGAAGACTGGGACGCGGTCATCAAGGTGCATCTCTACGGCGCCTTCAATGTCAGCCGGGCCGCAGCCGACCACTTCAAGGAGCAAGAGAGCGGCGCCATCGTCAGCATGACCTCGAATTCCGGGCTGGTGGGGAATTTCGGCCAAGCGAACTACTCCGCCGCCAAGCTCGGGATCGTCGCCCTGTCGAAGTCCATGGCGCTGGACCTGAAGCGCTTCAACGTGCGCTCCAATTGCATCTCGCCCTTCGCCTGGAGCCGGATGATCGGATCGATCCCGAACACGCCGGAACAGGAGCAGCGCATCGCCCGGGCGCGCGAGCTGACGCCGGAAAAGGTCGCCCCGCTCGCCATCTTCCTGGGCAGCGATGCAGCCCGCGACGTGACCGGACAGATCTTCACGGTGCGCGGCAACGAGGTCTTCCTCATGAGCCAGCCGCGGCCCATGCGCTCCATTCACCGCTCCGAGGGCTGGACGCCCAAGAGCCTCGCCGAACACATGCTGCCGGCTCTGCGGCCGAGCTTCGTGCCGCTGGACGTGTCGGCGGACGTGTTCTGCTGGGATGCTCCATGAGCTCGGGCTACCGACGCTATGACGAGGTCGCCATAGGAGACCGGTTTCCCGAGACGCCGGCCCGGTATGCGGTGACCCCGGAGGCGATCGCGGCGTTCCGGGTGGCGACGCAGGATTCCGCCCAAAGCGAGTTCGCGCCCGCCTTGCTGGCGGCGGTCTATGGGCGGCCGGCGCAAAACGCGCTGAAGGGCCCGCCCGGCGGCGTCCATGCCAAGCAGAGCTTCCGCTTTCTGCAGCCGGTGAAGGCAGGCGACGTCCTGGAGACGCAGCTCGAAGTGGTCGACAAATATGAGAAGAAGGGCCGGCGCTATCTGGTCTCCGAGACCGTCACGCGCAACCAGCAGGGCACACTGGTGACGCGCGGCCGGATCACGAGCATCTGGGGGCAGGAATGACCCTCCCGGACCTGAAGCAGGACCTGCCAAGCCGGCGCTTTGCGGTCTTGCAGGCCGATATCGATCGCTATGCCGAGGCCTCGGGCGACCGCAATCCGCTGCATCTCGATCCCGATTTCGCAGCGACCACGCCTTTCGGGCGGACCATCGCCCATGGGATGATGACATTGGCCTTTCTCTCCCAGGTGCTGGGCGCCGAGATCGGCGAGGCCTGGCTGCAGGGAGGGGATCTCGATGTGGCCTTTCTCGGGCCGGTGTTTCCGGGCGACGAGGTGCTGGTGACCTGCCGCAGCATCGCCGCGGACGATGCGGCCGCCATCGCCGCGGACGATGCCGTCATCGCCGCGTGGGAGGTGGAGTGCCGCGTCGGCGAACGGGCCGTGCTGGGGGGCAAGGCCCGCCTGCTGGCCGCAGAGACAAAAACCGAGCTGGAGACTGCCTCATGAGCCGACGCGAAGCCGTCATCGTCGGGGTCGCCGACACGCCCCTGGAAAAGGGGGTCGTTCCCGGGGGCGCCTCTGTGCTGCAGGTGCAGGCGCGGGCGGCGAAGGCTGCCCTCGACGATGCCGGCCTCAGCATGGGCGACGTGGACGGGCTGCTCACCGCCGGCCTGTGGGGTATCCCCGGTGCGGGGCAGCTGCCGACGGTGACGCTCAGCGAATATTTCGGGATCGCACCAAGGTTCACGGATTCCACGAATATCGGGGGGTCGGCCTTCGAATCCCATGTGGGGCACGCGGCGATGGCGATCGAGCGCGGGGTCTGCGAGGTGGCGCTGATCACCTATGGCAGCACCCAGCGCAGCGAGCGCAGCCGTTCGCTCGCCGGGCGGCCCGCGAGCCTGACCATGCAGTTCGAAGTGCCCTGGGGCCTGCCGACGCCGGTGGGCGGCTATGCACTGGCCGCCATGCGCCATTTCCACGAATTCGGCACCACGCGCGAACAGCTCGCGGAGATCGCCGTGGCCGCCCGCGGCTGGGCGCAGATGAACCCGGCGGCGACCGCGCGCGATCCCCTCACGGTCGCCGACGTCCTGGCCAGTCCGCGGGTGTCGGATCCGCTCGGCATCCTGGATTGCTGCCTCGTCACCGATGGCGGCGGTGCCGTGGTGATGACGACGGCCGAGCATGCGCGCCATCTGGGCCGGACTCCCATCCATGTGCGCGGCTTCGGCGAGGCGCATACCCATTGGACGATCGGCGCCATGCCGGACCTCACGCATCTGACCGCCGCCGCCATGGCCGGGCGCAATGCCCTGGAGATGGCGGGGATGACCCATGACCAGATCGATGTGGTGGAGGTCTATGACAGCTTCACCATCACCGTGCTGATGACGCTGGAGGCCCTGGGCTTCTGCAAGCGCGGCGAGGGCGGGGCCTTCGTCTCGGACGGGCGGATCGCGCCGGGGGGTGCGTTCCCCATGAACACCAATGGCGGCGGGCTCTCCTATGCCCATCCCGGCATGTACGGGATCTTCCTGCTGATCGAGGCGGTGCGGCAGCTCCGGGGAGAATGCTGCGACCGCCAAGTGGCCGATGCCGCGACCGCCCTGGTGCATGGCACCGGCGGTACGCTGTCGAGCGGGGCCACCTGCATCTTATCGAGGAGCTGACGATGTATGAAAAGCCGCTGCCCGTCGTCGATCCCGGAACCGAACCCTATTGGTCGGCCCTGCGCGACAATAAGCTGATGCTCAAGCATTGCCGGGCCTGCAACCAGGCGCATTTCTATCCGCGCGAGCTGTGCCCGCATTGCTTTTCCGACGATCTCGACTGGATCGAGGCCAGCGGCAAGGGGGTGATCTACAGCTATACGATCGCGCGCCGGCCGGCCGGGCCCGCCTTCAAGGCGGATGCGCCCTATGTGGTGGCGCTTATCGATCTGGCGGAGGGGCCGCGGATGATGACGAACATCGTGACCGACGATGTCGAGGCGGTTCGGATCGGCGATCCGGTGGAGGTCGCCTTCGAAGCGGTGACCGAGGAGATCACGTTGCCCAAGTTCACGCCCCTGGCACGTTAGGACGGATCGCCCATGGACTTCACCCTGCCGGAAGAAGCGGTCGCGATCGGGGAGAGCCTGATCAAGTTCATCGACCGGGAGGTCGTGCCCCTGGAAGAGGCCCATCGCGACCTGCTCGGCAATGAGCGGCGACTGTTCACCGAAGATGGCCGGTTCGCGCCGGAGGTCCTGGCCCTGCGGAAGACCGTGCGGATGCGGTCGGCTGAGGAGGGCTTCTATACGATGTTCGGCTCCGAGGCGCTCGGCGGCGGCGGATTGGGGCCGATCGAGGCGGTCTATCTGCAAGAATTGATTAATGCGCGCTACGGCCCGGACCGGCCGCTGATCCAGACCTTCGTCATCCCTTCGCCCTTCACCAACGGCCTGACGCCGCTGCTGCAATGGCTCCAGCCGGAGACGCTCGACCTCTATCGCGACGGGATCGCCAGCGGCGAGAAGACCCTGTGCTTCGGCCTGAGCGAGCCGGATGCCGGATCGGATGTCTTTGGGATGCGGTCGCGGGCCGTGCGGGACGGCGACGACTGGGTGCTCACCGGCACCAAGCAGTGGATCACGAATGCGCCGTACGCGGATTACGCCATGGTCTTTGCCGTGACCGATCCGGATGCCGCGGCGGCGCGGAAGGGCGGCATCACCGGGTTCTTCCTGCGCACGGACCAAGCCGGGTTCTCGGTGCCGAGCACAATCCCGGTGATGGGCCATCTCGGCGCCGAGATCGGGATCATCGCCCTGGAGGGCGTGCGGGTCGCCGACAGCCATCGGATGGGTGCTGTGGGCGAGGGGCTGAAGGTCGCCATGTCGGGCGTGAACACCGGCCGGCTGGGCATGGCCGGGTCCTGCGTCGGGCTCGCCCGCTGGGCGCTGGAGGCAGCCCTCGACTATGCCAAGACGCGGAAGACCTTCGGCAAGCCGATCGCGGAGCATCAGGCGATCCAGCTGCATCTCGCAGACTGCGCCATGGACATCTATGCCGCCCGCAGCATGGTGCAGAACTGCGCCTGGCAGGTCGCCACGGGCAAACGGGCGGTGAAGGAAATCTCCATGGTGAAGGCGTTCTCAACCGAGATGCTGAACCGGGTGATGGACCGCTGCATCCAGGTGCATGGGGCCATGGGCCTGACCAACGAACTGCGCCTCGAAGCTGGATACCGGTTCGCCCGGGTGATGCGGATCCCGGACGGAACCGGCGAGATCCAGCGGCGCACCATCGCGCAACGGCTGCTCGCGGGCGATGTGGACTTCTGAGCCGCATGAACCCCGCCCTGGACAGCACGGCGTATGAGGGCCGCACCGACCTGACAAGGGCGCTGGCGGAGCGCGCAGCGGCCTGGCGGTTCGAGGATCTCAGCGCGGATGTCCGCCGCCTGGCGAAGCACTGCGTGCTGGACTGGCTGGGCGTGACCCTGGCCGCCGCCGCCGATCCGCTGGTCACGATGGTGATCGCGGCGGAACGGCCGCAGGGGGGCCCGGCCGGGCTAATCGGACATCCGCTCAGCGCCACGGCCGGACAGGCGGCGCTGATCAATGGCAGCGCGTCCCATGCGCTCGATTATGACGACGTCAACCTCGCGATCCTGGGCCATCCGACGGTCGCCATCCTGCCGGGGCTGATCGCACTGGCGCAGGAGCGCCGCCTGTCGGGCGCGCATGTGATGACCGCCTTCGTCGCCGGCTACGACACCGCCTGCCGGGTGGGCCAAACCGTCATGCCCGACCATTACGAAGGGGGCTTCCATGCGACGGCGACCCTGGGTGTGTTCGGGGGAGCGGCTGCGGCCTGCCGGCTCCTCGATCTCGACGGATCGGCGACCGTCCGCGCGCTGGGGATCGCCGCCACCACTGCGGCGGGGCTTAAATCCATGTTCGGGACCATGTGCAAGCCCCTGCATGCAGGCCGCGCCGCACAGGCCGCGGTGCTCGCCGCACAGCTGGCCGAGGCGGGCTTCACCAGCAATGAACAGGCGATCGAATGCGCGCAAGGGTTCGCTGCGACCCATAGTGCGCGCTTCGATCCCGCCGCCGCATGGCGCGAGCCCGCATCGGGCGCCTTCATCCTGGACACGCTCTTCAAGTTCCACGCAGCCTGCTACCTGACCCATTCGACGATCGAGGCCGCGACGGCGCTGCGGGAGAGGCATGGCCTCGCCCTCGACCAGATTCAGGCGGTGACCGTCACCGTGCATCCGGCCTGTGACAAGGTCTGCAACATCGCCGAACCGGCAACCGGCCTCGAGGCGAAGTTCAGCCTCAGGCTCGCCGCCGCCATGGGACTGGCGGGACGCGACACGGCAGCACTCGACAGTTTCAGCGACGAGGTCGCCACCGCCGCCGCCCTGTGCCGCCTGCGCGACCGGGTGAGCGTCGGCTTTTCGCAGGGCAGGCCGACCACCCATGCGGAGATGTCGGTCACGCTGCAGGATGGGCGCGTCGTCTCCGCCGAATCTGATTCCGGCCTGCCCGAGCGCGACCTCGATGCGCAGGACCGCAAACTCAACGCCAAGTTCATGGGCCTCGCCGTGCCGATCCTGGGGGCGGAGCGCGCCCAGGCCCTGGCGGCGGCGGTCGATGATCTCGACTGTCTGCCCGATCTCAACGCCCTGGTGGCGCTCTGCGCCCCCGGCCCCCGTCTCCAAGGAACATAGACCGTGAGCCTGATGACCGAAGAACGCCGCATGATCAAGGAGGCGGCTCGCCAGTTCACCATGGCCGAGGTGCTGCCGGTGGCGAACCGCCTCGATCCGGAGCGCGGCGAGATCCCCATGGACTTGCGCGACAAGATGTCGGAGATGGGCTATTTCGGCATTCTCATCCCGGAAGAGGATGGCGGGCTCGGTCTCGGCTGCTTCGAATATTGCCTGGTGGCAGAGGAGCTGGCGCGGGGCTGGATGAGCGTCGCCAGTCTGATCGCCCGGGGCAACGGCCTGCTCAGCATGGACACCGCCATGACGCCCGAGCAGCGCAAGCGCATCCTGCCCAAGATGGCGGCGGGGGAATGTCTCGGCGCTTTTTCGCTGTCGGAGCCCGATACCGGCTCGGACGTCTCGAGCCTCTCCTGCCGCGCCGAAAAGGATGGCGACGACTGGCTGCTGACGGGGAACAAATACTGGTGCACCTTCGCCGATGGGGCGGATTTCATCCTGGTCATGGCGCGGACCGACCAGACGGTGCCGGACAATAAGCGCCACCAGGGGATCAGCGCCTTCATGGTGGAGAAGCCGCGGGGCGAGCTGCCGGAGAACGTCTCGGGCGCCACCATCCCCAAGATCGGCTATCACGGCTGGAAGACCTGGGAGCTTGCCTTTGACGGCTGCCGGGTGCCGGCTGCGAACATGATCGGGGAGGAGGGCAAGGCCTTCTACATGCTCTCCCACGGCCTCGAAAAGGCGCGCGCGCATACGGCGGCGCGCTCCATCGGGCTTGCCCAGGGCGCCCTGGAGGATGCGACCGCCTATGCCCAGGAGCGGCGCCAGTTCGGCAAGGCGATCGGCGAATTCCAGGCGATCCGCTTCAAGCTCGCGACCATGGCCACGGAAATCGAGGCGGCGCGGCAATTGCTCTATTATGTCTGCAGCGAGATCGACGGACATCGGCGCTGCGACAAGGAGGCGGCCATGGTGAAGCTGTTCGCCAGCGAAATGTCGGAGCGGGTGTGCAGCGAGGCGCTGCAGGTGTTCGGCGGGGCGGGCTATACCACGCTGAATGCGGTCGAGCGCTACTGGCGCGACGCGCGCCTCACCAAGATCTTCGAGGGAACCTCCGAGATCCAGCTGAGGATCATCTCCGACCATCTGCTCGGCCGGCAACGCGACACGAAAGGCTGACCGTGGCAGGCATCCTCGACGGCATCCGGGTCCTGGATTTCGGTCGGTATCTCGCCGGGCCCTATTGCGCGGCGCTGCTGGGCGATTTCGGCGCCGAGGTGATCCGCATCGACAAGATCGGCGGCAGCGAGGACCGCTTCGTCATGCCGGTGGCCGAGGACGGCTCGGGCAGCATGTATCTGCAGGTCAACCGCAACAAGCGATCGATGACCCTCGATCCGACGACCGCGGCCGGGCGGGACGTCACAAGGCGCCTGGTCGAGACGGCGGATGTGGTGGTGGCCAATCTGCCGGCCCGGGCACTGGCCAATCTGGGGCTCGATTATGCGACGCTGTCGGCCATCAAGCCGGACATCATCCTGACCACGGCGTCGGTCTTCGGATCGGGCGGGCCCAAGGCCGAGCGCATCGGCTTCGATGGCATCGCGCAGGCGGTGAGCGGTGCCATCTCCATGTCCGGCCGGCCGGGCGATCCGTTGAAGCCGAATGTCTCCTATGTGGATTTCGGCACGGCGCTGGCCTGCGCCTGCGGCACGCTCGCGGCCCTCATCGAACGGCAGAAGACCGGCAAGGGCCAGGTGGTCGAAGGCTCGCTGGTGGGGACGGCGTATACGTTTCTCAGCACCATGCTGGTGGAGCAGTCGGCCCTGCAGCTCGACCGGCAGGCGACCGCCAACCGCAATCCGTTCTGCGGGCCGTCGGATGTGTTCAAGACCTTGGACGGCTGGATCATCGTGCAGGTCATCGGGCCGCAGCTGTTCAAGCGCTGGACGCGGCTGATGGGCCGCGAGGAGCTGCTCGCCGACCCGCGCTTTGCGACGGACGAGCTGCGGGGCGACAATGGCGCCGTGCTGAGCGCGATCATGGGCGAATGGTGCAGCGGGCGGACCCGCGACGAGGCCTTGGGGCTGCTGGATGCGGTGAACATTCCGGCCGGGCCGGTGAACTCGCCGCGCGAGGCCCTGGACGATCCCCATGTGCGGGCCAATGGCCTGCTGCAGGCGGCGGATTATCCCGGCGTGGCGGAGGAGACAGTCATCGTCGGGACGCCGGTGCGGCTATCGCGAACCCCGGGGGTCGTCGCGACGGGCGCCCCGATCTTGGGGGCCCATACGGAGGTGATCCTGGAGGAGCTGGGATTCTCGCCGGAGGACGTCGCGGAGCTGCGGCGGAACGGGACGGTCTAGGGCACAGCGAGAGGTGCCGGGTCAGGCCCGGGACGACAGAGGCGTTCTCAGCTGGGGACGCGCTTGCGCTGGCGGGTGGGGGCGGCGAGGCGCACCGGCTCCCGTTCGGCCGGCAGTTCCCGCGGAAACGCCCCGCCCTGGAGAAAGCCGCCCAAAGCCATGCGCACGAAGTGATCGGCGACATAGTCGATGGGCTTCTTCTTGGGATCGAACCATTCGATCGACCAATTGATCGCGCCCACGACATAGACGCGGCAGAGGCTGACATCGATCGTCGGATCGATGAAACCGTCCTTCTGCGCCTCGATGAACATGGACTGCCAATAGCCGGCGAATTCCTCGCGCAGCCTGATATGCTTGTTGCGGACCTTGGCGGGGATCTGGGAGAAGACATGACGGCTGGCGATGGCATAATCGCCGATGGCGATCATGGCCTGCAACTGCGCATGCATCGCCGTGGTGATGCGGTCGAGGCTGGTGGCCGAGGGCGGCAGGGCGTCCACCGCTCCAATGACGGTTGCACGCACGTCCTTGAGACCGATGTCGAGAATGGAATCGACCAGCATCTCCTTGGAGGAGAAATGATAATAGATGCTGCCGGCCTTCATGCGGCAGCGGCGGGCGATGTCGCGCATGGTGGTGCCGGTGTAGCCCTTGTCACGGAAGGAGCGCGCCGCGACCTTCATGATGCGCTCGCGCGTGACTTCGGCCTTGCCCAGCTTGACGGCGATCTTCTTGGTTTCTGTCTGCACATCCAGCTCGAACATCTGAGGCTGCACATTCCTGAACGCGGAAGGTCCAGGAGGCCCGGCGGACCCTTGCCGCGCCGGCTTCGACGCCAGATGCAGCATCGAGACCGGCCGTCGCAGGACCGCAAGTTCCGGACACTAACACCGTGCGCAGCAGTATCAAAGACGCTTGAATGACACCGAACGCGCCTTGACAGGGGAAGGCATTTCCGAACAAATGTTAGGCATAATAATGCTGCAGTCCGAATTAAGGATCAGCATCAAAGGGAAGCGCAATGGCAGAGACATACCAGGACATCATCGTCACCAGCGAAGACGGCGTCGTGACCGTCACGATCAACCGTCCGAAGGTCATGAACGCGATGCGCGCGGAGACCGTGGACGAGCTCATCGTGGCCATCGAGCAAGCCGGATGGGACAAGTCGGTGGGCGTGATCGTGCTGGCGGGTGCGGGCAAGGCCTTCTGCACCGGCGGCGACCAGAGCTCCCACGACGGCCAATATTCCGGGAGAGGCACGATCGGGCTGCCGATCGAGACGCTCCAGTCGCTCATCCGCGACGTGCCCAAGCCGGTCATCGCGAAAGTGCAGGGCTATGCCATCGGCGGCGGCAACGTGCTGGCGACGATCTGCGATCTCACCATCGCCAGCGAAAGTGCCATCTTCGGCCAGGTCGGACCGAAAGTGGGGTCGGTCGATCCGGGATTTGGAACCGCCTATCTGGCGCGGGTGGTGGGCGAGAAGAAGGCGCGCGAGATCTGGTATCTGTGCCGCCGCTATTCCGCCAAGGAGGCCCTCGAAATGGGGCTCATCAACCGGGTGGTGCCGGATGACCAGCTCGATGCGGAGGTCGCCAAATGGTGCGCCGAAATCATGGAGCGCAGCCCCTCGGCCATCGCCATCGCCAAGCGGTCGTTCAATGCCGACACCGAAAGCATCCGCGGCATCAGCTGGATGGGGATGCAGACGCTGTCCTATTACTACAATACGGATGAATCCCGGGAGGGCGTGAAGGCCTTCCTCGAAAAGCGCAAGCCGGAATTCCGCAAATATCACCGCTGAGGACGCGGCGCGCGACCGGGAGCCGGTCGCCGCTTCACTGTCTCGCGCTGCGCATGAATGACATGCTCCACGGAAGGGCCTGACCAGATGGCTGCAACCCGCGTCTACAACGACTCCTTCGGCTTCACCGACGAGCAATTGCTGACCTTGCCGACGGTGTTCAAGGAGGATCTCTTCGCCGGCCAGGTGATGCTGGTCTCCGGCGCCGGCAGCGGCCTGGGCAAGGCCATCGCCATCCTGTTCGCGCGCCTGGGCGGCAGCCTGGTGATCTGCGGCCGCGACGAAGCGAAGATCGAGAGCGCCGGAGAGCTGATGCGGGGGCTGGGCGGCGAGGTTCTGGTGCAGTCCATGAACATTCGCGATCCCGAGCAGGTGAATGCCCTCATCGACAAGGCCTGGGACCGGTTCGGGGCTTTGGACGTGGTGGTCAACAATGCCGGCGGGCAGTTTCCGCAAGCCGCCCTCGACTTCAAGGTCAAGGGCTGGAACGCCGTCATCGACACCAATCTCAACGGCACCTGGTACATGATGCAGGCCGCCGCACGGCGCTGGGTGGCGGAGGAAAAGCCCGGCTCGATCATCAATATCGTCGCCGACGTCTGGCGGGGATTGCCGGGACTTGCGCATTCCTGCGCGGCGCGGGCCGGGGTGATCTACCTGTCGAAATCCGTGGCCGTCGAATGGTCGCCCCACCATATCCGCGTGAACTGCGTGGCGCCGGGCTGCGTCGAGACGCCGGCCTTCGGCCTTTATCCGCCGGAAGGCACCGCCTCCTATTACGAGGCCAATCCCATGAAGCGGCCGGGCGACGTCCAGGACATCGCGGAGGCCTGCGCCTATCTGGCCGGCGGATCGGGCAAGTTCATCACCGGCGAGGTGATCAACGTCGATGGCGGCCAGCAGCTGTGGGGCGATCCATGGGGCACCGGACGTCCGGATTATTTCAAGCTTTAGACAACGGGTCGCGTCGCACCAGAACAACAAGCCGGCGATGCGTTCAGGGAGGTACACATGGACTTGCAGCCCTTCTTTTCACAAGACTATAGAGACCGGATGCGGGCGGGCGGCCACTGGCCGGACCTGACGCTCACGGAATGCCTCGACCGCGCGGTGGCAAAGCATCCGGACAAGGTCGCGATCCGCGACGTCAACAGCATGACCGAACAGCAGACGACGCTCACCTTCGCGGAGCTCGCAGACCGGGTGCGCCTCGTCGCGCTGGGACTGCATCGCCTCGGCGTGCGGCGCGGCGACGTCGTCTCCTATCAGCTGCCGAATTGGTGGGAATTCGCAGCGCTGCATCTCGCCTGCCTGCGCATCGGTGCGGTGACCAATCCGCTGATGCCGATCTTCCGCGAGCATGAGCTGAAATTCATGCTCGGCCTGGCGGAAGCGAAAGTCTTCGTGGTGCCCCGGATCTTCAGGGGCTTCGACTTTCCGGCCATGGCGGCCGATCTGCAGCGCGCGCTGCCCAGCCTCGAGCATGTGCTCGTGGTCGGCGGGGAGGGGGCCTCATCCTTCGAGGCCGCGCTGCTGGATCCGGCCATGCCGGGCGATGCGGATGCGCTGTTTGCCGCAAACAAGCCTGGGCCCGACGATATCGTCGAGCTGGTCTATACCTCCGGCACGACGGGCGAGCCTAAGGGCGCGATGCAGACGTCCAACGTCATGTTCAGCAATATCGTGGCCTATGCGGAACGGGCCGGCCTCACGGGAGACGACGTGCTGTTCATGGCCTCGCCCATGGCGCATCAGACGGGCTTCCTCTACGGCTTCATGATGGGGATCTATCTGGGTGCCACGACGGTCTATCAGGATGTGTGGAACCCAGCCCTGGCGGCGGATCTGATCGAGGCGGAGGGCGTCAATTTCACCATGGGCTCGACGCCGTTCCTGGCGGATCTGACCGACATGGCGGAGAAGCGGCCGGAGGCGATGAAGAGCCTGCGCGTCTTCGTGGCCGGGGGCGCCCCGATCCCGCGCGCCCTGGTGCGGCGCTCGATCGAAAAGCTGGGCGCGAAGGTGCTGTCCGGCTGGGGCATGACCGAGAATGGCGCCGTGACGGTCACGCCGCTGGACGCCCCGGAGGAAAAGGTGTTCGAGACCGACGGGCTGCCGCTGTCAGGCGTCACGCTGCGGATCCTGGATGCCGAGGGCAACGTCCTGCCGACAGGCGAGGAGGGCCGCCTCCAGGCCCAGGCCTGCAGCATGTTCGCAGGCTATTACAAGCGCGCCCATCTCAACGGCATCGATGAGGATAATTGGTTCGAGACCGGCGATCTCGCCCGGCTGGATGCGGATGGCTATGTGCGCATCACTGGACGCTCGAAGGACATCATCATCCGCGGCGGCGAAAACGTGCCGGTGGTGGAGGTGGAGAACCTGCTGTTCAAGCATCCCGACGTGCAGGAGGTGGCGATCGTCGGCATGCCCGACGAGCGGCTGGGGGAGCGCGCCTGCGCCTTCGTGGTGACGAAGGAGGCCAAGCCGATGACGCTGGCCGATGTGGTGGCGTTCCTGCAGGAGCAGAAATTGTCGCGCAACTACCTGCCGGAGCGGGTCGAGGTGCTGCCGGCCTTCCCGCGCACGCCCAGCGGCAAGATCCAGAAATTCAAGCTGCGCGAGATGGCCGCCTCGCTGAAGGACGTGTAAATGCCGAATGCCTTTGAGCAAATCCTGACCGATGAACAGCGTTCCTACCAAGAGGTCGCCGAGCGTTTCGCCGCCGAGCGGCTGGCGCCCGGCTACCAGGAGCGCGATGCCAGCGAAATGCTGGATCCCGGCATCATCCGCGAGATGGGAGCCCTTGGGCTGATCGGCTCCGACCTGCCGGAGGAGTTCGGCGGCCTGGGGCTCGACGGGTTCACGAATGGATTGCTGTTCGAGGCGATCGCCCATGCCGACATCAATGTGGGCTATCTGCAGCTCGTGGGCTCGCTCATGGGCAAGGTCATCGCCAAATTCGCCCATCCGGAGGTCTCGGCACAGTGGCTGCCGAAGATCATCGCCGGCGAAGCGGTGGTCGGCCTCGGGCTGACGGAGCCACGCGGCGGGTCGGATGCGGCAAACCTGATCCTGCGCGCACAGCGGGTGGGCGACGAGTACATCCTGGACGGCGAGAAGACCTCCATGTCGTTCTCCGACCAGGCGGACGGGGCGGTGGTCTTCGCCCGCACCGGAAAGGCCGATGACGGCGCGCGCGGCGTCAGCGGCTTCATGGTGCCGCTCGACCTGCCGGGCATCAAGCGCACCCGGTTCCGCGACGTCGGCACCAAATGCGTCGGGCGCGGCTCGGTCTTCTTCGACAGCGTTCGCATCCCCGCCAACCACCTGCTGGGCAGCGAGGGCGGCGGCTTTGTCCAGATCATGCAGGGCTTCGACTACAGCCGGGCGCTGATCGGGCTGCAATGCATGGGGGCCGCCCAGGC
This sequence comes from Rhodoligotrophos appendicifer, assembly GCF_007474605.1. NCBI lineage: Bacteria > Pseudomonadati > Pseudomonadota > Alphaproteobacteria > Hyphomicrobiales > Rhodoligotrophaceae > Rhodoligotrophos > Rhodoligotrophos appendicifer. The sequence continues at coordinate 459,615 of NZ_VHKL01000003.1, read as the reverse complement.
CTCGGTGGACGAGAGCTGGACCTATATCCAGGAGCGCGAGGCGTTCGGATCCCCGCTGGCGCGCTATCAAGGCGTGACATTCCCGCTGGCCGAGGCGGACACGATGCTGATGGCCTGCCGCCAGCTCTGCTACCACACGCTCAGGCTCCGCGACCTCGGCAAGGAGCACACGGCGGAGGCGGCCATGTGCAAATGGCTGGGACCGAAGACCGCCGTCGACGTGATCCACCAATGCCTGCTGACCCATGGCCATTACGGCTACACCATGGACATGGCGCATCAGCAGCGGCTGCGCGACGTGATGGGCCTGGAGATCGGCGACGGGACGGCGCAGATCATGAAGATGATCGTGGCGCGGCGGCGCATCGGATCGATCGCAGCTCAACACCAGACGAGGCGCCAGGCATGAGCCCTGCACCGCTCACCGCGGAGGTGACGGACGGCGTCGGGCTCATCACCCTGGCGCGGCCGGACAAGCTGAACTGCCTCTCATCGGCCATGCTCGAAGGATTGGCGGCGGCCCTCGACAGGTTCGAGGCGGAGCCTGCGGTGCGGGCGATCCTCATCTGCGCCCAGGGCAAGCATTTCTGCGCCGGAGCCGATCTCGAAGAGGTGAAGGGGCTGCGGCAGGATCCCGTCGCGCTGGAGGCCTTCTTCCGGCGGGGCCATGAGCTGCTCTGCCGGTTCGAAGCCTCGGACCTGCCGGTGGTCGCCGCCGTGCAGGGGGCCTGTCTCGCCGGCGGGCTCGAACTGGTGCTCGCCAGCGACGTCGTGTTCGCAGCCGAGACGGCGAGTTTCGGCGACCAGCATGCCCAATATGGACTGTTTCCGGGGTGGGGTGCCACCCAGCGGCTGCCGCGACTGATCGGCATGCGGCGGGCCCTCGACCTCATGTTCACGGCGGGCCGGCTCGATGCGCGCAAGGCCGAGAGCTGGGGGCTGGTCAATCACGTGACCGATGCGGACAAGCTGCAGGCGGAGGCGATGGCCTATTGCGCCGGCTTCAGCCACCGCAGCCGGTCGGCCATCGCTGCCATGAAGCGGGTCTCCCGCACCGGCGCCGAGGGCACGCTGACGGACGGCCTGGAGAGCGAGATCAAGGCTGCCCTGACGCTGGTCATGGGCGATGATGTCGGCGAAGGGATCCGCGCGTTCGAAGACAGGCGTGCGCCGCAATTTGCGAAGTAAGGTGCAAAGCGCCAAGAAGGAGAATTCCATGGGACTGCGTGGCTTGACGGATCAGGTTGCGGTGGTGACCGGCGGCGGCAGCGGCATCGGCCGCGCCATCTGCCGGCGGCTGGGGGAGGAGGGCTGCAAAGTCGCCATTCTCGACATGAACGAAGCCGGCGCCAAGGACACCGCCGAGCTGATCGTCGCTGACGGCGGACAGGCCGCAGCCTTCACGGTTGATATCACCGATCATGGCGCGGTCGCGGCCGTGGTGGCCCGGGTCGAGGACGAGCTCGGACCCATCGCCATCCTGGTCAACAATGCGGGCTGGGACCGGATGATCAACTTCGTCGATTCCGATCCGGCGCTGTGGGAAAAGGTGATCGCCATCAACCTCGTCGGGCATCTCAACATGCATCATGCGGTGCTGCCGCGGATGGCGAGCCGAAAGGCCGGCAAGATCGTCAACATCGCCTCCGATGCGGGCCGGGTGGGCTCCAGCGGGGAAGCGGTCTATTCCGCCTGCAAGGGCGGCATGATCGCGTTCACGAAGACGATCGCACGGGAACATGCCAAGTCCGGCATCCGCGTGAACACCGTCTGTCCGGGGCCGACGCAGACGCCGCTGCTCGACGATCTCGCGGCCTCCACGCCCTCGGCCTCCAAGCTCATCGAGCGGCTGGAGATGGCCATTCCCTTGCGCCGGGTGGCGCAGCCCGAGGATTATCCCGGCATCGTGGCGCTGCTGGTCAGCAGCGATGCCGATTACATCACCGGACAGACGATCTCGGTGTCCGGCGGGCTGTCGATGCACGGGTAATCCCGGCCGGGTGTCACATCCCGCACGGCTCGCCTCGCGGCGCGTCACATGCCGAGATAGGCCTGGCGCACCTCGTCGCTGCGGGCGAGATCGGCGGCGGGGCCGCTCATGGTGATCCGGCCATTCTCAATGATATAGGCGTGATCGGCGATGCCGAGCGCCATTTCCGCGTTCTGCTCGACGAGCAGGATGTCGGTGCCGGTCTTGCTGATCTCCTGGATGATGTCGCCGATCAGGTCGACCACCGACGGGGCGAGGCCGATGGAGGGTTCATCCAGCATCAACAGCTTCGGCGCGTTCATCAGCGCGCGCGCCACGGCGACCATCTGCTGCTGGCCGCCGCTGAGGCTGGAGGCGCGGGCCGGGAGCTTTTCGCGCAGGATCGGGAAATAGGTGAGGACCCGCTCCATGTCGCGCTTGACGGCGGCGGCATCGGTCCGGCGATAGGCGCCGATCTCGAGGTTCTCCAGGACCGTCATGGAGGGCAGCAGGCGCCGGCCCTCGGGGACCAGCGACAGGCCACGATCGACATTCTCATAGATCTCGCGGCCCAGGATCTCCTCGCCGAACAGCTTGACGCTGCCCTTCGAGGCCTTGATCAGGCCGATCAGCGCCTTCATGATCGTGGACTTGCCGGCGCCGTTGGAGCCGACAATGGTGGTGATCCTGCCGCGCTCGATTTCGATGTCGATCTCGTGGACGGCCTCGACGACGCCATAGGCCACGCTCAGGCCCGAGACCTGCAATACGATGTCACTCATTTGCGGCGTCCCAGATAGGCGCTGATCACGCGGTCATCCTTGGTGACCTCCTCGGGCGTGCCTTCGCAGAGCAGCTCGCCGTGATTGAGAACGATGAGGCGGTCGCACAGCTTCATGACGGCGCGCATGTTGTGCTCGACGAAAAGGATGGCGGTGCCGTGCTCGTCGCGGATGCGGCGGATCGCATCCAAGGCTCCGGCGACCTCGGTCTGGTTGAGGCCGGTCAGGGGCTCATCCAGGCACAGGATGGTGGGTCGGGAGGCCAAAGCGATGGCTATGGAGATCATGCGCTGGGTGCCGTGGGGCAGCCGGCCTGCCGCTTCGTCCAGCACCTCGGTCAAGCCCAACAGGGATGCCGTCTCCTGGATCCGGGCGGCGCGCTCGGTCTTCTTCAGCGCATGGAAGGTGCCGACGAGGATGTTGTCGCGAACCGTCATCTCGCGCAGCAGGCTGCCATGCTGAAAGGTGCGGACGAGGCCGCGGCGACTGATCCGGGTGGCAGAGTCCCCCGTCACGTCGGTCGCGCCGAAGAAGAGCCGGCCGGCGGAGGGTTTCACGAAGCCGCTGATCAGGTTGAAGGTTGTGCTCTTGCCGGCGCCGTTGGGGCCGATGAGGCCCAGGATCTCGCCGGGATGGAGCGCGAAGGTCAGCTCAGAGACCGCGACCAGCCCGCCATAGCGGCGCGACAGGCCCTCGGTGCGCAGAAGCGGCTTGCCGTCGGTGCGGGGTGCGGGTGAGGATGCCTCGGTCATCGGCTCTCCTTTGCCTCCGCCGACGCCAGCGCCGCCGGCTTCGCGCCCGGCGCGATCCGCGCCCAGAAGCGCTTGAGCACGCCGAACAGGCCGTGGGGCAGGAGCAGGGTGACGGCCACGATGGCGGCGCCGAAGACGATGTGTTCCATGGCCTCGAGACCGAGCGCATATTGGGCGATGAGGGTCATGATGATGGCACCGAGGACGGCCCCCATGATGTGCTCCTCGCCGCCCACCTTCACGAAGGCCAAAGCGAAGGTGGAAAGGACGAAGCTGAAATCGCCGGGCGAGATCACGTTGTTGGAGTGGGCCTGCAGCCCCCCACCCAGGCCCGCGGCCACGGAAGCGATGACGACGCAGAGGACTTTCGTCATGTGGACGTTGACGCCGGTGGTGCGCACGACCGCATCATTGTTGCGGATTCCGCCAAAGACCTTGCCGAGATCGGAGCGCTCCACGAGATAGAGGGCGATGAGCACGAGGATGACCAGGGCCACGACGACAGCGGGAAAGATCGGCTCAAGATCGATGGGCGGAAAGATGCCGATGAGGCCGGAGCTGCCGCCGATATAGTCGGTCTGTGTATAGATCAGGCGCAGCACTTCCGTGAAGGCAAAGCCGATCAGCAGGAAATAGGGACCCTTCACCCGGAGCGTGACGAAGCCGAAGAGAAAGCTGGCCAGGCCGGCTGCGACCGCACCGATCAGAAGCGCCAGGGGGAACGACACTTCATAGACCGCCGTCGCCATGCCCGAGGTGTAGGCGCCGATGCCGAAGAAGCCGGCAATCGCAAAGTTGAGCTCGCCGATGAGCAGCACGAAGCGCAGGCTGGCGGCCAGGAGGGCGCTAATCGCAATCCAGCCGATGAGCTTTGCCGTATAGCCGTCATTCGTCGTCAGCAGGACGGCCATGGTGGCGACCGCAGCGGCTGCGAGGGCAAGGGTTGCGACATTGAGCTTAGGCATGTCCGAGGATCCCTCTCGGTCGAACGATCAGGACCAGCATGACCAGCACGAACATGGCGATGGTCGCGGTCGACGGATCGAAATAATAGCCGCCGACGCTGTCGATGACGGCGATCAGGGCACTGCCGAGGATGGCGCCGGAAATGCTGCCGAGGCCGCCGATGATCACAGCGATGAAGCCCTTGATCAGATAGTCGGCGCCGATGACCGGGGAGGGCACCGAGACCGGGGCGATGAGACCGCCGGCGATGGCCGCCAGCAGCGAGCCGATGAGGAAGCCGTAGAGCGTGATGCGACGGTAGGGGATGCCCTGCAGCATGGCGGCCTCGTGGTCCTCGGCGATGGCGCGGAGCCCCTTGCCCAGCTTCGTGTGGGTCAGCATCCAATAGAGGGCGATGGTGATGACCAGGGCGATGGCGCAGAGCAGCAGGCGCTGGGCGGTGATGGCCGCGCCCATGATCGAATAGGTGCCCTCGACCACCGGCGGCACGACCCGGGGGATGCCGCCGAAGACGTCGAGATAGACGCCCTGGAGCAGGAGGACAAGGCCGATGGACAAGATGAAGGAGCCGATCATGTCGCGCTGGAACTTCATGAAGCCGAAGCGGAAGATGACGAGGCTGAGAAGGGTGACGGCGCCGAGGCCGAAGACGAAGGACAGGCCATAGGCCGCCCAGAGAGGCAGGCCTCCCTCCACGAGCCAGGGCATGGACACGGCGATGATCAGCGCACAGAGCGTGAAGAACTCGCCATGGGCAAAATTCACGATCCGCATGACGCCGAAGATGATCGTCAGGCCCATGGCGAAGAGGACGTAGACGGCACCGATCTGGAGACTGTTCAGCAACAACTGGGCAGAGACGCTCATCGGGCTCAGCTCATGAGGGGCGATTGGGGACAGGAATGGCGGCGGAGCATGCCCCGCCGCCGGCCAGCGAGGCGATCAGTTGGAACTGAGACGCTTCTGCAGCTCGGCGGGGATCACCCGCTTGAGCTCAACCGCTTTGCCGTCCTTCACCTGAGTGACGATGACCGGCAGCTGAAGCTGCTGGGGCGATCCGTAGATCTCCATGCCGCCGAAGACCGACTTGCCATAGGAGGTGTCGATGATGGCCGTGGGAAGAGCCTCGGCGACCTTCTTCGGATCGACACTGTTGGCCTTCTCGATGCCGGCCTTCAGCGCCATGATGGCGTCGTATCCACCCATCTGCACGACGTTCAGAGGCTCGCGGATGACATCGCGGGCACCCTTGTTCAGGGCATGCTGGACCTCGGTCGCCTCGGGGCCGTCATAGTCGGCGGCCAGTCCCATATAGGTCTGCTCCGCAGCAGGACCGGCCACCTTGACAACGGCTTCGCCGCTGGTGCCGGCGCCGATGACCTTGACGCCCTTCCAGCCGATCACGTCGAGTTCCTTCAGGACTAGGCCCCCTTCGGCGGCCGGGGAGGCGCCGAGGTCGACCACGTCGGGCTTCAAGGCTGCGATCTTGGCGGCAATCGGCTGAAACTCGGTGGCCCCGCGCTCATACCAGTCGGTGCTGACGATCTCGACGCCCAGCTTCTCCCAGTTCTCCTTGGCGGCCTGGGTGACTTCCTTGCCGGTGGCGTCATTGGGATTGAGCAAAGCGACGGTCTTGATGTTCGGGTTCTGCCCCTTCACGAGAGGGTAGAGCAGCACCAGCACCTCGTTGGGGGTGTTGATCTGGGTGAAGGTCAGGGGAAATTTCGGTCCCTTGATGTCGCGGCCCCAGGCGGTCGAGAACAACAGCACGCCCTTGCGCTCGGTCAAAGACTGCAGGGCCTTTACGGGCGCGGTGCCGACGCCGATCACGAATTGCGCGTTGTCGCGGCTGAGCAGGGTCTGGGCGACCTTGGAGCCCTCGGCGGCGTTGTACTTGTTGTCATAGGCAATGACGTTGAATGTATATTTCTTGCCGTCGACGGTGATGCCGCCGGCATCGTTGATCGCCTTGGCGGCTTCCTTGGCGGTGTATTCCATGCCGAGGCCCCAGGTGGCGGCGGCCCCGGACATGGGAGCCGAGATGCCGATGGTGATCACCTCATCGGCAAAGGCTGCGGGGATCGAAAGGGCCGTCGTGCTCAGTGCTGCCATAGCGATGAGTCCGAAGCCTCTGCGGGTCCATTTATACGTCATAGCGTCCTCCCATATGTTTTCTTTGGTGGTGGTCTCAGGGTCAAAGGGCCGGCCAGATCCCTCCCGACACCGGCAGGATCACGCCGGTGATGTAGGCGGCATCGTCACTGGCCAGGAACAAAGCGGCGCCGGCGATGTCCTCGGGCGTTCCCAGGCGCTTGAGCACGGTGCGGCTGCGATAGGCCTCGACGAGTGCCGGATCGGCGCGCTCGAGCACCGAGGTCTGGATCATGCCGGGCGCAATGCAGTTCACGGTGACATAGGGGGCCAGCTCCATGGACAGCGACCGCGAGATCGAGGCCACGGCGGCCTTGGCGGCCCCGTATTCGGGCTGCTTGTCGTCGCCGGCGAAGGTGACGGAGGAAATGTTCACGATGCGGCCGTATTGGTTGGCCACCATCTGGGGACCGAGCGCCCGGACGAGAAAAAACAGGCCCTTCAGATTGAAGGCGAAGGTCGTATCCCAGCGCTCCTCGGTCATGGTCAGCACGGGCATGACGAGGTCGGCACTCTTGATGCCGCCGACGACATTCACCAGGATGTCGACGCGGCCGAGCTGATCGAGGGCGATCTGGGCCGTCTCGTTGGCCTCCGCCTCGATCAAGCCATTGGCGCGGTGCGAGACGATGCGACGCTCGGGAAAATCGCGCCGCAACGCGTCGGCAGCGGCGTTGAGACGGTTGGCGGAAATGTCGGTGACCATCAGATCCGCGCCCGCCCCGGCATAGCGCCGGGCGATGGCAGCACCCATGGGACCGCCGGCGCCGGAGACGAAGGCCGTTCTTCCTTCGAGGGTCATGACATGGCCTTTCGGGGCGCCGCTGCGGTCTCCGCCGGGGTGATGCGGCCTGCGGCAATCCAGTCGCGCAGCTGCCGTTTGAGGATCTTGCCATTGGGGCCGAGCGGCATCTCGTCGATGAAATAGACCTGGCGCGGCACCTTGTAGGCGGCGACCTTGCTGCGGCAGAAGTCGATCAGGCCATCGGGGCTGACCGTCGTTCCCGGCCGGACGACGATGACGGCTGCGGGAATCTCGCCCTTCACGGGATCGCTGACGCCGACAAGGGCGCAGACCCCGACATCAGGATAGCCGTAGATCAGGTCCTCGACCTCGAGGGGATAGATGTTGTAGCCGCCAGAAATGATCACATCCTTCTTGCGGTCGACGATGAAGAGGAAGCCGTCGGCATCGAGATAGCCGAGATCGCCGCTCAACCAGCCCTTGTCGGTGAAGATCTTGGCGGTGGTCTCGGGATCGAGCCAGTAGCCGCCGCCGACCGTGTCGCCGCCGACGCGGATCTCGCCGATTTCGTTCGCGGGGAGGGAATTGCCGTCGTCATCGACGATCGTGATCTCGGCGCTGCCGAAGGGCAGGCCAGCGGAGCCGAAGCGACGGGGACCGATCAGCGGCTCGCCGGTGATGTAGCCGGTGACCTCGGTCGAGCCATAGGCCTGGACCAGGCGGACACCGAATTTCGCCTCGAACTGCTCCATGATCGCCGGTGCGACCGGTGCGCCACCGGTCACCGCCAGACGCAGGGAGGAGAGATCATCGACGGCGGGATCGAACTCGTTGATCATGTAGAGAAACATGGTCGGAGTGCCGGCCATGAAGGTGACCTTGTGGTCGCGAATGGTCTTCAGCACGCGCTGGGTGTCCCAGCGTTCCTGCATGATCATGGTGGCGCCGGAAAACAGGGCCAGGTTCATCTTGCAGGTGGCGCCGAAATTATTGAAAATCGGCAGGACGTCCAGGAAGACCTCGGTCCCGAAGCGGAACCGGTTGTAGGTCATCATGTCCTTCAGGGTCGAATATTGGCTGAGCTGGGTGTGCAGCGCGCCCTTCGGCGCTCCCGTCGTGCCCGAGGTGAAGAAGAGGGCCGCGCTGTCGGCAGGGCCGCAGACCACATTGTTAAAGGTCGCAGGCGCGGCCGCCATGGCCGGCTCAAACGGGATGACGCCCGGACCGTCACCGGTGCCGCCGACCACCAGGATGTGGCGCGGAAAGCCGGTGGCCGCGCGCACCGCAGTCACGACGTCCAGGCCCTGGGGAGTGGTGAGCATCGCCTTCATCTCGGTGCGCGCCGAGATGTTGCCGACTTCGGTCTCGCGATACATGGCGCTCATGGGCGTCGGGATGGCGCCGAGGCGCTGACAGGCGAAGTAGCCCACAGCCAGGACCGGACAGCTCGGCAGATAGAGGCCGACAGGATCGCCCTTGCCGATGCCCAGATCGGAGAGCACATTGGCGGCGCGCGCGGTCTGCGCGGCGAACTCGCCATAGGTCAGGGTCTCCGCGTCGCTCACGATGAACGGCCGGTCGGCCAAGATGCGCGCCGAACGTGTCAGGACCTCGTTGAGGGTCTCCATAGCTCCTCCCGGCAATGTTTTTCTTATTGGGCAAGATGAACACGGGGGAGGCTCGAAAGGCAAGCGATTTCTAACAATCGTTCGATCGGTTTTTGCGCCGGCGCGGATTCAACTCGACGGCTGCGAAGAGGTGCTGGAGGGGCCGCCGGAGCCGGCCGACATGCTGCGCGGCTCGCCGTCCTAAGGCTCTCCGCCGCAAGGCTCTCCGTCGCGAGGCTCGCCGTCGCGAGGTGGCCCGCACGGATCCGGCAGCGCCGGCAAGCTTCAGCGGGTGATGGGGGCCGCGGGTGACGGGGCTGCAGCCCGGAGGCCGGGACGGGCGGGTGAGAAGAGCTCGGGGATGGCGCGCCCCTCGAGGGCGTCGGCGACCAGGGGGCCGAGGGCCGGGCCGAATTTGAAGGCATGGCCGGAACAGCCGCAGGCCAGGGTCACCGCGCCCTTGAGGGATGCGCCAATCACGAAATCGGCATCCGGCGTCATGGTCCAGGGATGGCGCTGCGTCCGCTGGACCGTGACGGCGGCCAGCGTCAAGCGGCTGGAGAGCCAGTCGAGGACCTGGCGTTCCTCGGCAAGGACGGGGCCCCATTCTTCGGTGTCGGGGTCCCACCCCTCACTGCCGGCATCGAGGGCGATCTTGTAGCCGATGCCGGGGACGGGATGGGCGTAGATGCCGGTGGCGCCGAAGGCCTGCCACTCGACGAGGCCAGGCCGATCGACAAGCTCGGGTGCGGAGAGAAACGTCACCTGGGCGATGGCCGGGGAGAGGGGGAGGCCAAGCCCCAGCATGGCGAGGAGTTCGCCGGTCCAGGGGCCCGCCGCGATGACGATTCGCCCGGCGCTCAACGAGCCGCGGTCGGTGTCGATCACCAGGGGTGCCTCGCCGCGGATGCGCGTGACCCGCTCCGGGGCGCGAACGACCACGCCGCGGCTCACGGCCGCCTGGAGCAGGGCCGCCAGACCCGCTTCCGCCAGGACGGTTCCCGCCTGCTCGTGAAACAGGGCCCTCTCGCCCGGCTTCAGGCGGAGCTCCGGAAACAGAGCGCGGGTTTCGTTCGCGCCGATGTCCCGCATGGGGAGGCCAGCCGCCGCAACGGTTGACGCCAACGCCGCCAGCTTGTCGGCAGGACCGAGGTCGATCTGACCGGTCAGATGAAGGATGGTGCGGCCGGTTTCCGCCTCCAGCGCGCGCCAGGCCTCGATCGCTTGCAGAGCGAGCCCGACATAGACCGGGTGATCATAGGACACGCGGATGCTGCGGGAGGCACCGGTCGAGGAGGTGACGGGATGGCCGATGCCCCAGCGGTCGATGACAGCGACACGGTGCCCCCGCTTGGCGAGTTCGAGGCTCGTGGCGAGGCCGAAGACACCGGCCCCGATCACGACAACATCAAAGGCATCGTCACTCATGGCACCCTCGCGAAGATCCGTCCCCCAGCGGCCGTGCCGCGAGCACGGGCCGAGACATTCCCCGGGACCCTATCATATCCCCAGGCGGCCCTTCGACGGCTCAGGTGTCGGCTGGGCAATCGAAGGGTGCCGGGTCATCGAAGCGGCGGAGCACATTGGCCGTGATCCGGGCGACGTCGTTGGCATAGCCGTTCCAGGCCATGGCGCCCGCCCAGGCGACGGAGCCGGTGGAGAAGACGGCCCCGCCGCCGCGGGTCTCGAAGAAGGTCATGTCGGCCCGGATCAGCTCGGACTGGGTGCCGGTCCAGTCCGGGGTCGGGTCGAGAAGGTCCTCCGGCGTCATCAGATAGATGTCGGTGTGCCGGGTCGAGGTCGCCAGCACGAGGGCGTGGGGCGGGGTGCCCTGGGCCGGATCGGCGCGATCGATCTCGAGACCCGCCGCACCTCCGCCCGACAGACCGAAGGCGCCGATGGGACCCTCGGCGATCCCGGCAAGCACGAAGTCCGCGCGGGGGTCCTCGCTCGCCGGCAGGCGGTGATAGGGCTCGGAGACGTCGAAGCCCTGGGCCGTCATGCCGACCCCGCATAAGAGGTTCGGCGGGCGCTGGTTGCGGCGCCACAGGCCGCCATATTCGCCGGTGAAGGCGTGGAAGAACTGGCCCTGTCCCGGCTCCCAGGGCCGGATGCCGGCCTCGGAGCGGCGGCATTCGATGATCCCGGGCTGCTTGTCGCTGTAGGAGATGCGCCAATAAAAGCCGTTGCCGCCGAGATAGATCAGCCGCCCGCCCCGGTCGACGAAGCCCTGCAGGGCGTCGAGCATGGGCGTCGAATGATATTCGGGATGGGTGCCGGTGATCACCACCCGGTAGCGGCGCAGCAGGGCCAGGCCGTCCTCGTGCAGGTCCTCGTCGGTGAGGACGTCGAATTCCTGGCCGATATGGTCGAGCCAGCCGGTGATGTGGGTGTCGGCGTTGAAGGCCCAGAGATTGGAGCCGACGCCGCCGAGAAAGCCCTTCACCTTGGGTTGCAGGTCGACGATGGGACGCAGGCGCGAGGAGTAGAAGACGCCGCTGCCGTCGTCATGGACCTCGTAGAAGGAAAAGCCGAGTTCCGGATGGCGCTGCAGGAAGTCGTGATGGGCATCGATTTCGACCAGGCGCCCCATGCCCGTCTCGGTGCCGGGCACATCGAGGCCGAGGCGGTGATTGGCATAGGCCAGATAGCTCGCCGTCGGCATGAGGAAGGCGACGGTGTTCCCGGTGATGCGGTCGCGCGGGGGGCGGACAGCGAAGATGCAGTAGAAGGCTGCGGCCTCGTCGTCGTCGGGGACCAGGCGCACGGCATAGATGCCGCTGCGCAGATCCTCAGGGATGGTGAAGGAAAGATCTGGCTCCCAACCGGCATCGCCCATGTCGTCGGCGTGGAAGTGGATGGCGCTGTAGAGATCGGGGCGCTCGGACCAGCAGAGGGACTGGCCGTGCCAGCGCCAGCCGGTCATGGCCCGGGCAGGGCAGTTCACGGTGACGCCGTCGAGATGATGGGGCGAGGCATCGCGGATCGTCACGCCGTCCATGTCGCGGCCAAAGGCCCAGGCGGCAAGCAGGTGAGGATTGCGCGGCAGAGCGTCCGGATCGCTGAGACAGCGGAGGGCCTCGTCGGGCGACAGGTCTGCGGCGAACAAAGCGGGACTGTCGATCTTGCCGTCGAAATGGTTCTCGATGCCGCCCTGAGCGGTGGCCCCCGCGCCGATGATGGCCTCGTCGATGCCAAGACCCGTCCAGCCGGAGGAAAACGGGCCGGTGCGCGTTTCCCAGGCCCTGCCGGTCTCGGGGGAGAGAGCCGCCAGGGTGGCACTGCCGGTCGTGGCGTCATAAGAGGCGACCAGGACGCACCAGCGCTTCTCGACGAGGGGTGAGGAGAGGGAGAGCGATCCCGCGCCGGCCATCTCGAAGACCGGCACCCCGTCACTTCCGATGGAAAGCTCGAGATGCGGGCCGAGGGAGATGATGGCCTGGCGCCGCTGGGCGAGCCGCGTCGGCCAGATCACCGTCGCGATGGTGAGGCTCGCCAGATCGCTGAGGATCCCGCGACCGGGAATGCGGATATAGGAGCCGGGCGTGAGCGGTTGATGGCGCGCCGGCCGGTCGCCGCCCAGATCGAAATCGATGGGCTCGTCCTTGTAGCCGGGGCCCTCGGGATTGATGTCGCCCTGGATGATCCGGCGCAGGTCGGCGCGATAGCGGCTGGCGCCATAGGCGCCGACCATGATGTCGATGCTCTCGCCCGGGGCGACGCTCAGGCGCGAGGGGTAGGCGATCAGGGACAGCACGGCGTCAGGCCTCCCCGGTGCTGGCGGGCGCATCGCTCCCGGTGAGGTCGCGCCAGCGGCGCAGGAAGACGTCACGCTCGCCTTCCGCAAGGCTCAGATACTCGATGCCGGCGATCTCGGCGATGGGATCGCCGCGCCGCGCCGGCAGCCGCCCGAGCCCCCAGCGCCGATAGGGCTCGCGGACGATCAGCACATATTTGCCCTCCGGGCCCTGACCCCGCATGAGGTTGAGGACGCGCTGCAGGCCGGGGCTCTTGTAGCCGAAGGGCCGGCTCAGGAATTCGGCGACGAAGGCCTCATCCTCGGGCGTGATCCGGTAGCGCGCCATGATGCGTCAGGCCGCCAGTTTCATGACCGAGGCATGGACCTCGTCGAGGGTGCGCTCGAGGATCGAAAAGAGCTCGTCGATCTCCGCCTCGGTGATGATGAAGGGCGGAGCCAGGACCACGGCACTCCCCAGCGGCCGCACGATCAGGCCATGCTTGAGTGCCACCCCTGCGATCTTCTCACTGACGTCCCATTGCCCGGGGAAGGCTTGCTTGGTGGGCTTGTCGGCGACGATCTCGAGGGCGCCCATGAGGCCGATGCCGCGGGCCTCGCCCACCATGGGATGGTCGGCCAGGGCCTTGAGGCGACGCTGGAACAGGGGCGAGACCGCCTGGATGTGCTTGAGGATGCCGCCCTGCTCGATCTGGTCGAGGACGGCCATGGCGATGGCGCAGCCCACGGGATGAGCGCCGGTGGTGAAGCCATGCGGGAATTCGTCATATTTGGCGGAGGCGGCCTCGACCCTCGCGGTGATCTCGGGGCTCAGGATCACCGCGCCCATGGGGAAGAAACCCGCGGTGATGACCTTCGAGGCAACGACAATGTCGGGCGTCATGCCATAGGTGATGGACCCCCAACGCTCCCCGGTCCGCCCGAAGCCGCAGATCACCTCGTCGGCGACGAGAGGGATCCCATGGCGGCGCAAGACCGGCTGGATGGCCTGGAAATATCCCTCCGGCGGCGGAACGACGCCGCCCGCGCCCATGACGGGTTCGGCGAAGAAGCCGGCGATGGTGTCGGCGCCGAGCTCGGTGATCCGCGCCTCCAGATCGGCGGCACACCGGGCGGAGAATTCGAGCTCGGATTCGCCGGGCCGGCCTTCGCGCCAATGATGCGGGTTCATGACATATTTGACCTGGGCAAGCGGCAGTCCGAAGGCCTGGTTATAGGCTTTGCCGGTGAGGCTCGCGGTCATGACGGTGGTGCCGTGATAGGAGTTCCAGCGCGTCAGAATGGTCTTGCGCTGCGGCTGGCCTTCGGCTTCGGCCATGAGCCACAGCATCTTGACGACGCTGTCATTGGCCTCGGAGCCGGAATTGGCGAAGAAGACGCGGTCGGCCGGCATCGGGGCCATGTCGACGAGGCGCTGGGCGAGGTCGAGGCCGGCGCGGGCGACGCGGCCGAAGAAGGCGTGATAGGCCGGCAGCTTCGCATAGGCCTCGCGGGCGGCGGCGACCAAAGCCGGGTTGTCGAAGCCGAGGACGACATTCCAGAGGCCGGAATTGCCTTCGAGATATTTCCGTCCCTGCTCATCGAAGACATAGATGCCGCGACCGTGGTCGATCACCACGGGGCCGCTCTCGGCCAGGGTCGGCATGTGGGAGAACGGGTGCAGGAACGCGCTGACATTGTTCTTGATCGGGGCGGGCATGCGTTTCACTCCGGATTTATACAACGAGGCCGGGCAGGGGCGCCCAGCCTCGGACACGCGTCTGATCAGTTGGATTTCACCCGCGACCAGGCGCGGTCATAGAGCTTCAGATCGGGCCCGAGATCCTCGAAGATCTGCAGCTTGGCGCGAACATCCGCCGGCGGGTTGGTCGCCGGGTGATTTTTCAGATTGTCGGGCAGGAGCGGGATCGCTGCAGTATTGACCGAGCCGTTGGTCAACATGGTGGTGTTCAGGACCGACACGTCGGGGCGCATCATGAACTCCATGAATTTCAGCGCATTCTCCTTGTTCGGCGCCGTCTTCAGCATGCAGAGATCTTCCTGATACATGGTGGCACCCTCCTCAGGCACCACGAAGGCCAGATCCTTCGGGTTTTCGAGGACGTTCAAGACGGCGCCGACATAATAATGCGAGGCGGCGATGTCGCCGGAGGTCACCAGCGGCAGCACGTCGTAGCGGAAGGCGGCGATGTTCGGCTTCTGCTTCAGGATGTACTCCTCGGCGGCCTTGATCTCGGCCGGGTCGCGGGAATTCACCGACTTGCCGTCGACGATCAGGCCGATGCCGAGCGTCTCGCGCAGATCGTCGAGCAAGGTCACCTTGCCGGGGTTCTTCTCGGCATAGGCGAAGAAGTCCTTCCAGCTCTTGATCTCCGGCACGAGGGTCTTGTTGTAGAAGATGCCGACGACACCCCAGGCGTAAGGCAGGCAATATTCAGCCTTGGGATCCTGCTTGGAGCGCAGGGCCGCCTTGTCGATGTTCTCGAAGCCGGGCAGCGTATTGACGTCGGTCTTCTCCAGAAGCTCGAGCTGCTGCATGATGTCGTGCATGTGCACCGACGGCCAGACGAGATCGTAGCCCGTGGCGCCGGCCTGGATCTTGGCCAGCATCTCCTCGTTCGTGCTGTAGGTGTCGAGGGTGACCTTGACGTCGAACTCCTTGCTGAACTTGTCGATCACTTCCGGGTTGATGTAATCGCCCCAATTATAGAGGTGCAACTCACCCGCAGCGTGAACCGGGCTTGCGGCGCCGAAGCCGATGACGGCCGCGACCCCGACGAGGGAGGCGGTCAACGCTCTTAATCGCTTCATGGTGTTACACTCCGTTGTCTTGGCCCGAAGGCCGGGGGCCCTGAGGGCCGGTTTCGGTCAGGTTCGTCGCGATCGCAGATAGAGCCCGATCGAGGCGATCACGAAGGTGAAGAGAATCAGCAGAACGGCCAGCGCATTGACCTGCGGGCGCACGCCACGGCGCATCATCGCCAGGATAAACAGGGGCAGGGTCTGGGAATCGACGCCGGCGATGAAATAGGTGATGACCACGTCATCGAGGGAGATGATGAAGGCGAGCAGGAAGCCGCCGAGGACGCCCGGCATGATCTGCGGCAGGGTGATCCGGCGGAAGGTCGTCCAGGGGCCGGCGCCGAGATCGGCTGAGGCCCGCTCCAGGCTCTGATCCATGCCGGCCAGACGCGCACTCACCACGATGAAGACGTAGCTCGACAGAAACGTGCAGTGGCCGATGACGATGGTGAACAGGCCGAGCTTCATGCCGAGGCCGACGAAGAAGATGAGGAGGGCCAGGCCGAGCACGATGTCGGGCATCAGCATGGGCAGCAGCAGAAGGCCCTGATAGGCGCGCTTGCCGAAGAAGTGGTAGCGGGCGATGGCCAATGCGGTGGCGGTGCCGATGATGGTCGAGAGGGTGCTGGCGGACAGGGCGACGATCAGGCTGTTGCGGACCGCGGCCATGATCTTGTCGGGGGATTCCGCAAAGGCGCTGTCGAAGGCGGCGCCCGCAGGCTGCATGCCGAACAGGAATTTGTACCAATCGGTGGTGAAGCCGCTCCAGATCGCCATGTTGATCGGATTGGCATTGAAGGAATAGACGAAGATCAGCACCAGCGGCGCATAGAGAAAGACCAGGAACAGCGCGCCATAGGCATTGAGTGCGCCTCTGAGCACGGAGCGTCGCTTGCGCTGGGCGCCCATCAGCCGGCCGCCTGTCTGTCGTCGCCGCGGCGCATGATCTTGACCGTGTAGATCAGCAGCAAGGTCATCACGACGGCCATGATCAACATGGTGAGGCTGGCGCCGAAGGGCCAGTTCCGCGCCTGCAGGAACTGGCGCTCGATGACGTTGCCCGTCATCTGCACCTTCGAGCCGCCGAGAAAGGCAGGAATGATGAAATTGCCCAGAGCGGGGATAAACACGATGATCGAGCCGCCGGCGATGCCGGGCAGGGTCAAGGGCAGAATCACGCGCCGGAAGGTCTGCAGAGGGGTCGCGCCGAGATCCTGGGAGGCCTGGAGCAGGGCGCCGTCCAGCCGCTCGACATTGGCGTAGATCGGCAGGAACATGAAGGGCACGAGCGTGTAGACGAGACCCACGACCACCGCGAATTCGGTGAAGATCATGTTCAACGGCTCGGCGATCACGCCCAGGGCCTGCAGGATCGTGTTGATGAAACCGGTCGGCCGCAGCAGCAGAAGCCAGGCATAGATCCGGATCAGCAGATTGGCGAAGAAGGGCAGGGTGATCAGGAACAGGATCAGGGTCTTGCGGTTGGCCGGCATGCCGGCGACCCAGAAGGCGGCCGGGTAGCAGATCAACAAGGTGACGACGACCGTCATCAGGGCGAAGCGGACGGAATTGAGGAAGATCCACAGATAGACGGGGTCGAATTCCTCGCCGCCACCGATCGGCCAGCCCAGGATGCGGCCGTAATTATAGGGGTAGAAGGTCCAGGTGACCCCGCCATACATCCCCGCCTCGAGGAAGCTGTAGACCACCATGATGCCGAGGGGGACCAGGAAGAAGACGCCGAGCAGGAGGGTGATCGGCATCAGCAAAGCGGCTGGCGCCGAGGCCTTGCGGATCGCGCGCGCCCAGCCCGCCATCACGCATCCCCCCGGGGCATGAGGTGGGCGGCCTCGGCGGCATAGACCAGGTCGATCGTGGTGCCGGCCTCGGGCGGGGGCCGGTCATGGGGGGAATGGCGCCGGAGCGCCGTCACGCTGGTGCCGTCGGCCAGTTGCGCATGAATGTGGAGGTCGGCGCCCACGAAAACCACCTGCTCGACCACGGCGGACAGCTTGTTCTCGGCGGCGGTCGCCGCGGCGGTCGCTGCAGCCGTCGCCGCAGCCGTCGCAGCGGTGGTCGCAGCACCGGTCGCCGCGGGGACGAGATGTTCGGGCCGCACCATGAGGTCGACGGCGGCGCCGACCGCGAAGCCGCGCTCCGGGCTCGACAGGCGCAGGCCGCCGGTGCTCTCGATCACGGTGCGGTTCGCGGAGGCCTCGACCACCGTGCCGCGAAAAATATTGCTGGTCCCGATGAAGCTCGCCACGAAGCGGTCGACGGGGCGGTCATAGATCTCCGTCGGCGTGCCGATCTGCAGGACGCGGCCATGATCCATGACCACGATGCGGTCCGACATGGCGAGCGCTTCCTCCTGGTCGTGGGTCACGAAGATGAAGGTGACGCCGACGGAATTCTGGAGGCGCTTCAATTCCAGCTGCATGGACTGGCGCAGCTTGCGATCCAGAGCGGATAAGGGCTCGTCGAGAAGCAACAGGCGCGGCCGCAGGATCAGCGCCCGGGCCAGCGCGACGCGCTGCTGCTGGCCGCCGGAGAGCTGGCGCGGCATGCGGGAGGCGTAGTCCGACAGGCCCACCAAAGTGAGCGCCTCGCCGACCCGCGCCTTGCGTTCGGCCCGCGCGACGCCGGCGACGTCGAGGCCATAGCCGATATTGTCGGCGACGCTCAGATGCGGGAACAAGGCGTAGCTCTGGAACACCGTGTTGAAAGGGCGGCGATGGGCCGGCACGCCATTCATGGACCGGCCCTCGAAGACGATGTCGCCGTCATCGAGATCCTCGAAGCCGGCGATGCATTTCAGGAGGGTGGTCTTGCCGCAGCCGGAGGGCCCGAGCAGGGTCAGGAACTCGTTGCCGCGCACCGCGATCGAGACGCCGTCAAGGGCGCGGACGGCGCCGCCTTCGGGCGCGTCGTAAAGTTTCGTGGCACCAGCGATCGTCAGAAGATCCCGGGTCGCGCCGGTGGCGTCGGCCTTCATCTGTCGCGCCTCCCTCACCCGAGCGCTTTCACGGATTGTCTTTTATCCCCACCTAAGTACAATATTCCGATGACAAGTTCTGGCGCAAGGCTTTTGTCGACGACCGATCTGCAGTCGGAGCTCTCCTCCCATATAAGGGAGTGGATCCGCAGCACCCAGCCGGCCATCGGCACGGTGATCCGGGAGAGCGTGCTCGCCCGCGACCTCGGCGTGTCGCGCTCGCCGGTGCGCGCCGCTTTGGCGGAGCTGGTGGTCGACGGGCTGGTGGCGGCCCGGCCCCATGGCGGATACCAGATCATCGCCGCCGGCCCCGCGGCGCCCGCGACCGAGACCGCCGGCGGCAGCGCGTCGCGTCCCTATGCGCTGATGCTGCGGGACATCATCCTGAACACCCTGCCGACGCCCGCCACCGAGAGCGCTCTGATGCGGCGCTATGATCTCGGACGCGGCGAGGTCCGCAGAACCCTGCGGCGGCTGACCCGGGAGGGGCTGGCCGAGCCGCTGCCCGGGCGCGGCTGGAGCATCATCGAACTCACCCAGGAGCAGGTGGCCATGAGCTATCAGCTCCGCCTCCTCTTGGAGCCGGCCCTGCTGCTGGACGACAGTTTCGGCCTGTCGCTGCGCCAGCTGGACAGCCTGAAGCACGACCATCTGCGCCAGCGGGACGCGCTGTCCAGCGACATGGCCTGGGAAGAGCTCTTCGCCCTCGATGCCCTGTTCCACGAGAGCCTGGCGAAAGGATCGAAGAACAGCCTCGTCCTCGACATCATCAGCCGGCAAAACCGGTTGCGGCGGCTATGCGAATATATCAGCTATGTCCGGCTGGAGCGCATCCGGGGCTCCATCGGCGAGCATGTGGCGATTCTCGAGGCCCTGATCGCCGACAATAGAAAACTGGCCTCGCGCCTGATGCGCGAGCATATCGCCGTCTCCCGGGACGAGACGATCAGCCATTTCGCGGCCGATCTCGAGACCTTCCGGGTGCGCAACGGGCCTCTTTAGGAGGCGGCTGCGGGGCGGGGCGATCAGGGGCGTGCGGCGTGCCGCGCCGCACGGGGGTCAGCGACAGGGGGCCTGCGCCGCCGTCAGGACGGGGCCGGGCCGCCATGGGGCGGAGGGATGGGGTGGATGGCTGGGGCGCCAGGATGGCCACAAATTCCCATAAGTATTTGAATTAAATAGATTAATATTTATAGCTGTGGTTCTGCCCGTAACACCTGCTTGATGCAGAATGGCGTGATTGTCTTATCTAAGTTCGCAGTCACCTTGGTAACCGCATGGACCGGCTAGAGGCGACGTAAGCCAGTGAGACAGGTGAGTTTGCGAGCACAATAAATGACGTTAAGATCACTGGTTGGGAAGGGCCCACGCTTATTTATGTGAATTGGACGGCCAATGGACAAAGAAGAAATAACCACCGTCGCGACCATAATGGAGGGAGCCGCCAACTTACCTGCCCCAGTTAAGACGAGTTTTCTAAAAGCTCTTAGCAATTTGCTGGGCGGAGTTACTGCGATTCCCGCAGCATTAATGAAAAGGCCGGCTCAGTCGGTAGAGGATATCACGGCGGCAAGGTCCTACGTGGCAGCAACGCTAGCCAAGGGTGTTGCCGAGATGGGACTGAACGACCCCACTGTTATGCAAGCTGCAGCCGAGATTTATTTGCCAACTACGGTCCGCAAGGTAATGAACAGGATGCAGGTCGCACAGCGAGCGACGGAGCATCTGGCTGATGAGGCTTCGGCCGTTGGCGACGACAGTAAGGCGGCTCCTCCAGGGGACGATTGGATGAACTCATTCATGCGCTTCGCAGAAGACGCGTCATCCGAGCAATTACAACACTTGTTTGCGGGTATTTTGGTGGGCGAGGTTACTCGACCGGGATCATTCGCGTTGAGAACCCTTCGAGCAGTTTCCGAATTGGATCAGGCAGTCGCACAAGATTTCACCCTGGTCTGGGCTAAGAGTGTCGGCAACGCTGTCGATTACAGCATTGAGTTTCAACGCGGGGAATGGTTCGCCAGGTGGAAACGGTTGGCGGAAGCTGGTCTCATTGCCCCTGACAGCACTGTTCAGTTTCTACCTCCGTATATGCCAATCCCCAACGGTAATGCTTTTTGGATGCCCATGTCCGCTGGAGGTACATCGCTCGTAATTCAGTTTTCGCAGCAATGCCAGGCGAGATGGCAACATATAGATTTCACTCTCGTCGGCCGCCAGATTGGCAGCCTGCTTGCTCGCCCCGATTACGAGGCGAATATGCGAAAGCCCGGACAGACACTGGCGCGCCAGAACGGCGTACTAAGAGTCGAGTTGCGCTCTGCGGGCAAGCCGGTGGAAGTTATCGGCGCATAATTCCCACAGATCAAAAGCGATCTTGGTTCTCCAGCACCCCTCGCAGGCGATCCCAGGGGCTATCTAGCTTGTTCATGAGCTTCGCTGCGCCTTACGTCATCTTTAATCCACTTAGGCCAGACGCCGGCATGCCCTAACAGCATCGCCACGTCCTCAGTTTCCCCGGAAGCGGGACAAAGCTGGCGGTTCTCAAGAGTAACTACCAACGTTCGGTATAACTGATTATCTATGTAAACATTTTTCACTCTGCGGCTCCCCTAAATCAAAGCACCCGCCGACACCGGGCATTGAACTGATTCGCATGTCTTGCGGTAAAACGCAAATTAAAACTCTATTTATTTCCTAAGATAATTCAGTAAGTCAGTACTTACTTATTTTTGTTGTGAAATGTACCGGGAGTAGTTGTTTTATAGTGAATTTACTTGTTCCGCGCGGCACGCTGAGGTTTTCGCCGGACGTTGCGGCTGCAGGCCTGGAGGCGGTGCTGGGAACCGGAGGGTGTTTGGAGATTGAAGACGCCTTGCGAACCGGACCCCATACCGGAGGATCTGATATCTTCGGTAGGGGGAAATGCTTTCTGGAGATCGGACGACGGTCCCGCGGAGCGGGCCGGAGGCGCCGATCTCGCGGAGCGCAAGCGGAGCTCTTTCTTGCGAGCGGAGCGAGCCCGGGGCTCATCGAAAGATTAGATACTTGTCTTTAGTGTACCTCTACACTTCCAAGACTAATAATAGGGACATTTCCTGTGCTAGACAAATACTGAAGAAAACGGCCGAAATCAGCCAATTTGTATCTAGTCTGTCTAGCACAAGTTTTTTCAACGAAAAATGCATTTCAAGCCCTTCTGTCTAGCACAGGGTGTGTCCAACATAAGCGCAAGAGGACACACCCTGTGCTAGATAGAAGGAAGCCATAGTCACCGGATAACCAGTAACTTTCGAGATTATTGCTCACAAGTGATATAACTGGTATTATAAGTATAGCTTGTAATAAGGGAGCCTCAGATGGCCATGCTTAAAATTCCAGATGAACGGGCTTCGCAGTTGAAGCGGCTGTCCAGGCACCATGGCAAGCCCATGACGGAGGTCCTTGGTAGCTTAATCGCTCAGGAGCTGGAGAAGGAAGGTCTCAGTCGAGACATGCCCGGTCTGGGCGCCGAAGTTGTTAAAACCAACGTCGGACTTCGGATCGCGATCACGGTTGAGAACATCACCACCGCTGGATTGAACGTAAGCGAGGCGATTGGACTGGCAAATGCTATCGATCAGATCTCGCACAAAGCTGGCAGGGCGTCGGTTTCATTCAAGAGTACCAGCGATAAGATGGAAGTCGATCGCGTCGGCTCAGCGGTTCGGCTAGCTATTCATGACGACCTGACTGAGACAGCCGCCAAGCGCGTAATGCCGGTTTCGATTGCACAGGAATTCGCCCATCAGATCCGCCTCGCGGCAGAGCGGGCCGCGTAATAGATGCCAGCTGCTGGCGCTTGGGCGACACATTGTAGAGGCTGGCGATGTCGAACGGTGACACTGAAGATGATGGTACCGAGGCATCCGGCGGGAAAAAACTGTCTCAGCCCGGTCAGCCGTTGGGTTATGAATGGTCCCGTGGACCTGTTGAGCCGGAAGTTGATGAGGAAGATGCCAAGGACGAGGATGAGGAAGCTAGGCGGCTCCTAGAGAACATCCCTGAGTGGAAGGAAAAGAACGAGAAGCTCAGGGCTGATTACAGGCAATATTCTCACAGGTTTATGCGATTGCTGCGTCAGCGAAGCGCCGGATCACGCGCGCGCGCAACGCGGCCAGTCGCAAAGCAGAGGAAAACCAGAAGCTGGACGCGGCCCGCGCTAAAGCCTCGGCCTTTCACGAGCGCCTAAAAGCAGAGTGTTTGGAGCGGCGGGTGAAGCTGCTCGCTGCAACGTCGACTTCGCCTCTATCCCCACGCCTTAGAAAGATTAAAGGCCGAGAGCAATTTTACGCTGAGCTTTGGTTTGCTGAAGTCAAAGAGCGCATGGAACGGGGCGCAGGCGCGACCTTAGAGACAATCGCCAGTCGCATGCGAGAACTCCCCCGGTGGAAGGATATCAACCGATTCAAGGTGCGTCGTGGAGTAGACGTTATTAGAGCCCTAGAGGCCGACGGAATCTGGAAGGCGTTCACACCCTAAGTGTCGGGACACAAAATGGCGGATTCACCAGAGACGTACACAATGCGTCTGCGGTTCTTCACTGGAAGGTCGGTGACCAGTGACGAGCCGAGACTCGATTTTTCACTTGCGGGAGTACCGGTTTCCCTTCTGTCACGATCAGAAGAACCGCTGAAGAAGGTTACTGAGCTGGTTTTGAAAGCTGAAGGGCTAGAGTCAGAATCCACCGCTCGTGATTTCGGTGAACGTGTCAAGAGAGCTCTTCTGGTAACGTCTGTTTCCACCAGATCAGGGGTAAACCTCGGAAAAGACCTCCCGACTTCAGGGTGGGGGCAAA
Source organism: Rhodoligotrophos appendicifer (assembly GCF_007474605.1). Taxonomy (NCBI): domain Bacteria; kingdom Pseudomonadati; phylum Pseudomonadota; class Alphaproteobacteria; order Hyphomicrobiales; family Rhodoligotrophaceae; genus Rhodoligotrophos; species Rhodoligotrophos appendicifer. The sequence continues at coordinate 436,252 of NZ_VHKL01000003.1, read as the reverse complement.
CAGTCAAAGACGATATTTTTAGAAAGTTTGGTCATAGGCTCGCTGACAATGTGCTTGGCCTATCTGTGTACAGCGAGAAAATTCCTACTATATACATGAAATTTGAAGCCACTGGTACAGTCACCGGTTCTCCGGAGATATTTATAGAAACGATGTGCCAGTATTTTGGCGACAAAATGATAGTAAATGATGTTGTTAAAAGATCTGTTGAGTTTTTATCATCTGCTTACATAGAAAAATCTCATGTTGCTAAATTCATATTGGCTATTTCTGCTATTGAGGCGTTGGCCATAAGTGAAGCGCGGCCAGACGCAGAACGTGATCTCCTTCAAATTGCGATGGCGGCAGTTGATAATTCCGATGCGGCCATCGAAACTAAGAAGCGGGTATCGGAGATCATCGGTTGGCAGCTAAAAGAGGGTCCTACTGCGGCTTGTAAACGCATCGTTCGGAAATACATTTCAAAAGAAGCGTCAAGAGAATTTGCGAGAATATATTCCAAAAGGGGTAAAATTCTTCATGGTGACGAAGGATTAGACGGTCTTGACGTGGCACAACTAAGTCAGGATGCAACCGAGTTAGCTCGATCACTGGTGCTGAAAATTCTTGAAGAGTGATCTACTTTCCTCGGTAGATCGCTCGACACCTAGGCGTACAGCAAACCTCCCGGACGCATCTGTTGCCGAAGTTCAACTGCTATCAGACCGCGCATCGACCGCTCGATCTGCGTCGTGACCTGATCGGCGAGATCCTTGTTCTGCTCCTGAGTGCCGCCCTTGGCATTGATCGTGACCGATGGCGCGAGCGTAATCGTCTGCACATTGCCGCCGCCCCGTCCAGTCGTGCTCTGCACTCCAAGATCGCCGCCGGGCAACCGGCGCAAAGGCAGGATGCCCTCTGGTCCAGCCTCGCCCATTAAGCCTGTCCCGTTGCGCATGGGAAAGAGCGTCGCCCGATTGACCACTCCACCGGACGCGAATGGTGTTATACGGCCACTGTCGAATGCCGCACCTTTGGCGAACCCCGGCGGAACGATCGAGGTAGGTCCGGATGCGGCACCACCGAATCCGAGCGCAGTCTTGCCAAAGTCGAACAAGGCGCTTGTGGCTTCCTGAGTAGCCATGTCAATCAGCTTGTCGATCACACGATCAAGCGCAGCAGACAGGGCATCCGCCGCGCTCTCTCCCTGCCTCAAGCCGCTGATCACATCACCTAGTGCATTCGCTGCAATACCTTCTGCAGCGTCCCATGCGGCCGTGAGCTTGCGCTGTGCTTCCTCTGCGGCGGCTGCCGCCTGTTCCTGCTCATAAGTGGCGTTTACAAGCCGCTCTATCTCCTGGCGCTGTGCACTGGTCGTGGCAGTGCCAGCGTTGCGAAGCTCATTTGCGATCCGCTGTTGAACCTCCGTGCGGCCAAGCTGAGCCTCCTCGAATCGAAGCTGATCGATCACACGTGCAATTCCGTCAGCCTCCCGCTGCGCAGCTCTTGCCGCGTCTGCTCTGGCTTTTTCGGCCGCTTCTCGCGCCCTACGCTCGGCCTCTGTCTCCCCCGGAGTAAAGGGCTTGGGTTCGGCTGGAAATTTCTGGACGTTCGCCCGCCCATACGACGGCGTGCTAGGCGTGCCCGGCATAGCCCTGAGCTGTTGTTCCTCGCGCTTCAGAGCCGCAATCCGGTCCTCGATCACCTTCACACGGTCGCGATCAACATCGATGCCGGTCTCAGCTGCAACTTTGCGGGCGTCGGCAAGCTGCAGTTCCCAGGACCCTTGATCTTGAATCAGCTCGGCCAACTGGGTGCCGGCAACATTCCACTCATTGATCAGGGTCGGCTTAGGCGCGAAAGGATCTTGCGGCAGAGCATTGGCTATGCGCATCCAGATCGAGGAACTGCCAATTTCCGTCAATCCCTTCTGAAGTTCCTCCAGCCACTCACGAGTAGCGGCAATGACGGAGACGATGGAGCCTTTGATGTTCCGGTCGATCGTCGTGCTAATCTTTAAGAACTCACGATCGATCTTCTCGGCCTCGGCCAAAACGTCGTCCGAAAGCACCATGCCGGTGTCGCGAGCTTCCTGGCGAAGTTTGGCGATGCCGTCCTGGCCGTGAGCGAGAAACCGAATGAACTGCTCACCGGCGGTCCCGCCAAGCAGCTCGTCAAGGATGCGGATCTGTGCTGCTCGATCAAGATCATGAATTCGTCCCATGATCGTTTCGAGCATATCAGCAGGATCTTTGAGCCGGGTCTGCACTTCCTCTGGCGTCATTCCAATGCGTGCGAAGGCTTCGGCCGCGCTGCCCTTGCCGGTGACGGCGAACTCGTCACCGCGAAGCTGCAGCTCCTTTAGTCCATCAGTGACGGCATCAATGCCGATCCGAGATTGACCAGCGGCGAACGACAACTCCTGAAAGGTGCCGTTATCTAAACCGGCCATCTTGGCATCTGCCGCAACTGTGGCGAGGTCATTCACGGCGGTTTTGATCGAGGCAATTGCGGCGGCAACGCCAATGCCGGCGCCCAAACCCAAGGTGCCAAGGGCGCCGTTCAATCGACCGATGCCGGCCTGCACTCCTGCGCCAGCTCTTGTGAAAGACGTTTCGAGGCGTGCGGCGCTTTGCTGACCGCGTTTCTCAATATCGCCGAACGATCTGCCGGCGGTGCGATTAGCCTTCTGAAGGTTCTTTTCAAATTGGGTGATCCTGGCCTCCAGAAGCAACACCAGCCGTTCACCGTCATCAATGGCCATGATCTGTCCTTAAAAAGTAAGCAGGCCATGGGGCCTTGCTGCGGTGTCCGAATAGATGCTGCGATTGCTTTCGCCCTGAGACGCGCGACCAACTGCCATCGCTGCGGCCTGGGCGCCGTCGATCTTGTCTTTCGATTTTCCCTTGTGGAACGTCTTGTTCCCTGCCTTGTCGGTCTCGACTTCAATGTTCGAGAAATTCCAGCGGAGCACCGGGTGACCGCCATGCCGGAACTTGCGACCGAGGATTGCCCGCTCCAGCGTCTTGATCGCCGGAGCCATGGTGATCCAGCCCTGGCGCATCTCGATCGCGGGATAGCCATCATCGGCGAGGTTGCTCATCATCACGCGGCCGAGATGCGGATCGAAAGCTATCTCTCTAACGTCGTAATTGGCGCAGAGGTCGCGGATCGTGTCCTCGACTGCGCGGAAGTCGACCACGTTGCCCGGTGTGGCAATGATCTGACCTTCCTGCGCCCATCGCGAATAGGGCTGACCGGACTGCTCTGTGCGGCCACGCAAGTTATCAGCAGGGCAGAAGAACGTTGGCACGGCGGTGTAAACATCATCATCATCGCGGAAGGCAGCGACAACGGCCGTCAGGTCGCTATTCGATGACAGATCCACACCGATCCAGCACGGCTGTCCCACCAGGGCCTCCAGGTCGATCGGCCAGTTGCCCTCGTCATAGACGCTCATCTCCACGAATGGCGAGCTACTATGATCAAGCCAGACGTTTAGGTGCAGCTGCCGGAATGCCTCTCGATCGCTTGGGCGATGCTCGGCCTCGCGGGCCAGCTGGCGCAAACCTTCGATGTCAGGATAACCATGGGCGAGGCCAGGATTGGCGCGGCGCCAGACTGCCTCATCTTTCCAATCGGCATCGGCCGATGTTTCAAACAGGACCGGCAGGCAGCTCGGATCGATGATCTCGCCAAGAGCGACTTTGCGGGCATAGCTCACGATGTCATGCGCAAGATTGTCCTGGCCGCGTCCTGCTGTTGTGGCGATCACAAGCAAGCTGCCCTTGGTCTTGGGCAATCCGCTGCGAACAACGTCCCAAAGGTCGCGTTTCTTCCAGGCGTGAAGCTCATCCGCGAGCACGAAGGCCGGGGTGCGGCCGTGCTGAGTGCCGGCGTCCGAGCTAATACTTTCGTAGAATGAGCCGGCGCTCTTCAGGGTGAGCCGGTTTCTGTAGTCTTGAACGCTGACGGCGCGGGCAATGCGAGGGTCGGCGCGGACGATGCCAAGGGCCTCGGCATATCCAAGCCGAGCCTGCTTGCGATCCGAGGCAGCGGATAGCACCTCGCCGCCTGCAATCTTCTCAGGGCCGATCGTATGAAGCAGCGCCAGGGCAGCAGCCAGGGCCGTCTTGCGGTTGCCACGAGGCAGGAGCAGCACAACGGTTTTGATGATGCGGGTGCCGTCCTCATGGCGAGGCCCATAGATGCGCCGGACGATCCGCTCCTGCCATACGTCGAGCTGGAACGGATGACCCTTGGCGGGATTCTTCGGGTGCTTCAGAAGGCGCAGAAATTTGACCGCGCGCTCGCCGTGTCCAAGGGGATCGTCAATCGGGCTGCCGTCATAGATCCAGGCTGGATACGTGTTCGCCGCCATCAGGACACGTTCAACGGATCGTCGTCGTCGCCCTGATCATCATCGCGAATTGAGGGCCGAGACCGGCTGACCGGCGTTAAGCCCAGCTCGCCAGCGCAAAGGCGGGCAGTGACCATGGCCGCGTTTTGTATGCCGAGGGCTGGATGTCGCTTCGGTCCTTTGTCGGTCGCAACAATAGCTCCGTCCTTGTTGATCGCCCTTTGCATGTCGCGAACCAAGCCCGTGCTGGTCGCGTAGCTCTCTAAAGTGCCGAGATCGCCCTGCGTAAGAATGCGGCGCTCGACTAGAAGGGGAGCAACTTGGCGCCAGACAGCTTTCGCGTCCTTGCTCAGCCAAGCCGGAGCACTCGGCACGGCGTCGATCGCCTGACGGTCAGAAGTGATATTCTCGGGCTTGCGGCCGCGTGCCATTAGCAGGGCCTCCGAACGCAACGGATCTCTAGGCCGCGACGGCGGCCGATCTCTCGAATTTCGGTGATGTCGTACAGGTCGCTTGCAAACTGAAGAACCTGCTTCGTACTGATGGCTGCATAGCGGGTCCGGAAGGTGATGCTATGCGTGGTAGCAATGCCGGCGCCTGCCGGGTGCTCGGCGATTGCTTCCTCGACCAGCTGGGCGCGCAGAAACATTGTTTCGAACAGGGCGAGCGTCGGCGTTCCGCCGGGGCCGATGGCGGTCTGGATCATGCCGATACTGACTTCACGATCGAGCTTGCCGGCGCTGATCATGCCGTCACTTCTTCGATAACAAAACTGAACGTGACAACCGCGTGGCTGGAAATCTTGTCGGGATCTCGCATGGCGCGTGAGCCGGTGAACCGAACGTCCAAGCATTTGTAGCCGTCGATCGTCCAAATCTCCGAGCAACGAAGGCAGCGGCGCACGGCCTCGGCGATCGCCTTCACGCCTTCAAGGCCAAGCTCTCTCTGCCAGCAATGGAGCGTCATATGAACTGCGCTGAAGCGATCGCTGCTCTCGATCTGTGGAACCGTGTCAGCTTCGCCGATGATGATGCTGGGGAACGTCTCAGGCAGTCCATGCGCATCGATGATGCTGGAGGCGCAGACAAGATCGGTCACATCCAGATCATTGATCAGGCGCGTGTATGACCATTTTTGAACGGCAAAGCTGCTCATCTTTTGGCGTCCTTAATGGCTTTCGAGATCGCGCGCTTGATACGGCCTTCTAGGCGCTTGCGGCCGAGCCTATAGCCAGGCCAGAAGAACGGTTGAGCGGTCGCGGCGGCGGTACCGTGCTCGACAAGGTGCGCATACCGCACCTGGCTATTGCCTGCCGTGACGGCTACAGTAAGCGGCGCAACGATCAGCGATCCGCCGGGCTGTGAGTAAGCAGGGGTCTGCTGACCGGGGCCGGTGACTGCAATGCTATTGATCAAACCCCCTGTATCACGTGAGGATTCTGCCAGCTGGCGCATGGAGGCCACCAACTCTTCACCGCTCTTTAGAAGTGTTGGCGTCAGAGCCTCGCGGACAGCCCGGGGAATGGCCGTTAAACGCTTCTCGAAATTCTTTATCTGCCTGCTGTTCCGGGCCATCAGAAGCACCAGACCCGCTCGCTACGCAGGAGGTCGGTCACGCCATTAGGTATGGTCGGTGAGCCTTCCCGTTGCTCATAAAAGTGGCCAGCAAGCTGCTTGATTGCCTCCACGACTGTGGCCGGGACGGCGTCGGGAGTTTCGTATTTCTCGATAAGGTCGGCGCCGATATATGCCGCAATCCATGCTTCGGCCGCACCGATCTTCTGCTCGATCAGGTACTCATCCTGCGATATCGGCAGGTTTAATTGATCCTGCATCTGCTCGATTGAAACGATCGTCATGGTTGCAATTCCTGTTTGCGCCCGATATCGCGCGATCCACCCCCGCCGGTCCCTTTCCCTGCTCTGGAAAGTCTGCGACTACCCCCCGGTCTGCTGTCTGGCTCAGTCAGGCGCATTCCTGGGTAGCAGCGCATTGGCTCGAGGATTGCCCGTCGAACACTCCATCCCCAGCTCAGACGAAGCCTTATGAGACGTGAGGTGATGCCGTAGTCCGCAGCCCACTCACTGACGGGTTGCGCAATGCCGTCTAGCTCCAAAAGTTTAGGCTCTGGCATTGATCCGCCCCATTGCGAGAGGATGGTGCACAGGTCCGATAATGTACTTCAGACCGAAGTAATATTGTCCCGGTTGAAGAGCGTACTTCGGAATGATCAAAGAGAATTTGTTCGGCTCTTCTAGAGTGATGCGTCCATTGCTTGAAGTAAGATGGAACACGGACTCGTCGTCAGCAGCTGTGTGCTTGATCCGCATGTCAAAGGTGGCGCCGGATAAGTCTACGGGGCCGCTGCGTGTCCGCCATTCGAAGCGATGGCTGAAGTCAGTATCGTGCTTCACGGCAATGTCGAAGTTAAAGGCTACCATCGTGCAACCTCCAGCTGGCCCGTGGCCACAGGCTTGCGAAAGCCGGCGTCCAGCTCGACAACCCCAAAGACGAGATTACCAGCAGGCAGCGAAGCGCGAGGGATGTGGAAGCTGAAGCTCATCCCATCGTCGGCTATGGTGCCTTCGAGGATCAGCAAGGGATTGGCGTCGGCTGCGGTCGATATAGTGACTTCGATGGCCTCGCCGGTGAACGGCTGCTCATCGCCGCAAAGATCGATGTGGGCGAGCGAGAACAGCGCATCGCAGCTCTGCCATGCTTCGAGCTTGAGTCCGCTGGGGCGCATTGTGAGGCTCATGGCCGGCGCTCCAAGCTCTGCTTAGTGCTGTTGTGACAAGGCCCGCAAAGTGGCTGCCAATTGGTCCTCGACCAGAACAGCTTTTGATCACCTTTATGCGCAATCCTATGATCAACTACCGAGGCAGGATCGCCGCAGAAAACGCACTTACGATGGTCAGAAAGATATGCAGCGCGAGCCCGATCCCACTTGGTCGTGTAGCCACGTTGCCTTGCATTGGGGCGAATTCTGTCATGGGCTGCCTTTCTGGTAACCTGACAGGCGCAAAGCTCGCCTCCAGGAACGATCTTTCCGCAACTGCAGAGGCGTGGGGCGCGGCGTGGCATCACACCCAACCGTAATAGGTGCCGGTCGTGCCGGTCGCCAGGACACGAACGGCGCGGACACAGATTAAACCGCCAGACCAATTCATCTCGTAGGGCAGATCGGTTCCGTGCTCGTCACGAACGACGACTGTGCCGGGGACATGGCAATAGATCGCCCGGGGCTTGATTTCGAGGTCGAGATCGTTGGAAGGGACGATCAGGAAATGACGATCAACGAAGCTGTCATATCCACGCGCGAGATCTGCGAAAGGGTCCGTTTGAGTCATCAGAAATTGCCGCCATCGATTACGTTTTCATTCGCCCAGCTGTCGCCGGTTGCGTTGATCTGAAGCCATTGACCGGCCTGGGGATCTGTGATGACAACGGGCAAGTCTCCGATGCTCACTTCGCCGCTTAAGCCGCGCGGGCCGACTGGCCCCATGGGGCCTTGCTCGTTGCTGACGAGTGTCGTTTGACCGTGGGAACGGATGACGTGCTGGCTCATCTCACGCGGCCCTATTTGCGCCAAAGGCCTGCATCATTTTCAATGTGAGGATGCCTTCGGCGCGTTGGTGTTCGGTGTGAAAATTCGGCTTTGTCTCGGCAGGCTCGGCGGTGCCATAGATTGCCCTGAGCATGGACGCTTTGCCCGCGTAGGCGGCCAGGATCTCAGCCGCCGTTGCGTTCCAAGTCGTCTCAGGCGTCCAACCGAGCCAGCCTGTGCCGAACTCGAAGAGCGTCCGATGATACTCAGCGATGGAAACAGGCGTGGCGGAAGTTTTGTTCTCTGCCGCCGGCTCTTCGGGCTCGTCATCCACGCCCGCAAGTCGGAGAACATGATCACTGATAGGGGCGATCAGATACTCGATGCCAGTCGTGAGAACATAACCTGCGAGCATCTCAAGGTTGTGAGGGATTCCGCTGGCATGATCGGCACACTCTCTAATAACAGCGGCGATGGCTGAGACGCTCCCCTGGTGCACTGCAAGCAGCAGCTTATGAAAGCCGGAGAACTGGCGCTCAAGGCGGGTCGCTGCGCGCAGCGTCGGTCTGAGACGCACTGTCTCGCCGGCGATCGTTAGGGTGATTTCGTCTGCTGCTAAGCGCATAACTTGCCTTTGTGAATGTCGGGAGCAGTCCGCCGTAGCGCCTGTTCCGCTTGAACCCTTGGCGCCGTCGAGCACCGGTGTTCGCGATCTCTTTGCTTTGCGACCTTCAGCCTCAATGCTCCGCTCGCGCGGCGGCCGGAAGACAGGTCGCTTTCGTTTCAATAAGGATGGATCGCGCCACCCTCTGGAGAACCCGGCCGTAATTTGTTAGGCCGCGACCGGGCGAAGCTGTGCGTTGCCCAAAATCGCAGTAGCGGCAATGGGCGTGCCGGTGCCATGGGTGCCACTGAAGTCGGCAAGCACCTTGATGTAGCGGCGATAGCCGACATAGCCGATGCGATAGACGGCAGATGCAGGGTGAGCAGCGATGAGGGCCTTGATAATGCCCCCGGCGCCTACTGCATCGACGCCAAGCACGTCGCTCCGTTCAACCGCGTCATAGGTGACGCCATCGACTGAATGCGTCAGCTTGAACTCGATCTTGTTTGTGCCGGTGAAAGTGATGCCACCTACGCCTACATGCAGCGCCAGCGTGGCGCTGTTGAAGCCGAGAAGGTCGATTGCCACCGGAGTGTTGTCGGCGGCCAGGACGGCTGGGGCGATCGCCTCGGCCACCTTTGTAGAATGATAATTGTCGCGCATCGGGGGTGACCTATCTTAAACCGAGCAGACGATCTTGCGGATCGCCTTCGGCTGCACAACGGCCGCGCCGGTGCGGCGGGTCGCATGAATACGGGTGATGCCGTTCGTCGCCAGGATGTACGGGTTCACGAGGATCGAGAGGCTGACGCGATCCACGATGCGGTAAGCCGTGGCTATGTCACCGAACAGGATCGGAGCCGTTCCGGCGCCTACGTCATCGAGGTCAGGGATCTCGATCACCGCGCGTCCAAGGATCATCTCCGGCGCACCTACCTGATATGAAGGCTGCCAAAGATAGAGGCCGCTGGCGTCCTTAAGCTTGCGGATGGCCGCGAGCGTGGAGCCGTTCATCAGCCACGTGCCACGGGTACGATAAGAGGCCGGAAGCAGGTACATGTGGCTGATCAGGAGATCGGCCGGATTGGTGCCAAGCGTTGCCGCGTTTCCCGTAGCCGTGCTCAGCACGTCGGCGTTAGTCATCAGACCTTCGGGCTGAAGCGGTCCATCGCCAGAAACGAACGCGAGTCCTTCCTTGGCTCCAAAGTCTTCGGCCAGGGCAAGACGAACCTCTGCCTCGGCAGTGCCGGCGCTGTCTGCAAGCAATTGATTGCTCACATCGACGTACGTGTTCACCTCGCGGATCGGCACCTCGACCTGCCCAAAAGCCGGCTCGGATGCTTCAGACGCCTGAATCTCGCCCTTCCACTTCGCGTTGGTGATGCCGGTGCGGCGTGGATAGGTGACAGACGGCGCCGAAGTGGTGCGTACGCTGGCAAGTGGCCTGATCGGGCTGAACTCAACCAGCTCGCGAATGAACTCGCTCGACATTTCAGCAGGCGCGAGATAGCCGCCCTGGGGATCGCTTGAGACGATAAGCGTTTTCAGCTCTTCCGCGCCAGCTTCCTTGCCATGCCGAAGATAAGCATCGAACGCCTTGCGCTCTTCGGACATGTCATCGGCTTTGCCGGTGATGATCGAAGGCCGGTTGATCTTGGCTTCGAGCTGATCGATGCGCTCGCCCGACTTTGTCTCGATCGCCTTCAGACGCTCGTCAACCGAGGCCGTCAAGGCATCCAGGGCCTTGGTCACGATGCCCTCGGCGTCGGGCTCTTCGCCCTTCAGCTCAATCGGCGCGCCGTACGGCATGCCCTTAATCATCATCGTCATGGTCGTGTCCTTATGCTCGAAGAGCCATCGCGGCCCGGTTGATTGCCTCTGCGATCGCGATTGCTGCTTCGGCGGATTTGGCGCTCGTAACTTTGGCGCCGGGGTGCATGGGGATGGTCACGAGACTGATCTCGGCCAATTCCAGCAATTGGATTGTGCGACCGCCACCCTTGCGGGTGATGGCCTTCTTTGTTCTGAAGCCAATCGACAAGCCCGACAGGGCGCCGGCCTTGACCAAGGCGTGAACTTCACGAGCGCGCGCTACGTCATCCACAAGCAGACGGCCGCGAACCTCCAGGCCAGTATTCGTCTCGGTGGCGCTTTCCCAAACGCCGATCGGCTGTTTGGGATCATGACCGAAGAGCATGGGAATCTTAGCGGGGCCGGTGAAAGCTCCCTTCTCGATCATGTCGCCGATGTGATCGGCGGAGCCAAATGGCCATGCAAGGCCGGTGATGGCGCCTGCATCGTCGGTGCTGAGATCAGCCTTGAATTCAAGCCGGTTCATTGGCGGTTTTCCTCCTGGGGAGCGCTGCCGAACCAAAGCGCCTCTAAGGCGCCGATCGCGCCCGGAAGGATCTCGGAAATTGGGCGCGGTGCGACGTATATCTGGACGAACTGAGCTGCACGCTCTGGAGCTTCGCCGCCGCCAATGAGGCCGAGGCGTATGATCTGGAGCAGATCGGCATGGTGAAACTGCCGATGCGTGACGCGGCTCATAAGGGCGCCGATGCCCATGCCGGTCAGGCGTTCAAGCTCCAGAACCATGATTGGAGTGAGCGTCAAATCGCGCTCAGCATCGCCGATGAACGTGCGGAAGTTCGTGCTCATTGCGGCTTCTCCTGCGTTAAGCTGGAGGTCGCAGCCGAGCTGGTATTGGGATTGGCAAACGCATCGCCGCCTTTGTATGGGGCGCGGTTCTCCATCGACCTGACTTCATTCGGATTGAGTATTCGGGCAGAGATCGCGCGGCTGTATGCGTCCATCCTTGCCACCGCGTCGGCTTTCAGGAAGTCATCAAACAGAAACTCGGCGAAGTGTGATTCATGATCTGTTCCGTGAATCAATTTAAGGCGGATCTCGCTCTCCCACCGAAGAGCCCAAGGCCGGAGACAGTAATCAACGAATTGGCGGCCCATGGTCTCGCCGTTGCCCCACGTACTGCGGCCCAGCTCCATAAGAAAAATCGGTGGGACGCGGAAGGCGCGTGCGATCTCTTGGATTTGGAAGATGCGATTTTCGAGATATTGACTATCCGTACTGTTGAAGGTGACCGGCTGATATTTTAGGCCCTCCTCAAGTACGGGCGTACCGCCAGAACGGCCGCCTCCGAACGTAGCTTTCCACGCCACACCCATGCGAGCAGCTGCATCGGCTCCGAGCTTACTGTCGGTCGTCAACAGGCCGTCAGGCTTCCCGCCGGCTCCGAAGAAACTTGCGCCGTGCCGCTCAAGAATGAGCGCCAAGCCAATTGCCTCACGGGCTTGATAGATCGGCGCAACGCCTTTGACGCCATCGAAGCCTGGGGCCTTCAAGTGAAAGATGTCTTGCCGTGCGAAGCGCTGCCGGCTCTTGCCGGTGTTCTGCGAATAGATTGGCTCGCCGGTAGCGGTGTCCTGATCTATCGAAATCGATGACGGATCGAGCCGAAGCAGCTCAACGGGCTTCCCACCGACGCGATTGATGAACGCGACGCCATTGCCGTGTAACAGGGCATCGCGCTGAAGCTGTTCGCGGAAGTCGCTGGCGCTTGTCCAGTCATTCGCGGCGTCATGGATAAGCCTATAAGCTGGATGTTCTGGAGCGCGCTCTTTGGAGCCGTCTGCGGCACGCGAATAGACGTGGACCGGAAGCTGTCCAATAGCCTCGGAGATTGCCTGCACGGCGCAACGAACTGCGGTGCACTGCATCGCGGTCTTTGGAGTAACTGAGATTCCTGAAATAGCGGGAGAGGAGCCGAACAACTCGAACAACCCTGCGTCAGGGTATGCAAGTGTAGCGCTCTTCTGTTCGACTATGCTTTGATCAGAGGCATGATTAAACAGCACCTTGATCGTCTCTACAATATTCAACTTCGGCGCTCACGATTTTAACGTGACAATATTGTACGCGCGCCGAATCAGAGGTGCAACAAGAAATATCAGATAGATTGATGTAAAATTTCTAATTCATCATATTAGTGGATGTACAGGAGCCTGCTATTTGTGGAGCGGCTGAAGGTTTAGCCCTGGATACGAGATCGCGTTGATCATGATAGCGCTGCGGGTTAACTCCCCCTCACGCACGTCGCCGTACCTAGATGTTTGAAGCTGTCCGACATGGCCGAGCAGGTGTGCAAATTCATAATCCAGATAGCCTGCGCGCCGCATTCCATCGGCGAAAGTATGTCGGAGGCTGTGAAAGTTCAGCCGGCTATCCAATTTGATGCCGATCTTCTCTAGGAATTTTCCGAATTCTCGGCTGTAAGCACCGGCGATCTGGTCTCGCGTGTTGGCAACAAGGTCGGGGAAGAGTCGTCCTTCACCCTTAGCCCGCCGTTCCTCGACTTGCTTGATGAAGCCGCACTTGATCAGCTCGTCGTGAATTGGAACGGTGCGGATGGAGCTGCGGTTTTTGACCGCCTTCTCATCACCGTCGGTTGTCTCGTTTGTAATGAACAGCGTCCAGACGCCATGTTGCTCGCGAATATTCTCTGTCTCCAGCTGCGCCAACTCACCCATGCGGGCGCCCGTGAAGAGTGCCAGAAGCGGCAACCATCTCCGATGATCATCGAAGGTGACATTACCGGCAATGTGCCAACGCTTCTCGGCGAGGCAGCCTCGATAGAGAGGGGAGCCAAATAGGGCGCCAAGCTGCTCGATCGAATAGCTGCGAAGCACTTGGCGCCTCTGCTTTGGCAGGAGCATGCCGGCCACGGGATTGTCCGTAACGAAGCCGTTGTTCTTTAGCCATCCGATGAAGCCCGACGTCATCGTCAGGAGCTTGTTCACGGTGCGCGGCGTGATATTTGGTTTTCCAAGCTTCTCGTTCTTCTTCACCACCTGGGCCGGGGTTAGCCCCTTGAACTCGCCGATCTCAGCCGCTTTCACTGGCGTCTGCATGAGAAGCTGCTTCCAGGCAAAGACGCTCGCCTTAGTGATCGCATCGACTCCAGATCCTGACGGCAGAGTCGATGCGAAGTGGCGAACCGCTTTCCTCGACTGATCAAGACTGTCGGGCTTAACAGCTCTAGGGTTCTCACGGGCGAAATCCTCGAATAGCTCCATGATCGTTCGACCTGTTGCCGAGGTTGATCCGGAGAGGGCAGGGGCGTCGACGATCGGATCAGTGGGTTTGCCTGCCCAATTGCCTTTGTCGCGTTCAAAGGTGCGCTCCAGGCTTTCCAGCCATGCCCGCTGGAGCGCCATGCACAGCTGTCGGTGTCCTGGCCGATTGACCGGTATGGTCGCAGCTGCCAGGGAGCTAACCAGCGCGGTTTCGCCAGTCGCCAAATGCTCTCGCAAGGTGCCGTATAGAACGGTCCTACTGTGAATATCATCCTTGAGGGCGTTCTCAGCGATTATTGCTTCGAGCTGGAGATCGAGCGCCAAGAGCTGGTTTGCTGTGGGTGTGAGATTGTCCAGCAATGCGATCTGATCGGCAGTGTACCGCTCGACGATGCGCTCAGCTGAGAGCGACTTCGAGCGCTCCTTCGCGATGTCTTCCTTCGTCGGCATGCTAGCTCGACGATCATGATCTTCTGTCAAAAGTAGCCGATAGAGGTCCGATGCGTGCTGCTGCAAGTCCGCGTCTGTTGGCCTGCGCAGGGTCGCCCGCTTGCGTTCCCAGGCCCCATAAAGCGAGGCTAATTCGGTCGCTGCTAGAGCCTTGGCTTGGCGCTGATCCGTGGTCCGAAGACTCTTCCAAACCTCCTTTTGCTTGCCAGGAGCCTGGAGATCGACGGGAATCGCTACCCTAACGTAATAAACGGCGCCCCTTCTGACGATGTTTGACTGCAGCGCCATTTTGACCCCTTCCCGTTGCACCAACCCGTAACAGGTTGTCGTAACAACTAGGGGTGAAAACCCCAGGAACATCAAGGAAAAGGCGGGTTCACTGGTAAGAACGATGGATGGCTGGGGCGCCAGGATTCGAACCTGGGAATGACGGTACCAAAAACCGTTGCCTTACCACTTGGCGACGCCCCAAAAGTGGCGGGACCATAATCAGTCTTGCAGCGCGAAGCAATCCGTCGCCCACAGGTTTCGATCCGCTGCGACAGACTGGTTGCGAAGCCCCCCGGGCGCGGCTATATAGCGACCACTGATCGGCGGAGTGTAGCGCAGCCTGGTAGCGCACCTCGTTCGGGACGAGGGGGTCGGGTGTTCGAATCACCCCACTCCGACCATCAGTTTTTCCGGATATCGACGAGTTGGGTGACCTCTTCCCCCGTGGGGGTGGGGGCGCGGGACGGGTGTCGGGGCAGAGACCGTCGGATCCCTGCTGGAGCAGAGCTTGCGCCACGACCGAACTGCTGTTCAGGTCACATCAAGCCTCTCCCCAGTCTCGGTCTCTCTTTTTTTCGACGCGGCTACGCAAGGGCCTCCGCCACCCTTGTGAGCATCTCAACGGCATCCGGACTCGAAGCCTCACGCGCCAGCCGTTCCGATTTCTGAGCGGCGAGGTGTGCTTGCGCCAGTGACGACCGCCCTCTCTCCGTCAACTCCGTTCGTTGAATGCGTCCATGCTCTGTGTCAGGGCGGCGCTGGATCAGCCCTGCCTGTTCCAGCTTCACCAGCATGGCCTGCATGGTCTGCGGGGTCACAAACGCCCGACGTGCGAGCCTTGCGTTCGAAGCGCCCGGTTCGGCTTCGAGGCTCGCCAACACGTTATATTGTGGCGCGTTCAACCCGATCTCCTGCAACTGCCGGTCCATATGCAGGCGCATCGCCTGCTGCGCGCGCTTCAGCGCGTAGCCGAGCGTTTCATGCGGCAAGAAGGGGTGGTCTCGGGTGGTTGGTGCCGTCTTGGAGCTTGTCATATCAGGGGGCTTATATTATATCAGTCGCCTGATATTAATCGCTTCCAGCTGAAAGGACAACCGGAATGCCTCGCCTCATCGGACCCGACTTCATCGGCATCCAAGTCGCCGACCTCGATGCGGCCCGCAGGTTCTATACTGAGGTCGTCGGATTGACCGCGACCCCGAATGGACCGCCCGGAGCCGTGGTTTTCGACACGAGGCCGATTCCCTTCGCCGTACGCACGCCCGTGGTTGATCTCGACGCCGTCGAAAAGCTCGGACATGGTATCGCTATCTGGTTCGGCTGCGACGACGCCGACGCCTTGCACGGCCATCTCGCCTCACGAGACGTGCCGATTGTCTTCCCGCCGAAAGACGGGCCGTTCGGGCGCTATTTTGCCTTCGAGGATCCGTTTGGCTACACGATCACCGCGCATACCGTGCAGGGGACGGTCTGAGCCGTGGCGTTCTGACTGGGTGCCGGCGGAACACGCCCGCGGCGGACGCGCGCGGGTCTGGTCCGCGCTTCCGGCCCGTAGTTGGGTGTCCGCGGTGTCACGCTCCCACGGGGTTGGCCGTGGCGGACCAGAAGGCGTAGCGCTTGGCGATGGTGCGCAGGACCAGGTTCATGCCGATGCCCATGAGCGAGAGATAGAGCAGCACCGAGAAGACGCCCGCGACGTCGACTGCGGCCTGGCGCTGGATGATCAGGCTGCCGAGGCCCACCGCCGATCCGATGAACTCGCCGACGATGGCGCCGATGACGGCGAAGATGATGCCGACCTCGAGGCCCGCGAACAGATAGGGGAGCATGCTGGGCAGCCGCACCTTGAGATAGGTTTCGAGCGCATTGGCCCGCAGCGCCCGCATCAGCAGCAATCGCCGGCCGTCGACGGTCTTCAATCCGGCGACGACGTTCACCAGGATGGGGAAGAAGGCGATGATCGCCGCGGTGATGATCTTCGACTGCATCCCGAAGCCGAACCAGATCAGCAGCAGCGGCGCGATGGCGATCTTCGGGATGGTCTGGAAACCAAGCACGAAGGGATAGATCGTGCGCTCCAGGAAGGGGACGAGGGCGATCATCGTGCCCAGGCCCACGCCCAGGACCGCGGCCAGCGCGAAGCCGCCGATCACCTCGAGGAACGTGACCTTCAGATGGGGAAGGATGACCCCGGTGCTGAGGTCTTCCCAGGCCCGCAGCAGGATCTCGCTCGGGGTGGGGAGGATATAGGGCTGGATGTCGAAGAGGATGACGATCCCCTCCCACAGAGCGAGCAGGGCGACGGTCGTCGCCGCCACGAGCAGGCTGCTCACCAGGGTTCCGTCGCGCGCCAAACGTTTGTGCGTCACGCGCTTGCTCTCCAGGGCCAGGCTCATGAGACATCTCCCGAGACATCGAGAAGCTGACGCAGTTTCGAGACGAAGATGCCGAAGCGGTCCGTCGCCATGAGACCGATGGGGCGGTCCCGCGGCAACGGGATCTCGACGATGTCGCGGACCGTCGAGGGCCTGCCCGACATCACCATCACGCGATTGCCGAGAAAGGCCGCCTCGGGGATCGAATGGGTCACGAAGACCACGGTCGCGCCCGACGCCAGGCCGATCCGCTGGAGTTCGACATTCATCTGCTCGCGCGTCATGGCATCCAGCGCGCCGAAGGGCTCGTCCATGAGCAGCAGCGAGGGGTTGAGCGACAAGGCCCGGGCGATCGCCACCCGCTGCTGCATGCCGCCCGACAGTTCATGGGGATATTTGGTGCCGAAGCCCTCCAGGCCGACCAGGGCCAGCATCTCTGCCGCCCGTGCTGACCTCTGCCGGGCGGGAATGCCGGCGATCTCCGCCGGCAGTTCCACATTGGCCTGAACGCTGCGCCAGGGAAAGAGCACGGCGTCCTGGAACACGATGCCAAAGTCCTGGTGGGGCGCCGTCACCGGCGTGCCGCGGAAGCGGATCGTGCCCTCGGTCGGCCGCAGGAGCCCCGCCAACATCATCAGCAGGGTGCTCTTGCCGCAGCCCGAGGGCCCGAGGATCGACACGAACTCGCCAGGCTGGATCGAGCAGGAGACCGAACTGATGGCGGTGATCGGCTTGCCGTCGGCCGCCGCATAGGTCTTGCTCACCGCGTTCACCTCGATGAGCGGCTCCTGCCTTGCTCCGACGCTTGCCAACCTCACGTGGCCTCTCCTGTCGTCTTGTCGCGGGGCGGGCAGGGCGCGGGATGCCGCGTGGTCGAACTCCGCCCCCTGTCCGAAACCGGCCGCTGTCATTTCCAGTTCCGCGCCAGTTCCTGGATCGGCGCGGGGTCGACCGTGTTCACCTCGTCGATGAGGCCCTCCCAGATGAAGTCCTTCACCGGGATTTCCTGGGCGATGACGCCCTCCTGCTTCAGGACCGAGACATATTTCTCCACGCCCGGGATGTTGAAGGCACCGAGCTTACCGCCGGGAGGGTCGCTGAAGAAGACCGAGCGGAACTTCAGCTCCTCGAGGCCCTTCTGCATCGCCTCTGCCTCGGTCGCCCCGCGCTTGGCGGCAGGGTTGGCCTTCCAGTACATGCGGACCGCCGCTTCCGGATTGGTCTGGATGAAGATATGCGCCTTGACCAGGCACTTCAGATATTTGACCAGCAGGTCCTTCCTGTTGGCCAGGGTCTCGTCGGTGACCAGGTAGCCGCCATTGCCCACTTCCGCGATTGCGGGATGGAAGAAGTAGCGGAACTTCTGGCCGCTTCGCTCCAGACCCGCATAGGCGAAGTCGATCAGCGACAGGGCCTGCACCTGGTCGGCCTTCAAGGCCGCCACGGCGCTGTCGCCGATCCCCACCGGCAGGAACATGTCGGCCGTCACCTCGACGCCCGCATCCCGCAGGATCGATTTCGCGATGATGAGGGAGGCGCTGCCCATGCTGGCGACGCCGATCTTCTTGCCGGCGAAATCCTTGACCGACTTGATCGGGCTGTCTTCCGCCACCGCCATGAAATAGATCAGCTGGTTATAGCGGCTATAGATGAACTTGCCGCGCAGGCCCTTGCTGTAGCCCAGCATCAGCCCTTCAAAGGTGACGTCGCCGATGTCGGCCCCGCCACTCGCCACGATCTGGGTGGCCAGCGGGCCGCCCTGGGAATAGTTGATCGAGACGTCGAGGCCTTCCTCCTTGAAGAAGCCGGCCTGGTCCGCCACGAACTGATTGAGCACGAACATTCCGGGGCTCGCAGCGCCCGTCTGTACCGTGAATTTGGTCTCCGCCTGGACGGAGGCACTCAGCATGCCGACCGCCATGACGAGGCCCGTCAAGAAGGCTGCAGTCCATCTCCCGCGCATTGGTTTCTCCCTTCCATTCTGCCCTGCGCCTCTCTCGGGCGCCTTTGCTTCATCGAGAACCGGCTCGCACCGTTATGCCACTTCGAACCCCGCCTGATAGAGCGTGTGCTTCACGAGTTCCGCCGGCACGGGCGAGAACACGTTGATCGCCAGGACGGCGCCTCCCGCCGGGGCCACCGCATAGGGTGTATTCGGCGGCACCCGGGTGATGGACCGCGGTCCCGCCTCGACCACCTGACCCGCCATGTCGATGGAGAGGGTCCCGTCGACCACCAGGATCAGGACGTCGGATGGATGGCTGACGGGTGCAGATTTCGGCAGGTCCTTGGCCATCCAGTTGAAGGTCAGCAGGCTGTCATCGCCGCGGAAGGCCGCCTGGCGAAGCTTGCCGCCGGCCAGGGTCACGCTCGGCAGGTCGTCCCAGAGATAGACGATGTCCTTCGTGTCGGTCAGCCAATTGCCCGAGAACTCGCTCGCATTCGGCGTCTGGTGATAGGCATGCACGTCCTGGCTCTTGTCCCGGGCGGGAAAGCCCTCCTGCCAGTCGGCGAGGAACAGATAGTCGGCGCGCGGGGGCGAGAAGACGTCGATGTTCAGCACCTGCCGGTCGCCCTTGGGCCAGCCGGTGTGGAAGTCGTCGCCGGCGATGCGCACGATCGAGCGCGGCGGACATTCGAACGCCTTGCCCTCGACCTCGAGGATCTGGATCCCGTCGACGGTCAGCACGATCTGGTCGAAGGGATGGTGATGCGGCTCCCAGCGCTTCATGCCGGGGCGGATCGAATTGAAGGTCAGCAGGGTCCCGTCGCTGCGGAATCCCGACCGCTTCATATAGCCGCCAAGCACCTCGATGCTTGGCATCTTGTCCCATTCATGCGCCGTGGGCTCAACCGTCATGTGCGCTCTCCCTTAATCGTTTGACTGTTTTCGTCGTTGTGTCCGGCGTCGCGACCGGCCCGAAGCCGGCACCGCCGGGGGTCTCCATGAGAATGACGTCGCCCGGCGCCATGATCGTCTTGCCATGGTGCTGGCGGACCTCGCCATTGACCGTGAACAGGCCCGGGGCGCCGGAGTCGCCGCCGGCCAGGCCCTCGGGCGGGAACTGCACGCCTGTCGGGGACGCATTCAGCGTCCAGGGCCGGGTGGTGCGGACTGCAAATTCGACGATCTGACCGTCGCCGCCGCGGCTTGCCCCATTGCCGCCCGAGCCGCGCCGGATCTCGCGGCGCCGGAAGGAGATCGGCGTCTCCGCTTCCAGGATCTCGATGGGCGTCGCGGCGATGCCGGTGGGATAGCAGGTCGCATTCGGTCCGGGCTTCGTGAAGCGCGCGCCCATGCCGCCGGCGAAGCTGAACTGGGAGGAGACGAAGGGCTTTCCGCGGTCGTCCGAGCCAATGATCTGGGCCGACCAGACGGCGCCCGGACCCTCGGCCAAGACCTTCTCCGGCACCACGTTGTAGAGGGCCTTGAGGATCGGCATCGGCACATACATGCCCACCACGTGCCGGGCGGCCACCGGGGCGGGATAGCTGCAATTGACGATCGACCCCTCCGGCGCCGTGACCTTGATCGGCGCCAGGCTTCCGTGATTGTTCGGCAGGTCCGGCGCCAGGCAGCTGCGAACCGCGAAGGTCGAATAGGCGTGGGTGTAGTTCAGCACCACGTTGACGCCCTTGTTGATCTGCGGCGAACTGCCGGCAAAGTCGATCAGCACCTCGCCCGCCTGGTTGTCGACGGTCAGCGTCGCTCTCAGGGTGATGACGATGCCGCCGGTGATGTCGAAGCGGGTCTCTCCCACCCATGTGCCGCCCGGACAGGCGCGGATGCTGTCGCGCATGGCCTTTTCCGAGCGGGTGATGATCTCCTCCGACAGGGCTTCGAGATCCGCGATCCCATAGCGCCGGCACATGTCGATGATCGCCTCGCCACCGCCCTTGGCACTGGCCACCTGGGCCGCCAGATCGCCGGAGATATAGTCCGGTGTGCGCACGTTGCGCCGGATGATGTCGAAGAGCAGCTTGTTGGGACGACCCTCTTCATAGAGTTTCGCCGGCGGGATCCAGAGACCCTCCTCATGCACGTCGGTCGCCCCGACGCTGACCCCGAGGCCGCCGATATCCGTGTGATGATTGGTCGAGCCGACATAGCCGATCAGCCGCTCGTCCCAGAAGATGGGGGCATAGATCGTGATGTCGAAGAAATGCCCGGCGCCCTTCCAGGGGTCATTGGTGATCAGCACGTCACCCGGCTTGAGGTCGTCCCTGTACAGCTCGGTGAGATAGCCGCCGGTGAAGGCCAGGCAGTTGATGTGCCCCGGCGTGCCGGTATCGGCCTGGGCGATCATCCGCCCTTGCGGGTCGAACACCGCATAGGCGAGATCGCCTGCCTCGCGCACGACCGGACTGAAGGCGGTGCGCTGCATCGCCTTGGCCTGCTCGGTCACGACGCTGCGCAGGTTCGACCACAGGAGTTCCAGGGTTACGCCATCCATGGTTCAGGCATCCAACTCATCGCTATAGGTGGCCGTCACACAGCCCAGGGGCCCGAGTGTCGCGGTCCAGCCAGGCGGAATCACCAGCGTGGTCTCGCGCTCCTCGATAATGAGTGGGCCGGCCATGGCCTTTCCATTCTGCAGGGCGGCGCGGGGCATGACCGGCACCATCTGGTCATTCGCCCAGGCATGGACCTTCCGGCGGATAGGGGCTGCGGCCTTGCCCGATGCGGTTTCGAATGTCGGGGGTGTGGCGCCGGGGCCGATCGCGGCGATCCGCCAGGTCACGACCTCCACCGGCACATCGCTCTGGATCAGAGAATAGCGCTTGAGGTATTCCGCCTCGAAGGCCGCCCTCAGCGTCTGGGGCGCGTTGGTTGCGCTCGGGCGACGGTCGAAGCTCACCAACAATTCGTAATGCTGGCCGAGATAGCGCATGTCGGCCGCATAGGCGAAGGTCACCGCAGCATCGGGCGCCCCGGCCTCGCGCAGCGCCTGGCGGCCCTCCCGCTCCATCTCGTCGAACAGGGCATCGACCTGCGGCCAGTCCATCGCCTCGAGGCCCGAGAGGCTGGAGCGAACCAGGTCGAGCCGGGTCGGCGTCGCCAGGGATCCGAAGGCCGACAACACGCTCGCCAGCGGGGGAAAGATCACGGTCCGGCTGTTCAACAGTCTGGCCACGCCGCAGGCATGCACCGGCCCCGCGCCGCCAAAGGCGAGCAGCGGAATGCCGCGATAATCCACGCCGCGCTCGGTCGCATGGGTCCTGACCGCGCCGGCCATGGCCTCGCAGACCACCTGGTAGATGCCGCGGGCGGCCTCGATGGTGCCGAGATCCACATCGGCGGCAATCTGGCCCACGGCGGAAAAGGCTGCCGCCTCGTCCAACGGCATGTCGCCGCCGAGGAAGTGCTGGGCATCGAGCAGTCCCAGCACCAGATCGGCATCGGTCACGGTGGCGTTGCGGCCGCCAAAGCCGTAGCAGGCCGGACCCGGATTGGACCCTGCGCTGCGCGGTCCGACCTTCAGGAGACCCATGCTGTCGACATGAGCGATGGATCCGCCACCGGCGCCGATCTCGATCAGGTCGATGCAGGGCACGGTCACCGGCAATCCGCTGCCCTCCTTGAACCGGTACATGCGGTCGATCTCGAACTGCCCGGTGACCAGCGGCTTGTAATCCTGGATCAGACAGACTTTCGCCGTGGTGCCGCCCATGTCGAAGGCGAGCACGTCGCGCAGCCCCAGCTCTTGAGCAATGAAGGCCGCGCCCAGGGCACCGGCCGCCGGTCCGCTCTCGACCATCCGGATCGGCATGCGGCCCGCGGTGCCGGGACCGACCACGCCGCCCGAGCTCAACATGATCAGGGCGCGGCTTGGAAACCCCTGTTCCACGAGGCGCGTTTCCACTCCGGACAGATAGGGCTGGGTGATCGGCACCGCATAGGCATTGGCGGCCGTCGTCGAAGCGCGCAGGAATTCGCGGATCTGAGGGGCCACGTCGGATGACAGCGAGATATAGAGGTCCGGCAAAGCGTCCCGGAGCAGCGCGCCCAGCCGGCGTTCATTGCCGGCATTCTTGTAGGAATGCAGAAAGCAGATGCCGATCGACTGGACGCCTCTCTGGCGCAGAGTGTCGGCCAGGCGGGCCGCCTCGTCCGCATCGATCTCCCGCTCGATCTCGCCATCCGCATTGACCCGCTCAGCGATCGTAAACACATCCGCCGGCCCGACCAGGGGGCGCGGAAATTCGATCTGCGGATCATACATGTCGTAGCGCCGCTCATCGCGGATCTCGAGGATGTCGCCGAAGCCCTTGGTGAAAACCATGGCGGTGCGGGCGCCGCGCCGCTCGATCAGAGCATTGGTGACGACCGTGGTGGCGTGGACGAGCACGTCGACTTCCGCAGCGGCGACGCCGGAATGCGCCAGGACGGAATCAATCCCGCCAAAGAATCCGTCCAGCAGATTGGCCGGCGTCGTCAGCACCTTGTCGACGAAGACCTCGCCTCCGCGGCGCAGGACGACATCGGTGAACGTGCCGCCGATGTCGACGGCCAGTGACGTTTCCTGTCCCATGGCATTTCTTTTTGTTACGACTACCGCAACTGTGTTACGATAATAGTATCATGACAGAGCTCCTGTGTCTGTCAAGCACGCGCGCGTCACCAGAGGAGACGATCCATGCCCAAAACGACCCAGGCCACGTCTTCCGACGGCATCATGGCGGTCTCGCTGGCCTTGCAGATCTTCGAGAAGCTGGCCCATAGCGACGAGCCGCTGCGCGTGACCGATCTGGCCCAGGCCCTGGGCACCTCGAAGACACGGGTGTTTCGCTATCTGCGAACGCTCATCGGCCTGGGCTATGTCATCCAGGATCCGCAGACCGAGCGCTATGGGGTCGGCATCCGCCTGGCGCTGCTGGCGACGGCCCTGTCCGCCCGATTCGATCTGTTGAAGGCGACGCTGCCGATCCTGCGCCAGGTGCGCGACACCCTCGGCCAGACGGTGGTCATGTCCTTCATCGAAGATGGGGAGATCTACCCTGTCCAACAGGTGAATGGCTCATCCATGATCACCTTCAACACCCAGATGGGAATGCCGCTGGGTCTCCATAACAGCGCCCAGGGCAAACTGTCCCTGGCCTATGGTCCGCCCGAGTTGCTGGAGCGGGTTCTACAAGGAACGCTGAAGAAGGTCGGGGCGCGGACGATCGTCGATCCGGCGCAGCTCAGGGCCGAGATCGAGGGGGTGCGCGAGCGCGGCTGGGCGGTCGCGCCGAGTGAGACCCTGAGCGGGCTGAACGCGCTGGCGATGCCAATCTTCACGTCACACCGCAAGATCGTCGCGACACTCGGCCTGCTGGGGTCCATCGACGAGATCCCGGCACTGCCTTCCGCCCACCAGATCGACACCCTGAGAGCGGCCGCCGAGGAGCTCGCTCACCGTCTGCAGGATTCGCCGCTGATGATCGGTGCGGCGAGGTAGTGGTGTTCGATGACGATCGTGCGCGCGGGCTTTAGCCGGACGGCCCCGTGACGGCTAGGCCTTCTCCACGCCGCACCAGTCGGCGAGGAAGAGCGCCATGGTCTTGGTGACGGCCCGCACCGAGTCGAGGTCGACGCGCTCGTCGATCCCGTGCGGCCGCTCGCAGATCGGGCCGTAAACGAGGCCGGGCGTGTTCTGGTAGAGGCCGAAGAAGCGGGCATCGGTGGCCGCGGAGGTCACGACCTCCTCCAGCTTCGCGTTGAACACGGCCGAATGGCTGTCGGCGAGCACCGCCTCCGGCTGCTGGGCATTGGCCAAGACATAGCCTTCCGCCATGTGGCCGTGATAGTCGATGCGCGGCGGAGTGTTCGACAGATAGGGATCGCTCAGGGCCGCCTTGCGGATGCAGGCCTCGATCTCGGCCCTGATATCGGCGAGCTTCACGCCCGGCAACACGCCCACGCGCACGTTCAAGGTGGCCGTCGCCGGCACGCTGGAGGTCCATTCGCCGCCGGAGATCTCGCCCAGATTGACGCGGATCGGATGGGGATGGTCCTTGTAGACGGGATGGTCCAGCTTGCGGGCGTTCCAGACATCCTCGAGCGCCTTGATGTGGGGCCACAGCATCAGGGCCTTCTCGATCGCACTGGCGCCGACCGTGCTGAAGCCGGCGGAGGCGTGCTGGGGATCGCCATCCACATGCACGCGGAACCAGATCAGCCCGACCTCCGCCCGCATGAGCTTGGGCTCCAGCGGCTCGGGGACGAAGGCGCAATCGGCGCGATAGCCGCGTTGCAGGCAGGCCAAGGTGCCGTTGCCGGTGCACTCCTCCTCGACCACGGACTGGAAATGAATCGGGGCCGTGGGCATAAAGCCAGCGCTGCGCACCGCATCATAGGCAAATAAGGTGGCGGCAAGGCCGGCCTTCATGTCGCCGGCCCCCCTGCCATACATCCACTTGCCGTCGATGCGCGGCTCGAATGGCGGGGTCGTCCACCGCGCCCAGGGGCCCGTCGGCACCACGTCGACATGGCCGTTGAAGATCAGGGAACGGCCTTTTCGGGTCTTCGGCCGGTAGGTGCCCACCACGTTGAAGGCGTTCTCATAGGAGACGGCCACCGGGGCAAAGCCCGGCAGGTCCTTGATGTCCTCCACATCGATGCGCCACTGGTCCACAGCAAAGCCGCGGCGGGCCATGGCATCGGCCATGAAATCCTGCATCGTATGCTCCTGGCCCCGCAGCGAGGGGATGCGGACCATGTCCTGGGTGAAGCGGACCTGGTCGTCAAAGGCTGCATCGACGGCGCCGGTGATGGCCCTGGTTACATCCGTATCGAGCATGCCTGCTCCTTTCGCAGTCACTGTGAGCGTGAGGTGAACCGTTTGGCGACCAGGGGTCCCAGCGTCGCGAGGCCCTTGGGGAGGAACATCACGATCAGGATGATGATCGCGCCATAGACCAGCAGCCGGTAATTATCGAGATCCCGCAGCAGTTCGATGGTCACGGTCAAGATCAGGGCGCCGATCAAGGGGCCGCTCAGGGTGCCCAGACCGCCCACCAGCACCATGGCGATGATGAGGATCATGAGGTCGATGCCGACGGCGGCCGAGGGGGTGAGGATGCCGATGTAATGGGCATAGAAGGCACCGGCGAGACCCACCAGGAAGGCGCTGACCCCGAACACGAGCAGCTTCTGCTTCGTGAGATTGACCCCCAGGCTCTCGGCCGCATCCTCGGCATCGCGCATGGCCACCATGGAGAGGCCGGTCTTCGAGCGCATCAGCAGGGTGACGACCACGACGGAGGCGATCAGCAGCACCAGCACGAGATAATAATAGGGCAGCTTGTCGGCGGGAGTGAACACGACCTTGCCGATGCCCGGCAGGGTGAAGTCCGTGAATGCCGGGATGCCCCACAGGCCGAGTTCGCCGCGGGTGATCGATTGCAGGTTCGAGATGACGATGCGCACGATCTCGGCAAAGCCCAGGGTGACGATCGCCACATGCGGCATGGATTTGATGCGCAGGATCGGCAGACCGATGAACAGTCCCGCGATCGTCGCGGCGAGTGCTGCGATCCAGATGGTGATCCAGGGGCTCAACCCCGCATTGATGCTGATGAGGGCGGAGGCATAGGCGCCGATCCCGAAGAATGCATGGTGCCCGAAGGTCTTCAGGCCGGCAAAACCGGTGACCAGGTTCCAGGCCGAGGCGAAGATGCCGAAGATCATGGCCAGGATCAGCACATGCAGCAGATAGCTGTCGCGCGTGATCATGGGGATCACCATCATGACCAGGATGACGGCCGCCATGAGCGCCCATTGGTGCGGCTTCAGCGGTTGAAACATGCGCGTCTCCGGTCAGGCGACTGGGGCAGGGCGGACATGCGGGCCATCACGAGGGTTTCTTTCCGAACAGGCCCCAGGGCCGCCACCAGATCACGCCGATCATCAAGGTGAAGGCGATCACGTCGCGCCATTCCGACGAGGTGAGCTGTACGCCAACCGCTTCCACCACCCCAAGGATCAGGCCGCCCGCGATCGCGCCGGGAAAGCTGCCGAGGCCGCCGAGAATGACGACCACGAAGCCCTTGAGCAGGATCGGCATGCCGCTCCACGGGTTGATCGCATAGATGGGTGCCAGCATGGCGGCGGCGATGGCGCCGAGAGCGGCGGCGATCCCGAAGGTGATCAGATAGATCCGCTGGGCCGGGATGCCCACCACCGCTGCGGCATCGCGGTCCTGCGACGTCGCTCGAATGGCCCAGCCCAGCCGCGTCCGCTTCAGCACATAGGTCATGATCGCAATGGTCAGCAGCGCCACGCCGAAGATGAGCAGACGCTGCACCGGCAGACGGATGCCGGCGAATTCGACGATGCCGGAGAGGTAATAGGGCACGCTTTGGAACTGTTCGCCGAACAGGAGCAGCGCTGCGTTCTGCAGGAAGATGGAGAGCCCCAGGGTCGCGGCAATGGTGGAGAAGGCCCATCCCTCCCGCGGCAGGAGGTAGTGAATGGTCAGCCGCTGGATGAGCGCGCCCAGGATGAAGGTCGCGAAGATCGCGATGGGGATGGCGAGATAGGAGGGCACGCCATAGGTCACCACCAGGAAGAAGACGAAATAGCCGCCCAGCATGTAGAACTCGCCATGGGCGAGGTTCAAGACCCGCATGGTACCGTAGATCAAGGCGATGCCGCTGCCGATCAGGGCATACATCGAGCCGATGATCAGGCCATTGATGATCTGCTCAAGGAAGATCGCGTAATTCACTGGTCTCTCCCTTGTTTCACGGTCTCAGGCGCCGAGATAGACACGGCGGATCACGTCGGAATGGATCATCTCGTCGCCGGTGCCGGACAGCACCACCCGGCCCCCCTCGAGCAGATAGCCGCGATGGGAGACGCCGAAGGAGAGCTGCACATTCTGCTCGTTGAAGACGACGGCGATCCCCTCCTGATTGATGCGGCGCATGATCTCGGCGATCTGCTTCACGATCCGCGGCGCCAGGCCGAGATAGGGCTCGTCCATCAGAAGCAGGCGCGGGCGCGACATGAGGCTGCGGGCGATCGCCACCATCTGCTGCTCGCCGCCGCTCATCTTGCCCGCGATCTGATCGCGCCGCTCGGACAGGACCGGAAACAGGCTCTCCACCCATTCCAGCCGGCTGCGGGTGTCCTTGTTGACGCTGCGGTGATAGGCGCCGAGCAGCACGTTCTCGCGCACGGTCATGTCGCCGAACAGCCGGCGGCGCTCCAGCACCATGGAAATGCCGAAGCCAACCATCTCGTGGGTCGGCACCTTGGTGAGATCCTGGCCCTCGAAGATCACCCTGCCGGAGCGGATCGGCGACAGCCCCATGATGGCCTTCAGCACGGTGCTCTTGCCGGAGCCGTTCGGCCCGAGAATGGCGACGACCTCATCCTTCGCGGCGGTGAGGGACACGTCCCAGAGCACCTGGTAGTCGCCATAGAGGACGTTCAGGTCTTCGACCTGAAGCATCGGGGCCTCAGCCATGCTCGGTCGCCTCCCCGAGATAGAGCTCGATCACCTCAGGATGGCGCGCGATCTCCGCAGGCGTTCCCTCGGCCATGCGGACGCCCCGATTCATGAAGATCGCGCGATCGGCCAGTTCGTTGATCACCCGCATATTGTGCTCGATGATGACCAGGGTCAGCCCCTCGCCGCGCAGACGCTGCACGAGCTCGATGAGGCCGGGAATGCTTTTCTGATCCACTCCGCCGGTCACCTCGTCCAGCAGCAGCAGCTTCGGCCGGGTCGCCATGGCGCGCGCCATTTCGAGGCGCTTGCGCTGGCCGGTGCTCAGCCCCTTGGCCAGAACATCCGCCCGATCCGCAAGCCCCACCATGTCCACATAGCGGCGGGCATCCTTCCGGGCCTCCGCCATGGAGCCGTTATGGGCGAGCGCCCCGACCATGACGTTCTCTTCCACCGTGAGTTCCTGGAAGGGCTGCGTGATCTGGAAGGTGCGGGCCAGGCCGGCGCGGCAGCGACCATCCGGCTTGACCCGGGTGATGTCCTGGCCGTCAAAGATGATCCTGCCGGCATCGGGCGCATGCACTCCGGCGATCACATGGAAGGTCGTGGTCTTGCCCGCGCCGTTCGGGCCCATCAGGGAGAGGATCTCCCCGGGCGCCACGGTCAGCGAGAGGTCGTCGATCGCCACGATGCCGCCGAAGGACATGGTGATGCCTTCGACCTTCAGGAGGGGATCGGGCGCAACGTTCGGCATGGGTTCGAGGCTCCGATGGGCGATCGAGCGAAGAGACCGTCGGGAAAGGCGCGCGAGGCGCCCGAGCCGGGAACGGCGCGAGAGGCGCCCGAGGTCACTGGAACTCGGGCGCGCGGCAGCGGACTATTCGACCGGCTTGAACTTGGCGGTCGCGGTGGACTCAGGCCAGATCACGTAGCTGACGCCGTCCTGGATCTGGGCCATGGGCACCGGCAGGAATTCGGCTCCGACCTTGGGCGTGTGGTTGGCCGTGTCATAGACATAGCGGGCGATCACGCAAGGGGAGTCGGTCTTGGCGAAGGCTTCGGAGATCTTCGCGGGCTCGATGGATCCCGCCGTCTTGATGTTGTTGAGCAGCATGGTCATCTGGCAATAGCCCTGAGCGTGGTCGCCATTGCCGTTGACCCCACTCAATTCCTTGAAGGTCGCCGCGAACTCCTTGTGCTTCGGGTTGTTCTTGGGATCGAAGAAGAGCGGCGTCCAGAGAAGGCCGTTGGCCGCAGCGCCGGCTCCCGTCAAGAATTCGGGGCGGATCGGATAGTAGACCGCAAGGTGCAAGGACTTCAGCCCCTGTTCCTTGATCTGCTTGACGAGCGCGATCCCGGAATTGACGGAGGTGAAGATCGAAATCAGCACGTCGGGCTCGTCGCCGCGCAGCTTCGACAGCTGGGGATAGAAATCGGCGTGGCCGAGCGGCACCGTTTCGCTCGATGAGACCGTCCAGCCGCCCTCCTTGAACAGGGGCTCGGTATATTCGACATTGGACTTGCCGTAGTCGGTGTCCTCGACGACGAAGGCGATCTTCTTGCCCGCGGGCTTGAAGCTGCCCTGCTTGATCAGATCATCCACCGTCCCATACAGAGTCGCGGCATAGGCATCGCTGTTGAAGCTCGACTTCCAGAAGTTCGCAAAGCGCTCCTGGTCGGCTTGAATCTTCTTGGCGATCTCGATCGAGACCGGCTGGCCGCTCATCATGAACTTGCCGAAGCTCGGGGCCACCTCCATGATCGCCAGCGTCACGGAACTGGCGATGGTGTCGCCGACCAGGACGTCGACATTGTCGCGGGTGAGAAGCTTCTGCGCGGCGCTTACCCCCACCTCCGGGCGCGATGCACTGTCCTCGAAGATCAGCTTGACCTCGCGCTTTTCGCCATCGACCTCGATGCCGCCGTCCTTGTTGGCCTGGGCTGCCGCCGCCTCATAGGCCTGGCGCATGGAAATGCCGGAATTGGCGGCGGGCCCGCTCAGCGGACCGATAACGCCAATGGTCAGATCGGCGGCCGAGACTGCGCCGGCCGATGCGAATGCCGCGGCGGAGAGCGTCGCCGCAACCGAGAAACGTTTCAGGTGACGTCTGAGGCTCATCGAATAACTCCCCTGTTCTGATTTTAAAATTGAGTTTGGCGATCGGTGCTTCAGTCTACCGCCACTGCCTCCGCCAGAGGCTCGGTGCCACACCATTCGGCGATGAACAGCGCCATGGCGGCCGTGATCCGCTTCACCGACGAAATGCTCACGCATTCATCGAATCCGTGGATGTTCCGGGAAACCGGCCCGTAACACAAGGCTGGAATTCGGTCGTAGAGCGCATAGACGCGGGTATCGAGATAGGCCGGCGTGACCAGGGTCTCGAGCGGCGTGCCCGTGGCGGCCTCATGGGCCTCGCCCAAGACCCGTTCCGCCGCCGAGCCGGGCGCGAGCACATAGCCCTCGGTGTGGAAACCATTGACGGTGACCTGGGGCGGCATGTTGGACAGGAACGGATCGTGCCGGGCGAAATCCGCAACACGCGTGCTGATCTCGCGCGCCGCGGCAGCTGCATCCACGCCCGGATAGATGGCGATGCGGCAATCGATGCGGCACCAGCAGGGAACCGAGGAGGCCCAGTCGCCGCCCTCGATCTTGCCGATGTTCAAATTGATGGGGTGCGGATCGTTTTGGAAGTGCTCGTGGTCGACCTTGCGGTCGTTCCATGCCTGCTCCAGCTTGCGCAATTCGCCGATGACGCGATAGGCGGCATCAATGGCATTGGCGCCGGCGCCCATCTCGCGCACATGCACCGGCAGACCGCGCAGCTCCACCTGGAACCAGATCACGCCGGCATTGGCGCGGACGAGCTTCTCATCCTCCGGCTCGGGGATCAGCACCGCATCGGCCTTGTAGCCGCGCAGATGGGTCATGAGCGCGCCATTGCCGGTCGATTCCTCCTCCACCACCGACTGCACATAAAGGGTGGCGGCCGGCTGCAGCCCGATGCGGCGGAGCGCATCCAGGGCAAAGATGTTCGCCGCCGCGCCGGCCTTCATGTCGGCGGAGCCGCGGCCGAACATCCAGTCGCCGACGATCTCGCCGCCATAGGGCGAATGCTGCCACATGGCCTCCGGCCCGGTCGGAACCACATCCAGGTGCGACTGGAGGATCAGCGAACGGCCTGTTTCCGTCCGGGGATGGTGAATGCCCACGACGATCGGCGCGCGCGAATGCTCCTCCGACCACGGCGATCCGCCGGGATGGTGCTCGATCGCCGCGCGGTCCATGGGGAAACGGTCCATGGCGTAACCGCGCCTTTGCAGCTCCCGGAACGTGAAATCCTGGACCGTGTGCTCGGCGCCCCGGACCGAGGGGAAAGACACCAGCTTCTGCGTGAAGGAAAGCTGTTCGGCAAATCCGTGTGCGACGGAGTCGATGATCGCGCGACGCAGATCCGGAGCAAGCGCCATTCCCTCTTCCCCTCCTGCGGCGGCGACCTTTTCGGGTGCGCGACCGGTCCCTGCAGCACAGCTCCCTGTGAGCCCTCAGAGGCCAGCCTATGAAAGCTCTTTACAGCGTGTCAAGACGTGGCACTCTGTATCACGCAATGACACAGGCACTCGACAGATTCAGAACCGACATGGGAACGCGGTCCGAGAGGGGGACGACGTCTCCGCCCGGCGTGCCGCTCGTCCGCTCAGTGGAGCGCGCCGCCCGGCTCCTGCGGGCCTTTACGCCCGGCCAGACCCATCTTTCCCTCGCAGACCTGTCCCGCCAGACGCAGCTCGACAAGAGCACGGCGCGCCGGCTGCTGCATACGCTCTGCGTCCTGCAGTTCGTCCATTATGATGAGATCACGCAGACTTATGCGCTGGCCCCGGCGCTGCTGACGCTGGTCCCGGCGGTGGATTACGGCCGCGAGCTGCGCGACGTCGCCGAGCCGGTACTCGCCCGACTCACCGAACTCACCGGCGCGAACGCCTTCTTGTGGTCCTGCTTCGGCGGGCAGGCGCTCTGCCTCGACCGGGTCAAAGCACGCGACCTGCAGATCGAGGCCCAATGGTCGGCGATCGGCACCCTGATTGCGCCGAACTGCGCGGGGGGCCCGCGGGTCATCCTCGCCTATCTCAGCGAGGAGGAGCGGGGCAGGGTCCTGCGCGGCGTCTTGCCCAAGCACACGATCTTCTCCCGAACCGACCCGGCCATTCTGGAGGCCGACGCCCGCGTGATCCGCGACCGCGGCTGGGAACTCGCCGTCGACGATTATATCGTGGGTCTCGCCGGACTCGGCGTTCCGGTCTTCGATCGGAGTGGCCGCTTCATCGCCAGCATCAGCATCACGACGCTGTCACCGCGGCTGCCGATCGAGAATGGCGAGCCGCGTCACCTCAAGGCGATGCTGGAAGCAGCCGCCGAAATCGGAGCCCGCTTCCAACCATGAAACTGTCCACACCTTCCGCCCGGCCCCTGCATCTGGCCGGCGTGCTGATCCTGGCCGTCTTCTGGGGGCTGAATTGGCCGGCGGTGAAGATCGTGCTCAACGAGATCTCGCCCTGGACCTTCCGCGCCATCGCCCTGACCCTGGCGGGGCTCGCCCTGGCGGTGACGGCGCTCATCCGCGGCGACAGGCTCTCCGTCTCGCGCCGCGAGATCGCGCCGCTCCTGCTTGCGGGCCTGCTGACCATCGCCGGCTTCAACCTGTTCCTCGCCTATGCCCAGCTCTTGGCGCCGACGTCGCGGGCCGTGATCGTCACCTTCACCATGCCGGTCTGGGCGGTCATCTTCGCCCGGATCTTTCTTGCCGAGCCCCTGAGCTGGCAGCGGCTGGTCGGGGTCGGGCTGGGTGTGGCGGGGCTGGCGGCACTGTCCTCGCCGCTCGTCGCCTCGGGCGGCTTCAGCATCGGGCTCCTGTTTGCGCTGTGTGCCGGCATCTCCTGGGCCCTGGGCAGCGTCGTGACGAAGAAGTGGGCCGTCGCCGCGGCGCCGCTCACCATCGCCACCTGGCAGCTGCTCACCGGCGCCGCCTTCGCCATTGGAGGCATGCTGCTGTTCGAAGGCGTTCCCGTCTATCACCCGCTTGCCGAGAGCACCCTCCTGGCGCTGGCCTATCACGTCGTGGTGGCGCTCATCCTCGCCTATGTGCTGTGGTTCACGATCCTGCCGCGCCTGCCGCTCGGGCTGGCCAGCCTCGGAACGCTGCTGGTGCCGGCGATCGGCGTCGCCAGCGCCATGCTGATCCTGGGCGAGCGCCCCACGCCGATGGATTATGCGGGCCTGTTCCTGATCACCCTGGCCGCATTCAGCATTCTCCTGCCGTCGCGACCCGTCCCGACATGAGCCGGTGCCGGACAGGCGCCTCAGGCGTGCAGCCGGTCTAGGGCTTGAGGCTGCCGAGGATCACGAGCTCGTCGCCCTCGGGCTTGAGCACGATCCCCTCGCCGGAGGACGGGACGCGACCCGTCAAGGCGGTGATGTTCACCTGATGGGTGCTGACGAACAAGACGCCCGGGCCGCGCCAGGCCAAGAGCAGCGCGCGCGCCGCCCGGGTCTGGGCCTCGCGGGACTGCTGGTTGCCAAAGAAGGAGTCGAAGGCAGGCTCAACCTTGGCCCGTCCCGGGAAAGCGAGGTCGGCCGTCTCCCTGGCCCGGCACCATCGGGAGGTGAGGACTGCGCCGGGTGCGACGCCGCGGTCTCGAAACCGCGCCCCGATCTGCCGGGCCTGGGCGCGTCCCGCCTCGCTCAGATTGCGCTGGGTCGAACAGTCCTCGAGGGACATGCCCGGGGGATCGCCGATGCCGGGGGCGGTGGCGTGGCGAAAGAGGACGATGCCATCAGCGGACAACGCCTGCCAGGCGGCGTCATCGGGTCCCGCCGCAAAGCCGGGCGCCGGCAAGAACGCGGCCAAGAGAGCGAAGGCCAGCGACAGGAGATCGCGACGGATCATGGGCAGTTTTCCTTCTCGCTGCACCGGGCAAGGGTGCAGCCCAGACGACTTAGTCGTGCCCCGCACCATGCCAAAGGGCGGTGGGATTGTCGATTTCACGTCCTCGTCATTGCACGCAGCCGATCGCGGCGATCGCGGCGGTCACAAGGAAATCACCGTCGGCGGTGGGGGCGGAGGGAGCGAATTCCCATGTTCTACGTTTGTTGCTGTACGGGCGAACACGCGATAGGGCTCAACGCCCAGACGTTGCGTGCAACAGTGAGTTTCCATGCATGGTGAGAGCGGTTGTCGGGGTCTGCGAGCGGGATCGTCTTGCCACGCTTGCGGAACACGATGTCGAGGGCTTGACGGAGGACGACGGCCTCGACGACATCGCCGCCCATGCCGCAGCCCTGTGCGGAACGCCGATCTCGCTCGTGTCCCTGGTCAAGGAGCACCAGCAGGTGTTTCCGGGGAAGCTGGGGCTGGAGGCGCGGGAGACCTCGCGGGAAGTGTCCTTCTGCGTGCACGCCATGAGCGGCCCGGAGATCATGGTCATTCCCGATGCGCGGCGGGATGAGCGGTTTACCGACAACATCCTGGTGACCGGCGCCCCGCATATCCGCTTCTATGCCGGCGTGCCTCTGGTCTCGGAGGAGGGGATCCCGCTCGGATCGCTCTGCGTCATCGACACATCGCCCCGGGAGGGACTGACCGCCCTGCAGCGCCAGGGGCTCACCCTGCTGGCGGAGAACGTCATGCTGCGCCTGCATGCGCGGCGGACGGCCAAGCGCCATACCAGCGCGCAGCGGAACGTGGCGCTTGCCCTGTCGGAGAGCGAGCAGCGGTTTCGCATCCTTGCCGACACCATGCCGCAGATGGTGTGGTCGACGCTCCCGGACGGCTATCACGATTACTACAATGCCCGCTGGTATGCGTTCACCGGCATGGTGGAGGGGACGACCGATGGCGAAGGGTGGAACGGCATGTTCCATGCCGACGACCAGGACCGGGCCTGGACCATCTGGAAGCGTTCCCTGGAAACGGGCGAGCCCTATGAGATCGAGTACCGCCTGCGCCACCATTCCGGCGTCTATCGCTGGGTGCTGGGGCGGGCCCTGCCGATGCGGGATGCGACCGGGGACATCACGCGCTGGTT
Source organism: Rhodoligotrophos appendicifer (assembly GCF_007474605.1). NCBI lineage: Bacteria > Pseudomonadati > Pseudomonadota > Alphaproteobacteria > Hyphomicrobiales > Rhodoligotrophaceae > Rhodoligotrophos > Rhodoligotrophos appendicifer. Next base: position 401,048 of record NZ_VHKL01000003.1, on the reverse strand, counting down.
CGGGACCTGCACCGACATCCACGAGCACCGGCTGCTGCTCGAGCAAAGGGAGATCATCTCCCAGGAGCTCAGCCACAGGATCAAGAATATCTTCTCGGTGATCAGCGGCCTCATCACGTTCACAGCCCAGGCCCATCCGCCGATCAAACCGGTGGCGGATGATCTGAGGCTGCGGATCATGGCGCTCAGCCGCGCCCATGATTTCGTGCGGCCACACAGCGCGGCCTCACGGCCCGCGGCGCAGCAGACCAGCCTGCACCGGCTGCTGGAGCAGATCCTGCAGCCCTATCAGGACACAGAGAAGGCCAGGATCACCATCCGCGGCTATGATCCCGAGATCGACGACCGGTCGGCGACGCCGTTTGCCCTGTTCTTCCACGAATTGGCGACCAATGCCGCCAAATATGGCGCATTGTCCCGCCTCGAGGGGACGATCGAGATCGCTGTCGAGGATGACGATGACACGGTCCGCCTGACCTGGCGCGAATTGGGGGGACCGGAGCTTGCCGTGTCACCCGACTATCGCGGCTTCGGCAGCCGTTTGCTGGAGCTCAGCGGGAAGAGCCAGCTTGGAGGGTCACTGGAGCGGAGCTGGCTGCCCAGCGGCCTGGAGGCGACGCTTGCCATCCCCAAGACATCGCTGCGGATCGCGGCCGCCGGGTGATCGGCGACGCGACCTAGGGGCCGAAGACCGTGACGTCGGCTTCCGCCGCGCGGGCGTGGTCGATGCGGCCATAGCCGAGGGCCGCGGCGGCGAGAATGCTCTGGTCCGAGAAGGGCTTGCGAATGAAGCCGATGGCCGTCTCGGCGGGTGGGTCGATCTGGGCCGGATTGGCGGTCACATAGATGACCTTGACGCCCTTGCGCGCCAGATCGGCGGCGATCTCGGGCCCGGTCATCCCGTCGCGGAGATTGATGTCAACGAAGGCGAGCTCGGCATGATCCACCGCGGCCAAGGCCTCATTGCGGTCTGCGGCAATGGCTGCCACGCTGTAGCCCTGTTCGCAGAGAATCCGCTCGATGTCCAAGGCGACGAAGATCTCGTCCTCGACGATGAGGATCGGCTTTTCCGGGTTCATGCTCAATCTCGGTCATTGATCATGCCGCGACAACGCAGGATGTGGTGGAGTCGTTCCGTTGCACCCACATGATGATGGTCAGGCCCAGCCCAGGCCGCGGGCGGCGCAGGAGACGGCAGCGAGGCTGAGGATGCCGGCGGCCGTGGCTTTCAGGGCAGCGTGGGCCCGCACCGCCACCCGGCGGATGGAGGGCCGCGAGAGCCCCAGGGCCGCGGTGACATGCCAGAGGATTTCGGGAATGCCGAACAGCAGGGCGAAGACCAGGATGCTGGTCCCGTCGGTGCCGTGGCCTGCATAGGGGCCGACAAAGGCCGCCGACATGAAGGCGATGGTCAGGGGATCGGAGATGGAGATCACCATTCCGGCGGATAAGAGAGCCCGGGGCGAGCCCTCGCTGCACTCGGCGAGATCCCCCGGCGCTGCGGAGCGCAGCAGCCGGACGGCGGTCCACAGCAGGGCCGCGGTGGCGAGGAAGTACAACATATAGGCCGGCACCCATGCGGCTGCGTGGGTGGTGAACAGAGCGACAGAGACCGCCAAGCTCACGGTCCCCAGGCTGATGCCGATGATGAAGGGCAGGGCGGCCCTGAAGCCGTGGAGGGAGGCCAGGCAGCCGATGGCAATCATGATCGGACCGGGGACGATGAGGATGATGAGATAGGCCGCAACGATCTGGGCCGGCCCGTAGCCGAGAAACCCGCTGATGCCCGACATTGGTGACCTCCGAAGTGACAGGTGCCGGTGGTCACGGTCGGACGTTCCAGGAGGCTCGGCGGTGGCATTTGCCACACATGCAGAAAAAGGGGCGGAGAGAGGGCCGCATCGGCCTTGCGATCGTGTCGCAAGGACCCGGGCCCAGGCGAGATGGAAGTGCCGGTGATTTCGCGCTAGATTGCAGCGTGACCGTCGATGCAGCGTGATGCCATCCGCGCGATTTCGCGCCTTGCACATTCTGCTCGGGTTCTTCTATTCCATACCAGAGCAAGCCTGGAGTGACCCAATGAGTGTGGTTGCCTTTCCCCAGACGACAGAGACCGGCGACGGCATCGATCTCTTGGTCGGCGCCCATCGGCCCGGCCATGGGCTGGCACGCGCCTTCTACATGGATCCGGCGATCTTCGAGCGGGACATGGAGCGGGTGTTCCGCCGGCACTGGCACTGTCTCGGGCATGAGGCCATCATCCCCAAGCCCGGCGATTTCGAGCTGTTCCACATCGAGAACGAAGCGATCATCCTGAGCCGCGGCCAGGACGGCGTCATCCGCGCGATGCTGAATGTCTGCCGGCATCGCGGCGCCGAGGTCTGCACGAAGCCCAAAGGCAATGCGCGGTCCTTCGTCTGCCCCTATCACGCCTGGACCTACGGCAATGACGGCAGCCTGAAAGCCGCCCGGCTGATGCCGAAGGATTTCGACCGCTCGGCGCATGGCCTGAAGATGCTGACTGTGCGGGTGGCGGAAGGCCTCATCTTCCTGTCCTTCGCCGAGACGCCGCTCGATTTCGAACCCATCGCCCAGGCCCTGCGGGCCAGCTGCGGCCAGTATGGCTGGGGCGAGGCGCGGGTGGCGCATCGGGAAAGCTACAAGATCGACGCCAATTGGAAGCTGGCGGTCGAAAATTACGTCGAATGCTATCATTGCGGACCGGCGCATCCGGAATATTCCCTGACCCATGCCCTGGAGCAGCCGCTGGAGATGATCGCCAAGCTGAACGAGGCGATGGAGCAGCGCACCTGCGCCCTCGGGATCGAGATCATCAGCGGCGACAATTGGCGCAATTCGGTGGGCGGCCACGAGGCCATCCACACCTTCCGCTATGCGCTCTATGACGGCGTCTCCAGCGGCAGCCAGGACGGCTCACCGGTCGCGCCGCTGATGGGGCGCTTCACGCAATTCGACGGCGGGGTCACCTCCGTTCATCTCGGCGGCACGAGCTTCCTCGTCTGCTACCCCGATCACGGCATGATCTATCGCTTCATCCCGAAGACGACGGACAGCTGCGAAATGGAGCTGATCTGGCTCGTGCGCGGCGATGCGGTCGAGGGCGAGGACTACGACCTCGACAAGCTCACCTGGCTGTGGAAGGTGACGACGGAGGAAGACAAGAAGATCATCGAACACACCGCCCGGGGCGTGCGCTCGCATTACTTCACGCCCGGGCCGATCGCACCCATGGAGCAGAACGAGCTGCGCTACATCAACTGGTATCTCGAGGAGATCAGCCGCGCCTGACCATCAACCCGCTCGGGGGCAGGAGCGAGCGGGCTGGGCGGAGGCCTGTCAGACGATCCCGGGCCGGCATCGGCCTTGTGCTGTCTTGTGGCCGGGAAGATGGTGAGGGACGGCGAGGGTCCGTCCCTGTGATCCGTTTGTGGGAGAGGGGTTAGGATGGGTGCGGAACAGACGCGGGAGTTCGCCGAACGATTGATGCGCGAGGTGTGGATCCCTTACGACCACACCGCGATGGACCGGTTCTACCATCGCGACATGATCGGCCATCATCGGCAGCAGACCCTGAGCTTCGAGGATGTAGGCAATCGGCTGCAATGGGACGTGCCGAACTTCCTGGAATCCAGCTACGACATCCGCGACATCGTGGCGGAAGCGGACAAGTTCGCCATCCGCTTCGTCTTCGAATGCCTGCTCTCGGCCACGAAAACGCGGTTTTCGACGGAGGTGATCTATTTCTATCACCTGAGGGACGGCAAAATTTCCGAATTCTGGCTGCTGAGCGACGGCGACTTCGATTATAAGCAGCATCTTTGACGGCCGCGGTGCACACCCGGCCTGGCTGAATCATCAAGACATTCGAGAAAGGGGCTGACCTCGGAGATGAGTTCGTCACTGACGTTGATGAATTGCTTCCTGCTGCTGGCGCAGGCGCTGCTTTATTTCGCGGTCATGGCAGCCCTGTTCCGCCTGCGGCGACGCACCGGCATCGGGCTCTTCGTCTGTGCGCTCGGGGTGATGCACTTCCTGGAGAATTATCTGGCCAGCGTCTTCTACATCGCGCTGCCCTTCGGAGTGATCTCGCCGGGATCGACCATCCTGTTCTCGGGCAAGCTGGTGATGCTGCTCCTGCTCTATATCAGGGAGGATGCCGTCACGGTGCGCCAGCCGATCTATGGCCTTCTGGTCGGCAATTTCCTGCTGGTCGCGCTGGTGATGATCCTCCGGCAGCACGAGGTGGTCGCGGTCAATGACGGACGCCTGCCGGACATGGCGTTCATCGACGAGGTCGGATTGTTGATGGTGTGGGGCACCATGCTCCTGTTCATCGACGCGATCGCCATCATCATGCTCTATGAAAAACTCGGACAATGGCTGGGCCAGCATCTGCTGCCGCGGGTGATGATCGCCTCCAGCCTGGTCCTGACCTTCGACCAAGCCGGATTCTATCTGGCGCTGCATTATCTGTATGGAGCGCCCGTCGAGGTCTTCCTCGGAGGGTGGGTCGCGAAGATGGGCGCCAGCGTGGTCTTCAGCATCCTGCTCGTCGCCTATCTCCATCGCTTCGAACGCATGGCCCTGACCGCAGAGCCGCCGCTCAACGATCTGTTTCAAATGCTGACCTACCGGGAGCGATATGAATCCCTGGTGCTGAAATCGGCCGTCGACGGCCTCACGGGGCTGCTGCACAGGGGACGCTTCGAGGAACTGGGCCGCGAGGCCACCGCTACGGCGCAAAAGCGGCGCTCCCATCTCTGCCTGCTCATCATCGATATCGACCATTTCAAGCGCATCAACGACCAGTACGGACATGCCGTGGGAGACAAGGTCTTGATGCTGGTGGCGGAGGTGATGCGCGAGGAGACGGATCGCACGGAGCAGCTGTTCCGGGTCGGCGGCGACGAGTTTGCGGTCCTCACCACGAGGCCCTATGCCCAGGCCATGCAGGTGGCGGAAAAGATCCGCCACGCGATCGCTGCCCGGGTGCGCTATGAGGGGCAGCCGGTGACCATCAGCATCGGCGTCGCCCAGGGGAGCGGCAATCCGAATCTTCCGCAGCTCTACATGGCCGCGGACAGCTGTCTCTATGCGGCCAAGTCGTCAGGGCGCGACAATGTGCGGGGCATCGAGGAGCTCGCGCATGGAGAGGCCGCGGCGGAAGCGGTCCGGACGCTCCACTGAATTCACTCGACGGCGTCAGCCGCGAATGGCCTGCGCCTGCTTCAGATGGTCCTCAAGCTCGGGCAGCGTGTCCTTGGCGAATTTGGCGATCTCGTCACCGCCATCTGCCTGGTCCGCATAAAGTGCGATGGCCTCCTCGTGGCCCTTAATCATCACTTCAAGGAACTTCGCGTCGAACTCATGGCCGGTGAGGGCGGCGAGCGCCTCGGCGGTCGTCTGATCCTTCTCCGCGGGCTGCGTGGGCGGCGTCAGGCTGAGGACCTTGGCGAAGTTCTCGGCCTGCTTGTTGGCCGCGCTGTGCGCCGAGATCATCATTTCGCCATAGGCGCGCACCTTCTCGTCCTTGGATTTCTCCAGGGACAGCTTGCCGAGGGAGATTTCCGCCAGATTGATCTCGATGGCGCGGGCAACAAACTCCTTGTCGTCCATATCGGCAGAGGCGGGTGTGGCGAGAATGAAGACTGCAAAGAGGGAGGTTAGGATCCGGGACTTCATGGACGCGCTCCAGTCATGAGTTCGCGGGGGGCGAGTGAATAACGGCGGCTTTCCGGGTTCGTTCCGCTCATGTTCATCATCCCCGCTCGATGAGAAAGACCCAAAGATCCCCGTTCCTCTCGGAAGAGAGGAGATGATCGCCGCTTTCCCGGACGAAATTGGGGATGTCGATCGAGGCAAGAGGATCCGTGCAGGTGACCTCAAGACGCGATCCCGAGGGCAGGGCCCGGAGCGCCTTGCGGGTCTTGAGGACCGGGAGAGGGCATTTCAGGCCGATGAGGTCGAGCTTTGACTCGGTCATGATTTCAAGGCGGCGAGAGGCTGAGCGGATTTGAGCAGGAGATCGGCGATCGCATCCACATCATCGAGAGCGGCGCAGGGGGGCGCGTCCTGGGGAACGACATCCGTCACCAGCCCCAGAATATGGGGATCGTCGGGGTAAAGGAAGGGTCGACCATTCGCAGTCCGATGAACCTCGACCTTGGCGTGGGCGGAAAACTTGAAGCCCTCCACGATCACCAGATCCACCGGCGACAGGCGTGCGAGAAGTTCCGGCAGGGCGGGCTCGGGCGCATCGCGCAGCTCGTGGATCTGAGCCCAGCGACGGGCGGAGGAGATGATGACCTCCGTCGCACCGGCTTGGCGATGGCGCCAGCTGTCCTTGCCGGGGATGTCGAGATCGAACTCGTGATGGGCATGCTTCAGGGTGGAGATGCGCAGGCCCCGGGCGCGGAAATGCGGGATGATGCGGGCGATGAGGGTCGTCTTGCCGGCGCCACTCCAGCCTGCCAATCCGATGAGCCGCATGCCACCCCGCGCGAAAAATGGTATCTGGACAGTTTCGGCGACAGGGTCAAGCCAGGCGGGCGATGAAGACAGGTGGGCGCGCAGACACGATCGGCGTGGTGCTGGCGGGGGGACGCTCGCAGCGAATGGGCGGCGGTGACAAAGGGCTCCTCGCGATCGGCGGACGGAGCCTGCTCGAACGGGTGATCGCGCGGCTCGCGCCGCAATGTGCCGGGGTCGTTGTGAATGCCAATGGTGACCCCGCGCGGTTCTCCGCGTTCGCGCTGCCGATCGCTGCCGACAGCGTGCCGGGATTTGCCGGACCGCTGGCGGGGCTGCTGGCCGGGCTCGACTGGGCAGCGGCGCATCACCCGGAGATGCCTCAGGTGGCCAGTGTTTCCGGGGACTGCCCGTTCCTTCCCCGGGATCTGGTGTCGAGGCTCGCCGAGCAAATGCAGAGCGCCGGAGCGCCCATGGCGATCGCACGATCGGGTGCGCGACTGCATCCGACCGTCGGCCTGTGGGATGTCTCACTGCGCGAGAACTTGCGGGAAGCGGTCCTGCAGCGGGGTCTGCGCAGGGTGCAGGACTGGCTTCAGAGCTTCGATTACGTCGTCGCAGACTGGGAGACGACACCGATCGACCCCTTCTTCAACGTCAACCGGCCCGAGGACCTGCAAAGGGCGGTGCAGTTTGCGGGACTGGTCGACTGACCGCGGGCGTCAGGTGGCCGCTTCGGCGGCGCGTGGGGCCGACCGGGTGCGTTTGGCCGGACGCGGCTTGGCCTCTGCTGCCGTCGAGGCTGCGGCGGGCGCAGACTGCTTGGCGGCGCGTTCCGAGCGGCGGCTGCGTTCGCGATTGGCGCGGCTGAGGGCCCGGCTGAAGGCCGATAGCTTGCGGCGGCTCTCCTCGTCGCCGTGACTGTCCTGGCTGCCGCGGCCCTTGGTGCGGAACTCGATCCGGCGCTGGCTCGACACCGAGCGCGCCCAGTCGCGGCGGCCGCGAAGCTGCGTGATCAGACCGGCGAGGTCGTCATCCCCCAGATTGCCGATATCGGTGCGGCGCGTCTGCTCGACGAGTTCGAGCTCCGCGGCGTCGAGGACGCGACGGTCCTCCTTCTGTGTGGCCGCCATGGGGCCTCCTTAAATGCTGTTCAGGTGCTGAGCTAACGCCGGCACGCGGGCGGAGTTCCCCTCAGGGATCCGCCAGGATGCGCCGTCGGCGGCCAGCGTCAGGAGCCGGTGACGATGAGCGGGAAGGAGATTGCGGTCTTGGGCAGGGTGCCGAGCCTGACCGTCACCTTGCCCGTGGCACCGGCGGGCAGGGCGATGCTGCCGCGAAAGGGAAGCATGCCATAGGCCGTGCCGCTGGGCCGTCGGCGACGGTCAACGGAGACGTCGCCCTTGGCGATGACGCGACCATCATCGCCGAGAACGGCAAGGGCCACTTTGCCATTGCGGTAGAAGTAATCGGGAAGCTCGCCTGTCAGCTGCAGCGGGGAGCGGGTGCTGGCGCCCGGCTCCGGGGTGTCGAGAAGGGCGAAGTGGCCCATGCCGCCGGCGGGGTCCTCGACCCTGAAGGGCATGACCGGATTGCCGCCGAAGCGCTTGCGCCAGGCGGGGGTGAGCAACGGCGCCAGGTCGCGAGCGGGCACCACCACGTGATAGGCGCCCTCGGAGAAGGGGCCCACCACATAGGGGCCGAGATGAAAGGCCAGGCCGCCGATCTTGCCCGGCTGGCTGGAGGGCACGAAGGTCATGGTCTCCAGCGGCAGGACGAAGCTGTCGAGCCAGAAATCATCGTGGCGCGGATCGTAATCCTTGCCGAGCTTGGCCTGCTTCTGCGCCTTCACCCCCGCCCGGACGCGATCGGTCAAGTCCTTGAGGGCGGCGCCGGTGTCTGCGGAGCTGCCGATGCCAAAAAGCTCGGATGCCGAAATCTCGGCTTTGCGGCGAAGATCGTAGTTCATCCCGCGATAGATGACATTGCCGTGAGCGCCACCGGTATAGGTCTCCATGACCTTCAACAGGCTGATGGCATCACGGGAGACGAAGGCGGGCTGATAATCGATTCGCAGGATGTAGGGTGCCAAGTTCATGGCGGACTGGCCGGAGAGCTCGCGATGGTCCTTCTCGGCCTGCTCAGAAAATGTCTGGGCGATGTCCTTCGCCTCGCGATCCAAGGCCTGTTGCAGCTGCGGCGCCAGAGAGGCGGTGCGGGGAAGAACGACCGTGATGTCGAAGGCGTCACTGGTCCGGCGCAGGATCTCATCGCGCTGCAGGTCGGCGGCGACAACGGACGACATCGCGCAGAGAAAACCGATGGAAAGAACAAAATTTCGCATGAAAACGCCACTCGATCGCCAACCGCCCCGCCCCAGACCAACCTAAGACATGAGACGGAAAAGTCGACACACATCCCCGCGTATCCACACCGAGGGAGGCGCAGCGAGGGCAGATTTGCGTCACAGGGATGTTTCCCTTTGGGGATGTTATGCGTTAGTGTCTGCGCCCGTCTTCACGCGGGCCGCGCTGCGGCGCCGTCCCGCCAACAATGATCACGCCTTAGGAGGCATTCATGGCTTTCGAACTTCCCCCCTTGCCTTACGCCTATGATGCGCTTGCGCCCTATATGTCGGCCGAGACGCTGGAGTTTCACCACGACAAGCACCACAAGGCCTATGTCGACAACGGCAACAAGCTGCTGGAAGGCTCCGGCCTCGAGGGCAAATCGCTCGAAGAGGTGGTGAAGGGTTCCTACGGGAAGAATCAGGCGCTGTTCAACAATGCCGGCCAGCATTTCAACCATATCCATTTCTGGAAGTGGATGAGGCCGAATGGCGGCGGCACCAAGGTGCCGGGCAAGCTCGCAGCCAAGATCGATTCCGACCTCGGCGGCTTCGACAAGTTCAAGGAGAGCTTCGTCCAGGCCGGCGTCGGCCAGTTCGGCTCAGGCTGGGCCTGGCTCACCGTCAGCAAGGACGGCAAGCTGGAGATCACCAAGACGCCGAATGGCGAGAACCCGCTGGTGCATGGCGGAACGCCGCTGCTGGGCGTGGACGTCTGGGAGCATTCCTACTACATCGACTATCGCAACCGGCGCCCGGACTATCTCAAGGCCTTCGTCGAGAACCTGATCAATTGGGAATATGTTGAGGAACTCTACGGAAAGGTCGCCTGACCTTGCCGCAATGCGCGTGGCGCGTTAATGAGCGGGGCCCCGGGGCCCCGCTCTTCTTTTGACCGCACGGAAGTGAACCGATGACTGATGAGATGATCCTTGATCCGGTCGACCAAGCGGTCGCAGCGGTGAAGGCCGGTGAAATGGTCGTCGTCGTGGACGATGCCGACCGCGAGAATGAGGGCGACCTCATCATGGCGGCCGCAAAAGCGACACCGGAACAGATTGCGTTCATGATCCGCCATACCAGCGGCATCGTCTGCACCCCGCTGACGGCGGAGGAGGCCAAGCGGCTGCGCCTCGACCCGATGGTGTCGCTCAACGATGCCCCGATGGGCACCGCCTTCACGGTGTCGATCGACTATCGCCACGGCCTGACCACCGGCATCTCCTCGGAAGAGCGGTGCAACACCGTGCGGGCGCTGGCGAACGGCAATGCCGGGGCCGATGATTTCGTCCGGCCGGGCCACGTCTTCCCGCTGATCGCCAAGAGCGGGGGGGTGCTCATGCGCTCCGGCCACACGGAGGCGGCGGTGGACCTGGCACGGCTGGCCGGCTTCGCCCCCGTCGGGGTGATCGCGGAACTCGTCAATGATGACGGCTCGGTGAAGCGCGGCCCCGAGGTTCTGAAATTCGCCCGGGACCATGGCTTCAAGATCATTTCCGTCAATGATCTGATCGCGTACCGGCAGTCGCGTGAGAAACTGGTTGAACGCACCGCCGACCTCACCGTCACGACCCCGATCGGGCCGGCGCGGGCGATCGCCTATGCCACCCCCTTCGATACGGTGCAGCATCTGGCCATCATCTTCGGCGATGTGAGCGGCAAGAAATGCGTGCCCACCCGGTTGCATCGCGAGGACGTGCTGGACGACATCTTCGGCCAGCGGGAGGTCCTCACCGCCGTCTATAAGCGATTCGAAGCCGAGGGCCGCGGGGTTCTGGTCTATCTGCGCGAAGGTGCAGCCGGCGTTCCCGCCGCAGATTACAGCAAGGACAGTGAGGAGAGCGAGGACGCCACCCGCAGCGACCGGGCGCGAGCGGAAACCTGGCGCGACATCGGACTGGGGGCGCAGATCCTCCGGGATCTCGGCGTTTCGTCCATCACCCTGCTGGCGACGTCGACGCGCCATTATGTGGGCCTGACCGGCTTCGGCATCGAAATCGAGCAAACCGACCAGCTCGATCCGTAAAGGTTGTAAGTTCAAACAACATATACTATTGATTGAATGAGCCGGGACAGCTCGTGACGGCCGCGCCTGCGGCCGTCAATTTATTCAATCGGATAGTGCCCCGGGTCCTCGCTTGGCTCAGGGTGTTTCATGCGACTGTCACTGCGGATCAACGGGATCGCTGCCGAAGTCGAGACGGAGGCGGATACTCCGCTGCTGTGGATCCTACGCGACCAGCTGGGCTTGACCGGCACGAAATACGGCTGCGGGGCGGGCCATTGCGGAAGCTGCATGGTGCTCATCAACGGCCGCGCCAAACGCGCCTGCCTGGTCTCGGCGGCCAAGGCGGCGAAGACCTCGGTCGTCACCATCGAAGGCGTTCGCGGTCCCGTGGCGGATTGCGTGCTGGCGGCATGGCGGCAAAACGACGTTTCCGAATGCGGCTACTGCATGAGCGGACAGATCATCTCCGCCATCGCCTTGCTGTCTGAGCTGCCCCGCCCCACGGATGCGCAGATCGATGCACAGATGGACGGCAATCTGTGCCGATGCGCCGCCTATTCGGGAATCCGCCGCGCGATCAGGCAAGCCTCCGACAGCATCGGCGGATAAGTCATGGCGGCGCCCCGGAACAGCCCGTTCCTGCCGAGCCGGCGCGGATTCATCAAGATCTGGCTGGGTGCTGCCGGGGGCCTGGCGATCGGCCGCATGCTGCCGGTCCATGCGGAGGGGGGCCTCGTGACCTTCCAGCCGAACCCGTTCGTCATCATCACCCCCGACGACATCGTCACCATCATCGTCAAGCATCTGGAGATGGGGCAGGGGATCGAGACGGGGCTCGCCATGCTGGTGGCCGACGAGATGGACGCCGCCAGAGCGCAGATCCGCACCCGCTTCGCACCGACGGATGCGAGCCGCTTCCACAACCTCCTCGCCCATGGACTGCAGGCTACCCTGGCCTCGACCTCCATGGCGAACGCCTTCCTGCAATATCGCCATGCGGGGGCGATCGCGCGGGCCATGATGGTGGGTGCTGCTGCGAAATATTGGGGGATCGCCCGCGGCCATGTGAAGGTCGCCGCGGGCCAGCTGATCTCCGTGCGCGGCCATCGCGCCAGCTTCGGCGCCATGGCGGCACGGGCTGCCGCCCTGGAGATGCCGATTGCCGTGGATTTGAAGCGACGGGACGAATTCGTCTTTGTCGGGCGCTCCTTCAAGCGTCTGGATACGCCTGCCAAATGCAATGGCTCGGCGGTCTACGCCGCCGATATCAAGCGCGAGGCCATGCTCGTGGCCGTCGTCGCACGGCCCGAGCGCTTCGGCGGGCGCGCGATGCAGGTCGACGAGGGCGCTGCACGCGCAGTGCCCGGGGTGGTCGCCATCGTGCCCATCTCGCGCGGCATCGCCGTGGTCGCGGAGACGAGCTGGGCGGCCATCAAGGCGAAACGGCTGCTCAAGATCACCTGGAACGATACCGATGCCGAGATCCGGAGCAGCTCGGAGATCATGGCCCACCATGCCGATCTCGCCGGGAAACCGGGAGTGGTCATCCGCGAGGACGGCGACATCGATGCTGCGGCCAAGGGGGCGGCCACGGTCATCCAGGCCGATTTCCACTTTCCCTATCTGGCGCATACGCCCATGGAGACCCTGGACCTGGTCCTGGAGCAGGCCGGCGGCCGGGCGCGGCTCTGGGTCGCGTCGCATGTGCCAGGCATCGACCAGGCCAATGTCGCCTTCGAGCTCGGGATCGCTTCGCATGAGGTCGAGGTCATCACGGTCTATGCGGCGGATCCTTCGGTCGCCGGGCGGCCTTCGACAGCCATGCGGCCATTGAGACGGCCCAGATCGTCAAGGCGATGGGGACGGAGCGGCCGGTCAAGCTCTTGTGGACCCGGGAAGACGACATCAAAGGCGGTTACTATCGACCGGCCTCGCTGCACCGGGTGACGGCGGCCCTGGACCGCAATGGTGACCTCCTGTCCTGGCAACAGCGCATCGTCCGCCAGGGCGTGGCGGACATGCCGCCCAACCGAAACAGGGACGAGCAGACGACAGAGGCCCAAGGCGAGCCCGCCTTCACCGAGCTGCCCTACGACCTCAGCGACGTCCGAATCGAGCTGCAGCAGCCGCAGTCGAAAGTGCCGGTGGGACTCTGGCGCTCATCGGCCCATGCGGACATGGCCTATGTGGTGGAGACCTTCATCGATGATCTCGCCTATACGGCGGATATCGATCCGGTGTCCTACCGCCGCCGCATGATGGGGAGCGATCCGCGCTATGAAGGGGTCCTCGACCGGGTGGTGGAAGCCGCCGGCTGGCATGGGAGCCAGCAGGGCTCAGCCTTTCGCGGCGTGGCGCTGCACCGGACGCGCGGCACCTATGTGGCGATGATCGCGGAGATCGTCTTTCCCAGCGAAACGCGATTCACTGTGCGCAAAGTCTGGTGCGCGGTGGATTGCGGGATCGTCATCAACCCGCAGCTGGTACGCAGTCAGATCGAGGGCGGGCTCGGCTTCGGTCTCGGGGCGGCGCTGCGCGAGCGGGTGACCTTCGTCCATGGCCGCGTCCTGCAAAGCAACTTCCATGATTACCAGCCGCTCAAGATGAGCGAGATGCCGGAGGTGGAGGTGCATCTCGTGGACTCGGAGGCTGCGCCCACGGGCGTGGGCGAGGCCGGGGTGCCGCCGATCGCGCCGGCGGTCGCCAATGCGATCTTTGCCGGCACCGGCATTCGCATTCGCCAATTGCCGTTCAGCTCGACGCGGCTGATCCGGCGCTGAGGATGGCGCCGGGCTCAGGTCGGGGATCCCTGGGGCTCAGGTCGGAGAGGCCTTGGGCGCCTTCCAGGCCGGCACCAGATCGCGATCGGTGAGGGTGTTGAAGGGATCGGTCATCCGATCACCGCGCGGACCCGCATCGGAATGGACGCCATCCGCCGCATTCTGCATGCGGATGCTGTCGTCGCGGCGCAGCAGCGGCGTCGCCGGCTTTTCACCATTGGCCCAGTCATAGACCATGGCGCCGAGGTGGCTGGCCTTGCGCTGGAAGGTCGTCCAGATCTCCCCGCCGATCTGACAGACCACGGGCTGGCGCCCGCAAATGCCGGTCACGTCATAGGCTGCGGAGACGGCGGCATCGACGAATTGTCCGGTCGAGACCTCGGCGGACTCCGCAGTGGCCGAATCCCGCGATTCGTCATTGCCGATGGGCAAGAGCAGGACGACGATAAACAGCACTATGGCTATGCGTACTAAAAACATGACGGTCACCTGTGAGACGGTCTTCTGTCGCCTTTGATGCAATTCTTACGGCTGAGAGCGTTTCTCGCTCGTGAAGCCGATTGCTACAATTCTCGGTAAAATGCCGGCAACGGCCTTTGGTTCGTCAGGAAAGCCTTGATTCTCGCGTTAAGGTTCAAGGTTCATTAAGGCGAGGATGCAATTGTAAAAGTGGATCGTGACCTCCGCGATCCCGTTGTTGCGTCGAATATTCATGAGAGCTTGCGTTCAACCGATCGACACCGCCCAGACAGGGAGGGTCTCATGGCGGAGATCCTCGTGAAGGACGTGCTTGAGGACACAAGCCCGGTCCTCTCCCTGCGCGGTGCGGTCTGCCTGGGGCTGGTCTGCCTGTTTGCAGGGGCCATCTCCTATAATGCGCTGTTCGCCCAGGCCGGGAAGCAGTTGCTCGCGCCCAACAATGTGGCCGGCGTCCAGCCGTCAGCCCGGCCCAAAGCCCAAGCCCTTCCCGCTGCCAAGCCGGCCGCATTGCCCTCGTCGGCGGTCTCCAAGACGCCGATGGGAGAGACTCCGGCCAAGCCCGCGACCGCGTCGCTGATCGGGTCGATCCAGAGCGAGCTGAGCCTGCTCGGCTATTATACGGGGCCCGTGGACGGCACGGACGGCGCGGCGACACAAGCCGCGATCAGAGCCTATCAGAGCAAGCGCGGGCTGCCGGTGACGGGCCAGGCCACGGCGGGATTGCTGGAGGATGTGGTTGCGGATGCCCAATTCCTGAAGGCGAGCCAGTTCGGCGCCGAGGGAGCGACAACTGCGGCACCGTCGACGGCGGCCGCGGCGCCCCCGGCGGCATTGGCTCCCGTGGCGGGCGATGAGGGCGAGCGGGAGAAGACGAAGCTGATCCAGCAGGGATTGGCCGAGCTCGGCTATTCGCCCGGTCCTGCCGACGGGATCGCGGGAGCGCAGACCCGCCAGGCCATCTCGCAGTTTCAGAAGGATAGAGATCTGCCGGCGACGGGCCAAATCGATGGGGCCACTTTGCGGGAACTGGGGAAGGTGACCGGCGTGACCTCGTTCCGGGACGGATAACACCCGGACAAGCTTAGGTGTTTGTTAACTCTACGGGTCCTCTAATGAAGCGACGATGCCATTTGGCTTCATCCATCGCTTGCTCACGGGGGGACCCAGACTCATGTCCAACGTGCTTGTGTTGCCGATGATCAGGGCACGGCTCGGGGCCAAGCGCGTCCCGGTCGAGCCGTGCAGGATTACAATCTTTCCCGGCGTCCGGATCGAACGCGAGGAGGCGGCCGAGATGACGGCCGTGGCGCGGTCGACGCGGGCCGACCGACCCCAGGAAGGGGACGGACGGGCCTAGCGACCCTCTATTGCTGAGGCGAGGCGCGAGCGGCCTTCGGTGCGGCTGCCGGTGCGTCCGCAGACGGGGCGGCCGGGGCTGAAGACGGGGCCGCAGGGGCCGGGGCGGGAGTTTCAGCCGCCGCAGGCGCACAGCTCGAGGCCTGAAGTGCTGCCGTCACCCGGGAACGGTAGGCGGGATCCGGCAGAAAGGCGCGCAAGAGCACAACGCCCCGTTCGGTGGGCGTCTCCAGGTGAACGATGTTGTCGGCCGCCGCGACGGCTGCCTCCTTCGTCGCCTCCTCCTCTTCGTCACTCGCCACGAGCTGGGTCAGGTCGAGGGTCGGGGGCTCCAGCTCCAGCCGAAAATCGAGCGCGCTCACACCGGCCTGCTGGTCATTCAGGGTGTAAACATTGTCGCCGCGATCGCTGTAGATGCTGATCGACCAGTAGAATTCCGGGATCTTC
Source organism: Rhodoligotrophos appendicifer (assembly GCF_007474605.1). NCBI lineage: Bacteria > Pseudomonadati > Pseudomonadota > Alphaproteobacteria > Hyphomicrobiales > Rhodoligotrophaceae > Rhodoligotrophos > Rhodoligotrophos appendicifer. The sequence goes on along the minus strand of NZ_VHKL01000003.1, from coordinate 385,141 downwards.
GTCGAGATGGACAAAGGCTGGACGGAGATGTCGTAAGGGCAGACGGCATAGACGAGGTCGGGATTGGCTTCCCGCAGGATGGTGGGGGTCGCATCCGCCTCGAGCACGACCATGCTGTTCAGCGGTGCGGTCGTGAAGACGCGGCCGATGATGCTTTCCATGCTGATGCCGGGCGTGAACAAGACGACTGCCAGATGGGTCGTGGCGGCCAGCAGCAGGACGGCAATGCACCAGAAAGCGAAGCGGCCCATCAGCAGGACTTCCGTTCGATGCGCGGCAAAGGAATGGTCGAGGGATTGGCGCGGTAGTTCTGGGGCGGGTCGATGATCGACAAAACCAGCCGGAAACCGCCGCCGGTGCCCAAAGGAAGCCAGTTTCCAGATTGAGGCTGCGGCGACAGAGCGATGCGGACGCTGCCATTCGGCTCCCGGATGACGTTCTCGGAGTTGAAGCTGTGCCGATCCGCCTTGTTCGGGATCAGGCTGCGGTCGATCTGGTAGACCACGATGTTCCACCAGCGCCCGGCCAGGGGCGCACCGGTCAGGACATAGGTGCAGGACTGGCTCAGCGCACTGCCGGCGCTATCCTCTTCAGCCCGGAAATCCATCGCTTCGAACTCGTTCATGCCGAGCTTGCCGAACGAGGCGAAATGCGCGCGCGTATAGGGGTCGGCATCGATGCTGGAGGCCGCGGTCCAGACGGACCAGGGGCCATTGCTGCGGACGATGGGGGAGAAACCGCGGGTGACGGCCATGTCGACCGTGAAATAGCCAAGGCCCAAGCCCACCAACAGAAAGGCTGCGGTGTTGAGCAGAATTCTCGCGGTCGCGGACATCCGGCTCATGGCATCAATTGGTGCCGTATCTACTCTGGAAGTTCGATCCGCCGCGCTGCTGGGGCACCGGCGCCGGCTGCGCATTGCGGTTGCCGAACAGATTGCCGAACATGCGCTGGAAGACGTTGGCGACGGGTGCCGCCTGCTGCTGCTGGACGCGAACCTGAGGCGGCGGCGGGGCGACGGTGGCAACCTTCGGCGCCGCCCGAGTGGTGCTGCGCGGCCGGCCACTGTCGTCGGCCAAGGCCGCCGGCAGTTTCTGGCCCTCACTCTCGCGGCGCGCCACGAAAGCGGCATAGCTGTTGTCGAGGGGCACGCCGGGCAGCGGCTCGGCGACCTGCGTCTCGAGCGCCTTCTCCATGTATTGCTTCCAGGCCATGGCGGGCAGGCTGCCCCCGGTGATCTTCTTCATGGGCGAGTAGTCGTCATTGCCGAACCAGACGCCGGTGACGTATTGGGCGGTGAAGCCCATGAACCAGGCATCGCGATAATCCTGGGTGGTGCCCGTCTTGCCGGCCTGGGGCGTGAAGCCGAGCTGCGCGCGCCGACCGGTGCCCTGGGTGATCACCTGGTTCAGCATGTAGTTGAGGTCGGCGACGTTGATCGGGTCGAAGATCTGCGGCGCCGGCGGCACGTTCTTCGCGCGGTCAAACAGCAGATCGCCATTGGGCCGCCGGATCTCGAGGACGGCGTAGGGGCTCACCGCCTTGCCGCCATTGGCAAAGGTCGCATAAGCGGTGGTGAGGTCGAGGACCGTCACCTCATTCGTGCCCAGCGGCATCGAGGGCACCGACAGGATCTGCGTGCGGATGCCGGCAAGCTTGGCGGTGTCGATGATCGACTGGCGGCCGATCTTCATGGCAAGCTGGATGGGGATCGTGTTCAAGGACTGACGCAAGGCATAGGCCAGCGTGGTCCGGCCAGCGAATTTGCGGGTATAGTTCTTCGGCGCCCAGTTGCCGATATAGACGGGCTGGTCGACCACGATGGAATCGGGCCGGAACCCCGCCTTCAGGGCAGCCAGATAGACCATGGGCTTCCAGGACGATCCGGGTTGGCGCAGGGCGTCGGTGGCGCGGTTGAACTGGCTCTGCTCATAATCGTGACCGCCGACGATCGCCTTGATGGCGCCATCGGGCTTCATGGAGACGAGAGCTCCCTCGGTCGCATGGACCTCAGGGCCCTCCTTCTCAAGGAAGCCGTTCATGGTGGTCTGCGCATATTTCTGGAGCGCCGTGTCGACGGTGGTCTTCACGTCGATCACGTAATCCTTCGAGAGGCCGTATTTCTTGAGGATCTGGAGAACTTCCGCATAGGCATAGTCAAGGAAGTAGTCGGGGGCGAAGAAATCCTTGACCATGGTGCTCTCCGCCGGCACGCGGCGGGCGGCAAACAGCTCTCCCTGGCTGATGAAGCCGGCATCCAACATGCGAGCCAGCACCACATTGGCGCGGGTGCGCGCCGCCTCGGGATGGACGTGAGGGGCATAGGTGGAGGGCGCCTTGAACAGGCCGGCCAGCATGGCGGCCTCGGGCAGGTTCACGTCGCGGATCGACTTGCCGAAATAGAATTGCGCCGCGGCCTCCACGCCATAGGCACCGCCGCCGAGATAGGAGCGGTCGAGATAGAGCTTGAGGATCTCCGGCTTGGTCAGCCGGGCCTCGATCCACAAAGCGAGGAAGGCTTCGTTGATCTTGCGGCGAAAGGTCCGTTCCGGGCTCAGGAACAGGTTCTTGGCGAGCTGCTGGGTCAGGGTCGAGCCACCCTGCACGACGTTGTTCGCGCGCAGATTGCTGACCAGGGCGCGCAGGGTGCCGAAGACGTCCACGCCGAGATGGGTGAAGAAACGCGCATCTTCCGTCGCCAGCACCGCCTTGATCACCTGAGGGGGAATCTCATCCAGGGCGATGTTGTCGTCCTGGCGGATGCCGCGGCGTCCGATCAACTCGCCCGAGGCGCTGGTGAAGGTGACGGCATATTCGCGGCCGCGATTCCAGATATCACCCGTGCCGCTGAAGGGGGGCAGGGCATAATACAAAATACCCAGAGCCGCGATGAGGCCGAGCGAAATCCCGTCCGAGCCGATCTCGAGGAAGCCGCGCAGAGGGCCGGAAACCTTCAGGGGGGCCAAACGCGCTGCATAATTGTCCCAGATGCGCCCGGTCCAGTCGCCAAACGCATAGAGCGCGGAGCCTACCCAGGTCTCCGCGGCGTAGAAGAACCGATAGACCGGATTGTCCGAACGGGGCTTCGACACGGAATTAAGTCCTCAAATCATGCCGGCAGGGCCACGTGTCTCCCTGATGATTCCATACCAGGTCCACTTCGGCCAGCCTATAGGACAAGCTATGGATCAGGCGCGCCAAGTAGACAAGCGCCAGTTCACTCTGATCCTAGCTGCAGGGTGATGAATATAAAATGATGATGCGGCGAGGTCACCCCGCCACGGGAGACGAGCGGGACACACAGCGCTGGCAATTCGCGTGATGCGATTTGTATAAAAATCACGTAATACGTTAAAAAAAGATTGACAGCGTCGCGCTGTTTGGGGTAGGTTTCGTACATTCCAGCATTTGCGCCTCGACGCCGACTGCGGGGCGGTTCCGCCTCCCAGGGCCCGGCGCGGCTTCCTCTCCAATTCGCAGGCACACCTCATGACCGTAGATGTCGATTGGGCAGCGATCGAGCATGCCTATGTGATGACACGCGAGCCCATGAGGGCCATCGCCCTGAGATTCGGCATCTCGACGGCGACCATCTACCGTCACTCCAACATGAAGAGCTGGCCGCAACGCGGTGGCCTGGAAAGCATGTGGCGCAGCCGGCCGTCGCCGCCCGCAGGGCCGCCGCGGCGCAAGCCCTTGCCCTTGCGGAAGGTGCGGACCCGCATGCTCGAGGTGCTCACCAACCAGCTCGAGCAGCTGGCCGCCATCAACGAGAAACACCCGGACGATGCGGTGATGACGGAGCGCTCGGCGCGCGCCATGGCCACGATCGCGAACACCGTCGACAAGCTGGTCGACCTGGAAATCAATGCGGGAGGGCGAAAGGACGTGATTCCTGAACCCGACGAGAAGGCGATCCATATCCTCCGTGCAGAGCTTGCGGATCGGTTTGGATTCACTGTCCCCGACTGAGCGCCTCAAAAAGCTGGGGCTGGCAAAGGGGAGGGAGATCATCCGCCTGGATGCGGACTGGGTCTCATCCGCCCGCACCGACCAGCTCCCGCCGGATATCACTCATTACGACGACGACTGGACCGTCTGGCTGCTGCTGGGCGGGCGCGGGGCCGGCAAGACCCGAACGGGCGCCGAATGGATCAAGAAGCAGGTCAGCGAAGACCTGGCCTTCCGGGATGCCCCGGCACGTCGGATCGCGCTCGTGGGGCAGACCCTGGCGGATGTGCGATCGGTCATGGTGGAGGGCGAATCCGGTCTGCTCAACATCCATAAGAGCTGGGAGCGCCCGGTGTTCGAGCCCTCCAAGCGGACGGTGACCTGGCGCAATGGCGCCATCGCCCAGCTGTTCTCCGCCGAGGAGCCGGACGGCCTGCGGGGACCACAATTCGATGTCGCCTGGTGCGACGAGATCGCCAAATGGCGGCATGCCCAGGAGACCTGGGACATGCTGCAATTCGGATTGCGGCTGGGCGCGCATCCACGGGTCGTGGCCACGACGACGCCGCGGCCGGTGCCGCTCATCCGGCAGCTGATCGCCGATCCGGGGACACGGGTCACGCGATCGGCCACGCGCGACAACGCCAAGAACCTGGCACCGTCGTTTCTCGCGGTGATCGAGCGAAAATACAAGGGGACCGTCCTGGGCCGACAGGAGCTCGAGGGCGAGCTCATCGAGGACGATCCCAACGCGCTGTTCAAGCGCAGCGACATCGAGGAGGCCCGGGTCAGCCAGGCGCCCGAACTGCGACGCTGCATCGTGGCGGTGGATCCGCCCGCCACGGGGACGTCCCAGTCCAATGCCTGCGGCATCATCTGTGCGGGCCTCGGCATCGACGGACGCGCCTATGTGCTGCAGGACGGCTCCATCGGCGGTGTCGCTCCCACGCGATGGGCGCGGCGGGCCGTCGAGATCTATCACGCCTTCGAAGCCGACCGGCTCATCGCCGAGGTCAACCAGGGCGGCGACATGGTGGAGGCGGTGATCCGCGAAGTGGATGCCTCCATCGCCTTCCGCTCGGTCAGGGCCAGTCGCGGCAAGCAGATGCGCGCCGAGCCGGTGGCCGCCCTCTACGAGCAGGGTCGGGTGAGCCATGTGGGCCGCTTGCCGGACCTGGAGGACGAGCTGTGCAGCTTCGAGGCGATCATCGAGAGCTCTGGCCGCAGCCCGGATCGGGCGGATGCGCTGGTCTGGGCACTGACGGAGCTGATGCTGGGGCGGCAGGGCACCCCGCGGGTGCGGACGCTCTGAAGCGGGTTCGGCCGGCATCCATTCATCGGGAGACACATTTATGCTGAAACGCCTGCGAAAGCTGGTGGCCGGCCAGGCCAGGATGGCGCCGGATGTCAAACGCAGCGCCACGGGGCCGCTCATTGCGCTGCATGTGCAGGGCCAGCCGGTCTGGACGCCGCGCAATTATGCCGATCTGGCGCGGGAAGGCTTCACTCAGAACGCGGTGGGTTATCGCTGCGTGCGGATGATCGCCGAGGCGGCGGCGTCGGTGCCCTGGCTGCTCTATGAGGGCGAGCGGGAGCTCACGCAGCATCCGCTGCTGGACCTGCTCTCCGCCCCGCATCCCGGGGCGAGCGGCGTCGACCTATTCGAGCTCGCCTATGGCTATCTGCAGACCGCCGGCAACAGCTATCTGGAAGCGGTGAGCATCGGTGGACAGGTGCGCGAGCTCCATGCGCTGCGGCCCGACCGGATGCAGGTGGTGGCGGGGCCGAATGGCTGGCCGGACGGCTTCGACTACACGGCCTCGGGCCAGACGGTGCGCTTCGACCAGAGGACGGTGGGGCAGAGACCGATCCTGCATCTGCGGCTGTTCAATCCGAGCAACGACCATTACGGGCTGAGCCCCTTCGAGCCGGCGGCGCGCTCCATCGACGTGCATTCGGCGGCGGGGGCGTGGAACAAGGGACTGCTCGACAATGCGGCGCGGCCTTCGGGTGCGCTCGTCTATGGCGGCGCCGATGGCGCCAGCCTGTCGGAGGAGCAGTTCAGCCGCCTGAAACAGGAGCTGGAGCAGTCCTATCAGGGGGCCGCCAATGCCGGCCGGCCGCTGGTGCTCGAAGGCGGGCTGGACTGGAAATCCATGGGCTACAGCCCGAAGGACATGGACTTCATCGGGGCGAAGGACGTGGCGGCGCGGGAAATCGCGCTCGCCTTCGGAGTGCCGCCGATGCTGCTGGGCATTCCCGGCGACAACACCTTCTCCAATTACGCCGAAGCCAATCGCGTGTTCTGGCGGCAGACGGTGCTGCCCCTGGTGGGGCGGACGGCCCGGGCGCTGACGCTATGGCTCGCGCCGGGCTTCGGCCACCCCTTGAGGCTCTGGTACGACGCCGACCAGGTGGAGGCCCTGACCGCCGAACGCGAGGGATTGTGGGCGCGCGTCGGAGCCGCGGACTTCCTCAGCCAGGACGAGAAGCGGGCCGCCGTGGGGTACGGGCCCCAGGCGGGCTAGCGGCATATCGGGCGAGAGGGACAGGGCTATGCTGGAGATCGAGGGCTATGCCAGCCTGTTCGGGGTGGCCGATAGCGGCGGCGACGTGGTCACGGCAGGGGCCTTCGCGGCGAGCCTCAGGCGGCGCGGTCCGCAGGGGGTCAAGATGCTGTTCCACCACGATCCGGCCCAGCCGATCGGGGTGTGGCAGATGATTGCCGAAGACGCGAGCGGCCTGAGGGTCCGCGGCCGTCTTGCCGAGACCGGACGCGCCGCAGAGCTTGGCGCGCTGGTGGGGATGGGCGCGCTGGACGGGCTGTCGATCGGCTTTCGCACCGTGAGGGCCGTCCGCGACCGCGGCAGCGGTCAGCGGCGCCTGCTCACCGTCGATCTCTGGGAGATCTCGCTCGTCACCTTCCCGCTGCTGGAGGCGGCGCGGGTGAACAGACCCGGTCTTTCCGCCGACAGCCTGAGGGCGGCGGCACGTTTCATCCATGCCTAACTAACGAGGACGGATCCATGCAGAGCCTACAGACGGGAGCACTCGAGACCAAGGTCGCCGGCGCGCCGCCGACGGAAATCGCCACGGCTTTCGGCGAGTTCATGCGCGCCTTCGAAAGCTTCAAGGAGGCCAATGACGAGCGGCTGGGCCAAGTGGAGGGCAAGCTCCGCCAGGACGTGGTGACGGAGGAGAAGGTCGAGCGGATCAATGCCGCCCTCGACCAGCAGAAGCGCGTGCTGGACGAACTGGCGCTCAAGTCGGCACGGCCGCGGCTGGGCGATAACGGACCCGAACTCCGCAACGCCCATGCCGGCGAGCACAAGACGGCATTCAACGCCTATATCCGCAAGGGCGAAGTGCAGGGGCTCGGGGCGCTTGAAGCCAAGGCGCTGTCGGTCGGCTCTGGGCCCGACGGAGGGTATCTGGTACCGGAGCAGACGGAGACCGAAATCGGCCGGCTGCTGGCGCAGGTGTCGCCCATCCGCGCCATCTCCACGGTGCGGCAGGTTTCGGGCAGCAGTTACAAGAAGCCCTTCGTGACCACCGGGGCCGCCACCGGCTGGGTCGGGGAAACAGCGTCCCGGAGCCAGACCAACTCCCCGACATTGGCCGAGCTCGAGTTCCCGACGACGGAGCTCTATGCCATGCCGGCGGCGACGCAGAGCCTGCTCGACGACAGTGCGGTCAATATCGACCAGTGGATCGCCGAAGAGGTGCGCACCGTGTTCGCCGAGCAGGAGGGCACGGCCTTCGTGACCGGGGACGGGACCAACAAGCCCAAGGGCTTCCTCGCCCATGACACCATCGCCAATGGCAGCTGGGCCTGGGGGTCTCTCGGCTTCCTGCTGACCGGGGTGGACGGCGCCTTTCCGGCCTCCAATCCCTCCGACATCCTGATCGACTTGATCTATGCGCTGAAGGCCGGCTACCGGCAGAACGCCCATTGGGTGATGAACCGCAAGGTGCAGGCGGCGATCCGCAAGATCAAGGATACGGACGGGAACTATATCTGGCAGCCCGCCGCACAGGCCGGCGGTCAGGCGAGCCTGATGGGCTTCCCGGTGGCGGAGGCGGAGGCGATGCCGGATCTGGCGGCCGACAGCCTGTCGGTGGCGTTCGGCGACTTCAAGCGCGGCTATCTCATCATCGACCGGCTGGGCGTGCGCGTGCTGCGCGATCCCTATTCGGCCAAGCCCTATGTGCTCTTCTACACCACCAAGCGCGTGGGCGGCGGGGTGCAGGATTTCGATGCGATCAAGCTCCTGAAATTCGGCGCGCCCTGACGTTTTCCTCCCCCGTCAGGACGTGACGATGCGGGGCGCGGGACGATCGGGGCGACCCGGCGGCCCGCGCCCCATCCTTGAGAGGCTTTGTCGGCGAGGCACAGGACATGGTTTCGATTTGTACGCAGCCACCGGCGATCGAGCCGGTGACGGTGGAGGAGGCGCGTGCCCATCTCCGGGTGGACGGCGCCGAGGAAGATGCGATGATCGGCGCCCTGATCACCGCGGCGCGGGTGCATCTGGAGAGCGCGACGCGGCGGGTGTTCATCACGCAAGGCTGGTCGGTGTTCCTCGACCAATGGCCGATCAGTGGCGTCGTCGCCCTCCCGGTGAGCCCGGTTCAGACCGTGGATGCGGTCAAAGTCTATGGGGATGACGATGCGGCGACACTCGTCGATCCCGACATCTATGGGGTGGATCCAGGGTCGCGCCCCCGGCTGCGGCCGCGTGCAGCGGCAGGCTGGCCCCTGCCGGGACGCGCCTTGCGGGGCATCGAGATCCAGCTGACGGCGGGCTTCGGGGACACGGCCCCCGCGGTGCCCGCGCCGATCCGGCTGGCGATCCTGCAGCTCGTCGCCCATTGGTTCGAACAGCGCGAACCGGCCGCATTGGGCGATCCGGTCCATGAGGTGCCGCGCATGGTGCGGGCCCTGGTCGATCCCTACCGGGCGCTCGCGCTGTGAAGCGGATCGGCATGATGCGCCACCGGCTGACGCTGGAAGCGCCCGTCCGGACGCCGGATGGCGCCGGTGGCGCAACGCTCGCCTGGTCGCCGGTCGCCAGCCTGTGGGCGGAGATCGAACCGGCGGGCCATCAGGAGCGGTTCCGCAACGAGAAGACAGGAGCCATGGTGAGCCATCGCATCAGCATGCGGTTCCGCACCGACATGGTTCCGGGCATGCGCCTGGTGAAGGGCAGCCGGGTGTTCGAGGTCGTCAGCCTCCTCGATCCCGAGGAGCGCGGACGGCAGCTCCTCTGCTTTGCGACAGAGCAGCTCACGCCATGAAGCCGACGGTCCGCATCTCAGGACTCGATGCCGCAACGCGGGCGCTGGAGGCACGATTGCACCGGTTGTCGGCGGAAGATGTGTTGCTGCGCCTGGGGGCGCTGGTGGGCGAGGAGGCGCGCGGTTCGGGTCTCCGGGACCTGCGGATCGATGCCGATCCGGTCGCCGGGCGGGTGATGATCGGCACGCGGGATCCTGACGCTGCTGCCGCGGAGTTCGGCACCCTGGCCAGGCCGGCAGCGCCCCGCCTGAGTCCAGCCTTGCGGGCGGTGCGGCGGCAGATCCTGGAGATCATCAGAGGGGGAGGCGAGGGATGAGCGGGAGCGCGGCACTGGCGCTGCAGAAGGCGCTGTTTTCACATCTGAGCGGGCAGGCGGAGATGATCTCGCTCCTGGGCGAGGCGGGGATCCTCGACGATGTGGGGGAGCCCCAGGGCTTTCCCTATGTCACCATCGGTGAGATCCGCTCGAGCGACTGGAGCACCCAGACGCGCAAGGGCCATGAGCACCAGGTGACGCTGCATATCTGGTCGCGCGCCAAGGGTCGCCACGAGACCCAGGAGATCATGGGGGCGCTGGACTCGGCGCTGGAGGAGGATCTGCCGGCGCTGGACGGATACCGCCTGGTCAATCTGCGGCCGGTGTTCTGGCATGCGCTGCGCGATCCGGATGGACGCACCTATCACGGGGTCATGCGCGTGCGGGCCGTGACGGAGCCTCTCTAGAGGCGGCCGGCCGGCAGCAGGGGTAATCAATCGGACAGAGGAGAGCGGAATGGCGGCACAGAAGGGGCGGGACCTGCTGCTCAAGGTCGACAGCACTGGGAGCGGCGTCTTCGTGACGATCGCCGGGCTCAGGACACATAGCCTGGGGCTCAATGCGCGCACCGTGGACGTCACGCATGCGGAGTCCGCCGGGCAGTGGCGCGAGCTCCTGAGCGGGGCTGGGGTGCGGACGGCGAGCGTGCGCGGTGCAGGGATCTTCAAGGACGAGGCCTCGGACGCTACGGTGCGCTCGTATTTCTTCGCCGACACGATCCGCGACTGGCAGGTGGTGGTTCCCGATTTCGGCACCATCGAGGGGGCGTTCCAGATCACCGCCCTGGACTATGCCGGCCCGCATGACGGCGAAATGAGTTTCGAACTGGCGCTGGAATCGGCCGGCGCCCTCACCTTCACCGCTGCCTGAGGAGAGGGACATGGCCAATCGACACCGGGGCGAGATCGAGGCGGTGCTCGGCGAGCGATCCTATACGCTGTGCCTAACGCTGGGGGCCTTGGCCGAGCTCGAAGACGCCTATGGCGGCATCGACCTGATGCGGCTCGCCGAACGCTTCGAGGGCGGGCGCATCAAGGCGCGCGACGCAATCCGGCTGATCGGCGCCGGCCTGCGCGGTGCCGGGAACTCCGTGAGCGACCAGGAGATCGCGACCTTGACCGCGCAGGGCGGGGCGGTCGGCTATGTCTCGATCGTCTCGGAGCTCTTGCAGGCGACCTTCGGCGCCGAGCCAGGGTGAGCGCGACCGGCCGCTTTCCATGGCCGCGCCTGATGGCGCTCGGCATGGGCCGGGCCGGGATCGCGCCCAAGGACTTCTGGGCCATGACGCCGCGGGAGCTGATGGCGGTGCTGGACGGCGCAGGTCTTGTCGTCCCGCCGCGGCAGGCGCCGCAGCGGGCCGTTCTGGAGGCATTGATGGCGCGATTTCCCGACATGAAGGAGTGAGCCATGGCAGAGCGGGTGGACAGCGTCGAGGTCGCCATCGGCCTCGATGCGTCGCAATTCAAGTCCGAGCTCAAGGAGATCGGCAGTCTCGCACACGGGTTCGAGCGGTCGCTGACGCGCGCCTTCACAAATGCGGCGAGCGGCGGCAAATCGCTGAGCGAGGTGCTGCGGGGGCTGGTGCTGTCATTGTCGCGACAGAGCCTCACGTCCGCGCTCAAGCCGTTGACGCAGGGGCTGGGCCAGGCCTTCGGCGCCGCCCTGGGCGGACTGACGGCGAACGCGCAAGGCAACGCCTTTTCCGGCGGCCGGCTCAAGGCCTTCGCCGATGGTGGGGTGGTGGGCAGCCCGACGCTGTTTCCCATGCAAGGCGGCGTCGGGCTCATGGGCGAGGCGGGAGCGGAAGCCATCCTCCCTTTGGCGCGGGGACGCGATGGGCGCCTGGGGGTCCGCAGCGATGGCGGTGGGGGGCCCGTGCAGGTGACCTTCAACGTGACCTCGCCCGATGTGGACGGGTTCCGCCGGGCGCAAGGAGAGATCGGCGTGATGCTGGCGCGGGCCCTCACCCGCGGCAGGCGCAACCTCTGACCCGGCGGGCAGGCACATAACGGAGCGGGCGATGTTTCATGAGGTGCGGTTTCCCACCGCCATTTCCTTCGGCGCATCGGGCGGGCCCGAACGGCGGACGGATGTGGTGGTGCTCGGCTCCGGGGCCGAGGAGCGCAATGCGCGCTGGGCCCATTCACGGCGGCGATACAATGCGGGCTACGGGGTGAAGTCCCTGGACGATCTGCAGGCGGTGATCGCCTTTTTCGAGACCCGCAACGGCCGGCTGCACGGGTTCCGCTACAAGGATCATACGGATTTTGCCTCGAAGGCGCCGGGGGCGGGGGTGACGGCGACGGACCAGTCGCTCGGAACCGGCACCGGCAGCCAGACGAGCTTCCCGCTGGTCAAGCGCTACAATTCCGGCGGGATCCACTATGTCCGGGTGATCGCCAAGCCGGTTGCCGGCACCGTGAGGGTGGCGGTGGGCGGCGTCGAACAGGTGGCCGGCATGCATTTCACAGTCGATCCGACAACGGGGCTGGTGACGTTCTCCGTGGCGCCGGCGGCTGCGGCAGCACTCACCGCAGGTTTCGAGTTCGACACGCCCGTGCGCTTCGACACCGACCGGCTCGAGATCAACCTGACCGCATTCCAGGCCGGCGAGATCCCGGCCATTCCGCTGGTGGAGATCAGGATATGAGAGCGCTTGAGGCGGGGTTGCAGGCGCATCTCGACAGCGGGGCCACGACTCTGGCCTGGTGCTGGAAGCTGACCCGCCGCGACGGCCTGGTCCTGGGCTTTACCGATCATGATTGTGACCTCGAGGTGGAGGGGACCGTCTATGCCGCGGGCACAGGCTTTACGGCCGGGGAGATCGTCTCGGGGCTGGGGCTGTCCATCGATACCACGGAGGCTGAGGGAGCGCTCAGCGCCGCAGCAATCACCGAGCCGGATATCCTTGCGGGTCTCTATGACGATGCGGAGGTCGAGATCCTGCGCGTGAACTGGGCGGATCCGAGCCAGTGGGTAGCACTTCGGTACGGCAATCTGGGCGAGGTGCGCCGCGGACTGCATGGCTTCACCGCCGAGATCCGGGGACTCGCCCATCGGCTGAACCGGCCCCAGGGGAGGCTCTATCAGGTGAGCTGCGATGCCGTGCTGGGCGATGGCCGTTGCGGCGTCGATCTCGATGCGGACGGCCTGCGCGCTGTGGGGGAGGTGGCGGCGGTCCATGCCAATCGCCGGCTCGATGCCAGCGGGCTCGAAACGTTCCCGCCGCGCTGGTTCGAGCAGGGCCGATTGATTTGGACCACGGGCGCGAATGTCGGGGTCGTCTCGGAGATCAAGACGCACCGGCTGGAGGCGGGCGCCGTCTATCTGGAGCTGTGGATCGGCCCGGCCGGGACGATCGCTGGGGGCGACCACTTCACGGTGGAGGCGGGATGCGACAAGCGCTTCACGACATGCCGGGCGAAATTCGGCAATGGGGTCAATTTCCGCGGCTTCCCGCATATGCCGACCAATGATTTCGTCATGTCCTATCCCTCGGTCGGCGATCAGGGCCTCGATGGCGGCAGCCTCACCCAAAGCGAGTGAGATCGTCTCGATCGCGCGCGGCTGGCTCGGCACGCCGTACCGCCATCAGGCGAGCCTGCGCGGTGCGGGATGCGACTGCATCGGCCTCATCCGCGGGGTGTGGCGGGAGATCGGCGGCCGTGAACCAAAGCGGCTGCCGGCCTATTCCAAGGATTGGGCCGAGACGGGGGGCGAGGAAGCGCTGCTGAACGGGCTGGCCGCGCAGTTTGCGCATGTCCCGTCCGACGCCCGCAAGGCGGGGATGGTGGCGGTCTTCCGCTGGCGGCAGAGCTGCGCGGCGAAACATGCCGCGCTGCTGACCGGGCCCGACGGCATGATCCATGTGCATGAGGGCATCTGCGTCTCGGAGGTCGCGTTCTGCACGTGGTGGCAGCGGCGACTGGCCGGCGTGTTCATAATGGGCTGAGGCTTCAGGAGACCCCATGGCATCGCTGCTGCTGACCACCGCCGCCTCGGCGCTCGGCTCCTCCATGGGCCTCAGCACCATCGGCACGACCCTCCTGCAGGTGGGCGCTGCCGTGGCGGGGAGCGCCATCGACAACGCGCTGTTCGGCGGCGGCTCGGGCTCGACGCAGGTCGGTCCGCGGCTCACCGAGCTGGATGTGCTCTCGGCCACGGAGGGCGCTCCCATCCCCCGCGCCTATGGCCGGGTGCGCGTCGGCGGGCAGATGATCTGGGCGACGCGGCTGGAAGAGGTGATCGACAAGGACACCACCGAAAGTGGCGGCTTTCTCTTCATCGACGGGGCGACATCGACCCGCATCACCTATCGCTATTACGCAAATTTCGCGGTGGCGCTGTGCGAGGGCGAGATCGCCGCGGTGAACCGCATGTGGGCCGATGGCAAGGAGGTGGGGCTCGGCGGCTTCAGCTTCCGCATCCACAAGGGCGATGACGCACAGCTTCCCGATGCGCTGATCGAGGCGAAGGAGGGGGCAGGCCGCGCACCGGCCTATCGCGGCACCGCCTATATCGTGTTCGAGCGGATGCCGCTGGAGGCCTTCGGCAACCGGATCCCGCAGCTCAATTTCGAAGTGTTCAAGGTGCTGCCGGGACGGGTCGAGGAGCGGATCCGCGCCGTCAATCTCATCCCCGGGGCCACCGAATTCGGCTACGAGCCGGATACCGTCAAGCAGGTCACCCAAGGCAGCTGGGGGACGATCGCGGTGGGGACCGAGAACGCGCATCTGGTCCAGGCCGGCAGCGACTGGGAGGTCACGCTCGAACACCTCGCGGCGCTGCTGCCGAATCTGGCAGCCGTGAACCTGGTGGTCGCCTGGTTCGGCGACGATCTGCGCTGCGCCGACTGCAGCATCCGCCCGAAAGTCGATAATGGGGAGAAGGAGACCATTCCCCTCTCCTGGCGCGTCGCGGGGCTGACGCGGGAAGAGGCGGAGGTGGTGACGCTGGTCGCAGAACGGCCGGCCTTCGGGGGCACCCCCAACGACGCCTCCGTCGTTCGCGCGGTGGGAGCGCTGAAGGAGCGGGGCTATCACGTGACCGTGCTGCCCTTCCTGATGATGGACATCGCCGCAGACAATGGCCTCAGCGACCCCTATTCGGGAGCATCGTCGCAGCCGGCCTATCCGTGGCGGGGACGGATCACGGCCGATCCGGCGCCGGGGCGGCAGAATTTCCTGCCGACCACCGAGACGCTCAGCGCCTGGAGCAAATCCTCGGTCACGGTGACCCCGGAAGCCGGCGACACGCCCGCAGGCGTCAGCAGCGACCTGCTGGTGCTGCAGGATGCCTCGACAAGTGCCGGGGGGTTTGCGTCCTCTGCGGTCAGCGCGTTGATCGGCAAGCGCGCCACGGTGTCGGTCTATGTGAAGCGGGATGCAGCCGCAGTCGCGTTCCCCGCCCTGCGCGTGTTCACGAGGCTGTCCACCCATGCCGTCACGCTGCGCTACAATCCGGTCACGGACCAGGTGAATGCGCTGACCAGCGGTGCAGGCCTCACCCGGCACGGCTCCGGAATGGAGACGGAGGGAGATTTCCGGCGGCTGTGGATCGATCTCGAGGATCCCGCCGGAACCGCGTTTCGCGTCGATTTGTTTCCCGCCTTCGGAGCGGTGGGCTCCTTTCCAACGGCTGCGAATTCAGCGGTGGGAACGGCTCGTTTCGTGGGACCGCAAGCCACGCTGCGCCATGGGCTGTCCACCTTTTTCCCCAATAGCGGAACCGGCGCCCTGGCCGCCGACAAGACCGCGGCGGCGGCAACGCAGGTCGACGCCTTCCTGGGCACTGCCGCCGCGGCCGACTTCTCCTTCGACGCCGAGGACGAGCGTGTCGATTATTCCGGACCGGCGGAATGGTCCTACCGCCGCTTCATCCTGCATTATGCGGCCCTCGCCCAGGGCGCAAATGCGGATGCGTTCCTGATCGGCTCGGAGATGGTGGGCCTGACCCAGCTGCGCGACGGCGCCGGCAGCTATCCCTTCGTCGCCGGGTTGCAGGCTCTCGCAGAGGAGGCCCGCACGCTGCTCGGGGAGGATGTGGAGATCAGCTATGCCGCGGATTGGTCAGAATATCACAGTCACAGGCCCGACGACGGCACGGGCGACGTGCATTTCCATCTCGATCCGCTCTGGGCCCATGGCGACATCGACTTCGTGGGCATCGACAATTACCTGCCGCTCTCCGATTGGCGGGAGGGCCAGGATCATGTCGATTTCGATCCCGACCTCGGCCATGTCACGATCTATGCCCAGGACTATCTGCAAGGGCAGATCGAAGGCGGTGAACATTATGATTGGTTCTTTTCGTTAGACCCGTGAAGCGGGCAGCTTCTATAACATTATGATTTATAACGTATAAAAAAGTTGAGGGTAGGCAAAAACCTAGGTAAAAACCTAGGCAATATAGAACATGCGAGTCGCCCTCATGCGTGCATCCAAAAACAACTACGTCCATAAGTTGGGGCAGTCGACTAACCTCTATTATTTGCGGGTTGTCCCTCCAGACGTGGCGTCCAAAGTAAGGCGCAAGCGCTGGAAGGTAAGTCTGGACACATCCGATGAACGTCTCGCACAAACGAAAGCTCGCGAGCTTGCGGCCCGGCACGATCGACTCATCATTAGATTGAGGGCGCCCGATCCGATTGAGGAAGCGGAAGCCCTTCTGCCTTCCCTTACTTTCGAGGAGCGTCAGGCCATAGATGCCGAGGGAGGTGTCAGGGGCTATCTCAAATGGGTGAAGGATCGGCAAGCTTCCGGAGAACGCGCCGCTTATAAAGCCGAAATGCTTCATGATCTCGTGCACCTGGACGGAGAGGCGGACGAGGACGAGTCAGAGGCCACGATCGCTGCGCTACGTGCGGAGTCGGACGTTAAAGCCCGGCAGGTAGCCAAACACACCGAGACGCTTAAGAAACTCAAACTGGATCAGAAAACTGCAAAGTCAGGGGAAGAGGCTTTGACCCTGGTGGGACTTTACCCTCTTTGGTATGCGGCTAAGTCGCCTTCCGTCGGGATCCAGTTCCTTCAATCTGCCAAGCTCTTCCAGGAACTAAATCCTGGACTGAGGCTCACGGACATACGCGCAAATCATATCCGCGATTTCCGTAACACTGTGTCGCGCCTTCCGAACTTAAACCAGAAGGGGACTGCGGGACTGTCGGTTACCAAACTCCTGGCGATAGCGGAGAAGAAGAATCTGAAGAGACTCGCTCCTTCGTCTGCGGCGAAGCACTTGAGGTGTGTGAAGGCTCTCCTAAGCTTCGCTGCTTCTGAAGGATTGATAGAGTCTAATCCAGCATCCGATATCCGCATACACAGAGGGAAGGGGGGCCATGCTGAGACCGTGGCGAATAAGCGACGTTCCTTAGCACCCTCAGAGTTAGAGACCATCCTAGTGAAAGCCGAGGACGAATGGAAAGACGACGATCAGGCGCTATGGTTTCTGAGAGTCCTTATCTACACGGGGGCGAGGGGCGAAGAAATCGCCCAGTTGGCGCCGGGCGACATAAAGAGGATAGGCGGTGTCCACGTTATCCACATCCATGATCTCGGAACCAACAAAGTCAAAACCGCCTCATCGGTTAGGACTGTCCCGGTGCATCCGAAATTGCTTGCCGATGGATTCCTGGATTTCACAGCGAGGGCGGTCAATAGTCCTTATTTGTTCGATCTAAAACCCAACGGACAAGGGCGCCGGTACGCGAGTATAGGGAAGCGTTTATCGAAACTCATTCGCGGAAGGGCAGGGATTACGGACAAACGGGTCGTGGTCCACAGCCTCCGCCACACATTCAAAGACTCTAGTCGCCTCATCGAGGCACCGGAGGAAGTGGTCGAGCGCATAATGGGCCACTCCTCCGGCGATCGTAAAGTTGCCAGAGGATATGGTGACGCTGGGGCGATGGTCACACGGCTGGCAGGATGGATGGCTAAGATCGATCCATTAGACCCTAGGCGCGAGGTCAGTGAGTTTGAGAGTGAGGATTAGACCCGTGCAAAGCACTCAACCCTGTTCACTTTAAAGTCGAAGGAAACGCAACCTTCGACAAAAGGTTGAGTTGATTCGTAAACAGGGAGTAAAACCAATGCGAGACAACCGGCTCATCGTTCGGAAACTAAAGGGTGCCTGGGCAATTCGGTGCAATGGTCGCGACTATGACAACTTCCCGGATCAGCAAGACGCCGTTGATCGGGCAAGGACTTGGTCGTTGAACGCTCGTGCGCAGGGTTACACGGCGCCCATCCTTGTAGAGCAGGACGACGGCACAGCACCGGCGCTGGAGCAGTAACTAGCTTAAAAAGGGCTCCTCGCTTATGAGGTCAGAGGTAAGGGGTGGCGAGAAGGAGGTTGCTCCTCACTTTCTCCACCCCGCCTATGCATTACTTTAGCGCTCGTCTCTCAGATACGGTATGCGAACGACTAGGGTATAGAAGCCGCCGACAGTGCCGCCGTCACTGTAAGACGGCGTCCTGAAAAGCAGCCTTGCACTATCTGGTAGGTTTGCCCCCAGTTCCTGGAATGTCCGCCCTACCGTCTCGCCTGCTAGGTATAGAGCACGGGTACCCGTGTCCTGAGGTACGAACACGGTGACCTCAAGTCTTCCAACGTGCCGAACAGTGAACTGGGCTCCCAAGTTGGCTCGCAGCGATTCGCCATCGTTCATGCTCACCGAAAGAAAGAGACCATCCGGTTGGGCGAAAAGCTGGTTCGCCCAATGGGTCGGCGTGTCCGGTAGTGCCGCCGCTAGTGTCGAGGCAACGTAGGACCTCATAGATTCCATCGACACTGTCAGACCTCTCGGGTGTGTAAGATATGAAAAGAGGCACCTGGGACACCTAGAATGGCTTGGACATTCCATGTCCTTCCGAGAGCTATGATCTGGTCGTTTTCGGTAGGGGTGATCGGCAGAGATAGTGCAGGAATCAAACATTTACGATCTGTTTGAACGATGATCGATGTGTCCAACTCAGTAAGTTTAAATTGGACCAAGACGGCAGGAATAGTGAACGTCTGGACCGTGGTCGCTACGGTGTCGGATGTGGGGTCATAAGCACCCAACGTCACGTGTTTATACGTGATGCTCTCGACCAGATAGCCGATGCTCTCGAACGCATTCACTACTTGTTGTTTGACGAGATTACGCAAAACCATCATGCGCGGACAATCGTTGCGGATTGGGTTTTGGTTCCATTCGAAAATGAGACCACCAAACCTCGCAGGAGGTAAATCACTGATCGCGGGACTTCGGGAAGCCTGTAGCTCTCATCGAAGACGAGTTTGATGACATCCACTTCAAGTTCTTTCAGTCCGTCCTGCCCGCGATCGGTGCCAGGATCTCTGTCGAGGAGGAGCCGCGCCATCTCGATGGTGGCTTGCTTGACCTGGAGAGGGACCGCATCCGAGGCGAGGAACCGGCACTCGGTGCCTGGGACGAACGCCCTGGGCCACGCTAGTGCTGAGTTCGCAACAGTCTTGCGGCCTTGCCATCTTGCGCGCTGGTCGAGCTCCCTCGTCGCCCATCTCAGAAGGTATTCCTTGGCGGAGGCTGGTAAGTCAGCCCAGGCAGACCATGCGTGAGGGTTGACCACGAGATAGTCGTCGGCATCCTCGACTGTGGCATAGGAGGTCGCATCCGCGAGGCCGGTTCCGTCCTCGACGATGAATCGGTTTTCAGCGATGAAACTCATGCCGCAAGCCGATCTTGTGTGAGGTCCAGCCCCGGGAATGAGGCTGGATCTCGGAGTGCGTTGCTGAACTCAGCTAATGTCATCCAGTCCGGGACGATCGCGGCGCGTTGGAGGTACTCGAAGAGCACCTCTACTGTGATAATTTTATCACTATACATGGCATGGATTGCCCTCCACTCACGAGCACCAGCTGCGTCAAAATCGAAACCGAACGCGCGGGTCAAAGTGAACGTGATGCCGGATGGGTCATAGACATCCTGCCAATGCGCCCACCATTGGAGGAGATCGGTAAGCCCCGTTTCGATGGATTCCGCAATGCCGATGAGTGTGGAATGCTCCCCCGCCGATTTGACCTTTGCCGACGCATCGGAATCGGAGGCGGCTGCAGGCTGTATCCCGGCAAGCTTGCCACCGAGAGCGGCGACCATTGCCTCCTTTTCCTTTAGGGAGTTTTCCAGATACATTAGGCCGCTGCCGTTGAATTCGAGAATTCCAGGGCTGCTTTCAGTGTCGACCTCCCAGACAACGCTGGGTCCCAAAGTGTAAGACGTGGAGCTGCTGTCGCTCCCTGGTCCGACTGGGACGTAGTAGACCGGACTCGCCGTGTAGAAGCGCCCATGCTCCAGGTGAGCACTGGCTTTGTAATGAGCGTAGTTCAGGGTGACGATGTCCAGGATCGGCGGTTTATCAATGCCCGGATCGTTATTATTTGGGCCGAAGAACTTGAAGGGGATGTAATCTAGAGGTGTGCCTCGATTGAGGGCTGTCGACACCTCGTCGGCCTCCGTCCCGAGGTTTTCATTTCTATGGAGATACGAGCGGTAGACCCGGCTTCCGTCCGCCTCCTTATCCAAGCTCAAGACGCGATAGACTGTCCGGTACCTCTGCATCTGTAGACGGTCCGCATTCGTCTCAATTTCTCTCAGGACGACGTAGGTGAGTTGGATCTTCCCGCCGACTCGCTCGGTGCGCCAGTCGAGAATGTTTTCAGCCGAATACACGTTAAAGTAGCCGATGCTGTCTCGCTCTGTATCGACGTCCAGCATCACGCCGACTCGTCCCGTAAGAACCACTTCCTGAGCGATCTCACGGGCTAAGGCGTCAACAGACTGACCGTTGAGGGTCACGTCGTTTAGGCTAAGCCTGGAAGGTACGCCCTCAGTTTTAGGAGGCCGCTGGAACAGCCTTCCGACCATCCCGTTCGCAGTCCGAGCCACCATGTTGTAGAATGCGGTTCGATCGAGATAGGCGGCGTATTCGCTGGTGGTCATGTTGTCGAGGCGCGGGAGGTAGTTTGTGCCTTTCCGCTTTACCTCGATCTCGCCGAGGTAGGCGTCTCGAATGCTTTTCCAGATCGGCGACCAATAACTC
The DNA here is from genome assembly GCF_007474605.1 of Rhodoligotrophos appendicifer. Taxonomy (NCBI): domain Bacteria; kingdom Pseudomonadati; phylum Pseudomonadota; class Alphaproteobacteria; order Hyphomicrobiales; family Rhodoligotrophaceae; genus Rhodoligotrophos; species Rhodoligotrophos appendicifer. The sequence goes on along the minus strand of NZ_VHKL01000003.1, from coordinate 364,512 downwards.
AGGTCGGGGTGTGCAAATTGTGGGCTGTAAATACCTGCGCCGAGACGATCGGCTGCTGACGTGCCTAAGAACATAATGTGTAATATATACCTTTCTTTTTATGATTATCTAATACCAGAGGAGGGACGCATTCCGTATCTCCCTCTGTTGGCGCCGTCGAAGCGGCCTTCTTTGATCCCTTTGTTCACAGCCTTCTCGACCAATACTTCGAGCCTGATGTTACCCATGCCGTCATCCGACTTTTTGGTTGATACCTGACTGTCCGAGTTGTTGATGATCGTGACCGGCATCTCGACGTTGGGAGATGGTGCTGCGATTGCTGCCCGCTGGGCAGTGAGGGCGACACTGGAAAGCCCAGTCATGGTCGCGATGTTGCGCGCGTCCTGGGCTTCTGTGAGCACCCTTTCTCCCCGTTCGAGGACAGTCGGGAACTCTTTGCTGGTGAGCCCATCATGGAATTTTGGCGCCCCCATGAAAAGTGATGCCGGGAGGTGACGAGTATGAGGGTTGTAGTCGCCTACACGACCCCCATCGTGGTTAAAAAAGCTCATGATGGTGCTACCGATCATCCCTCCCATGCCACCTCCAGCGCCGCCCATGCCACCAGAAAGCATGTTCAGGACAGCCTGGAACGCGGATGAGATTGCCAGGGCTATCAACTTTTTATTCCAATCTTCCACCATGGCGGAGAAGTTGGCCTTACCGCTCAGCGCCATTTCAGCGATTCCATTCGAAAGGTCAGTGACTACGGTCGTCTTGAGATCGGTGAGTTTCTTCGCGGACTCGTCGAGCCCCGAATTAAAGCCTTTCCAAGCGTCGGTTGGTGCGTTCAGATTGTTTGGACCTGGAGCACCTCCGCCCGACGGACTGATGGAGAAGGACTCTCCATTAGGACCCGGCGTCGGCGTCGATCGTGGGCCAAGGCTGGACCCGCCTGTCTGTGCTTCAAACTCTGCTTTGAGGCGGCTGAGGTAATCGTTTGCGAAACTTTGATAGTAGCTGTCGCTGATGGCTTTCGAGTTGCCTAGATAGGTGGCCATCTGATCGGGAGGGACCGCCGACTTGCCGAGCCCGAACATGTCCTTGACGTAGGTGTTGAGGCCTTTGAAAGCCGCGATGATATTGTTGATATCGGTGAGAGTACCGCTCGCGAAGTTGGTGCTGAACACCTTGGCGATGTCGAATGAGCCTCCGAGGCCCTTAATGCCATCCGACAGTTTGACCATGCCGTCCGCGCCCTCCAGGATGAGTGTTGAAAGGGCGCCATTAATGCCATTAGTATCGCCGCTGATTTTGGCGAACGCGTTGTCAAAGACGACGAGGGCGCTGGAAACGGTGACCTTTTGAGACTCAAAAGACTTCGCGATGGCATCGGCCTGACCAGTGAGGGAATCTTGAATCTGCTTTGCGCTAATACCGCCCGCGCGTGCAAGTTTGATGAACTCTCCGGTGGTCAGGTTGAGACCGCTCGCCATTCGGTTGAGTAGATTTGGACTACCCTCGATGATTGAGTTTAACTCTTCTGCGCGGAGGATTGCTCCATCGCCTCCGCCGAGGGTCTGGGACAGCTGCGTGACCGCATTAGCGGCGCCCTGGGCAGTTGCGCCGAGGCTGGCGGATTGGGAGATGACCTGAGTTAGGGATAGGGTGGTCCCCAGATCCTTACCGGCAAGTCTGAGTCGCGTATACAAACCGCTGACCGCTTCGAGGCTGGAGCGGCTTTCGCGGGCAATTCGAAATAGCTCCGCCTGTGCGCTTGCCAGTTCATTTGTGGATTTCGCGGTGAGGCCAATTTTATTTTCGAAGTTGGTCCATGTGTCGGCGGACCGGACAAAGGCACTGCCTCCCATGATCCCAGCCAGACCGATCAGTCCTCCCCGGAGGGTGCCAGCGGCGAGTGAGACATTGGACATCGCGCTTGCGAAGGTGCCGAGCTTGCCACCAGCTTTACCGGCTGAGAGCTGAAAACCTAGGAACGATTTTGCAGCTCGACCTACAACACCGTCAGCGCGGGCTGCTTCCATCCGGGCGGATTGTGTTGCCTGGGCGAACTGCGACATGATCCGGTTTCGGTCATGACCTGAGTTGACACCTGCCGCAAAGCCACGGTTCAGGCCATCTATCGCGGTGGTGACGGATGCAATAGAGGCCTTCGAACCTCCCATATTGTTTAGCTGTTTTGTAAGAAGCGCGGCACTTCGCTCAGCGCGGTTCTGGGCAGCGATGTTGCGGAAGAGTTGAGCTTCCTGGTCGCGGAGGAGTTTCGTGGCGTCGACGGTGCCTGTTGAGGTCCGAGGGATGGCTGGACTACGCGGGGCGCTGATCATGCGGCCCCCACCTGGAGCGGCAGAGGAGATCCTGGGGGCGGGAACCTTGGCGGCAGCCTTTTGTGCGGCGTTGAGTTTCTCGACGGCGATTCGAATCTTATCGAGGCCGCTGACAACCTGCTTGGAACCTGCAATGGCCTTCTTTGCATCGATAGCAAATTCTAAGGTATGGCGCTCAGTCATTTAGGACGCCGCGATCACCGAAAGCTTGTAGCCATCGGGGAAGTGCACGCGTTCAATTGCGTTAGCTGGGAGGAGCCGGTCGGAGGTGGTGGCGACGGGACTTGTGCCGATAGCGATGCAAACCGCAGAGTCGGCGATTACGCGCACAAAACGAGTGTCCGAGTTCATCGTTACAAGGACGGCGGTTGCTGAGGTCGCGATCTTCCTGGAGGCAATAGCAGGCTCGCGGGGGGTCTCGTTTAAGAGATTTGCGGAACCATCGCTCGCAATTGATGCGAACTCTGTAATATAGATTGACACATGTTGAACTCGATCGGCTAAATACGATGCCGAGGGACTAAAATGAAATAGAAATCATATTTCTATTTTAGAAAATGGAAAAAGTCAACGTGAACCATCCTTGGATTAATTTTATAAAGGAGATTTTTCCTTATATTGCAATTCCTATTGTCGTAATATTTTTCACGCCTCTGGGTGAAATATTTAAGCCAATGATAATATTGGCTCTTCTCATAATTCTTTATAAGCTTCTAACTTCCAGAGTGAAGCAGGGAGAGCGTCGATATAAGTATGGTCTTGCTGGAATTGTATTTGTAATTCTTGCAATAATAATGGTTTTGGTACCAAACCCAAAGCTCAGTAACTCGGATTTTTGCGTCGAGACAAGAAGCAACCCGTGCTGAAACTATTGTGGGTTAGGCTGACAGCTACAGGGCGCGTTTGAGGGCCACAACCCAGGGGTGCGTCAGGGTCCCTCCCACTACGGACGAAACTTCATTACGGTTGCAGGGCTGACGCCTGTTGCCTCGGCTGTCTTGCGGATCGATAGCCCCTCGTTCAATGATCGGCGAATGCGATCGACAGTAGCAGGCTTAAGCGTCGGGCGCCCGAATGCGCGACCTGTCTTTGTCCCTGTCTTACGCGCTCGCGCTAGCCCAGCGTTGACGCGTTCAACAATCATGGAGCGCTCGAACTCAGCGAACACACTCAGCATCCCGAACATCGCCTTACCTGCTGGCGTCGTGGTGTCGAGCGCCTGTTGATGCAAAAAGAGATCGACATTGCTACTTCTAAGATCTGCTAGGGAACCAACGAGATCCTGCAGTGACCTGCCCAGGCGATCAACTGACCACGCCATGACCACGTCAAACTTGCGGCGGGTGGCGTCCTTCAACATGGCATCCAACTGAGGCCGCTTGTCACGACCCTTGGCGCCGCTGATGCCGTGGTCCTCATAGACCTCGACAACCTGCCATCCAGCGTGCTCAGCGACCTCGACAAGGGCAAGGCGCTGATTGTCAGTCGTCTGTTCCTTGGTCGACACCCGGAGATAGATCGCCGCACGCTTGTTCATCTGCATTCCTCCAATGAAATGACCCTATCACCGGCTGTACTAAAAAAGAAGTGATATTTGGCACGGAGATTGATGGGCTGGAGAGTGGCGGATTTGCTAGCTTTGATTACAGTTTTTCAGAGGGGTTTTTTGGTACGGGGCCATAGCCAATTAAACTGACCTGGGTGTGTCTTTTTGGCAACAGTATCAAAAAGATACCGAAATACACGTTAAAGTTGAGATAACGTAATATTCTTGCGCGAAAGTGCTTAGGCTGCCGGCCTGTGTTTGGTCAAATTGCGCCCCACCGAGTGGCACAACTGCGATCACACCGACTTAAAAAAAACGGCAAATGCCCTGAGCGCTGCCTGGAGTTGGTAAAGGCTAAGAAGGGTTGCGCCAACTACGCTTATAGCAAGTGCGTTGGACCACCAATAGATGATGCGATCCTGCAACTCAGGGTCAGTCTTTTCAGCCTCAAAACTTTCTATCCATGCAAATGAGTAAATTGCTAGGAAACCGGAGAGTAGGCCGATAGTCCCATGTGACACCATTTGTTTTGCAAGAAGTCTGAGTTGTTCTTTCTCCAACACATCTCGGATTATGGTAGCTGTAGTAATCATAATCGCTCCATTAGCGAGCATGCTAGCATTGGCCCCCTGCCTAGCAATGTAAGCCAGCCTGAGCAATGGTTTTAGAACGGGACACTGATCATACCTTAACATAGGTTTTATATTCCAGATTTGCAGAAATTTACAGAACGCCAGCCTGGGCTAGCAGTTTGTACACGAAGGCTTCTTGAGGACCCGTGAGTAGCCTTCGTTCTACGATGCGGCGTTGTATGTCTATCAAGGCTTTCTCTTCATAACCGTTCAACGTCCCAGTCAGTAGAGCGGCGTCTATCTGAGCCGCCAATTTGGCCAGTCCTTTTGCGTTCATAGGTGACCGATACTTCTGGTCAGTGATAGTAGGTAGACGAGTAAACGACGGGCGTTTATCAATCATAGTTTCGTCCTCCCCGAGATTTTTCGAGAGTTGAGCATGGAATGGCCACAAATCATAGCCTTAGGCTTGGGGAGCGGTCTTATCTCCGCTCTTTTTACTTTTGGCCTCGGGTACTGGAAAGAACACTATTTTATTAAGAAGGCTCAGCAGATAGATGCGACATACCTCGGACTAAGGATCACCAATTCCCTTGATCGATTTATTATCGACACGGGACAAGCTCTTTCCGATTACAACAATCATCTCTTCAGTAAAGGAGAGGAAGGGGCGCCTCTGGGTAAGGTATGGAGTATACCTCAGTTTCCAGAAGACAATTCCTGGAAATACCTAGACCTTGCTCTATCCGCACGCCTTTTGAATCTCTCTACGGAAACCACGTTGGAATGGAATGCGATTAAGGAAATGGCGGAGTTTGGTGGCCGCGAAGAGGCCGACGACGCTCTAGCGCGAGGTTATGCGAGGATGGGTCTGCAAGCTCACACTCTGGCGAGCGATATTCGCGAACTGTATAATATCCCTGCGCTTCCCCAAAATCCCGGCTTAAAGTGGAGCATGCACGTCATGGAGGGCTTCGCTAGAGAGGGGCGAGAGCAGTTCACTCCGGTAGCTGTTATAAACGTCTATTAGTACGGGTCACCGCTTTCATTCCTTAACAGGCAGCGCGGGAACCTGTTAAGAAACCTGTTGGCGATTTTTCGTTTCTTTTCAGACTCTTAACAGGATTAACATGTTTAACAGGTAGATTCACTATATACGGATCAAAGAGAGATAACACACACCCTCAGTCGGGGAGCGGTTACCAATAGCGATTGCTAGCCTGTTTATACTGTTAACCTGTTAAAACGTTGATTTTGAACGAAAAAAGTCTAACAGTTTGAAATTGCATCCAGTTGCTTTCAGTTTGGATACTGTTAGGCGGCTCTCTTCCGAGGCTCGAACTCCAGGCCGTCTTTCTCAAAATGAGTTTGCATGTCCTTTGCCGGAGGGAGGAAGTATGGACGCGATCCGTCGCTTTTCTGCCGGTCTGATACCAAGCCAGGAATTAGTGCATGAAGCGCCCTTCCCAAGGCTACCCGTGATAGCTTGCGTTTAGTGCCGGTGGGATAGCTGCTGTCGATATAGCTCCAATAGAGCTGAAGGGCATCGTCCTTACTAACCTCAGTCTCATCCTGCCAATTGAGTTCTATCCTCCTGCAGTCCGAAAGGAACTCTCCTGAGCGTAAAGCCTCTACTATCCAGGCCTCGTGCGGCTCCATGCTCTGCTCAGCCTGTTCAACCAACCATTTCGTCTTGATGGGCTTCCTCAGGTTAGCCTTACTGAAATCCCACTCGAGAAGTTCGGCAAGCATGGCTTCCTTTCCTCCAGATTTCATCTGCAGATCGATATCACCAAAGTACTTCGTGTCACCGCGCCTTTGATCACCCACACCTAGGACGAAGTAACGGCGCTCCCTGAGAGATGCAGGGACAACCCATGCCTCATTGGAGATGAAGGCTAATGCTGTATAGCTTTCACCCTGTCCAGCGGTTTTAAATTTCGCTTCGTATTGTACTTTGCCGCCCGTGATGAGATTCTTTAGAGCCCCATGATCCTTGTGATTTCCAGCCCATATTGACTCTTCACAAACAAGAAGGAGCGCCTTGCGGAGGTGGTCATTGAACCGCCCGGTGATATGTTCTTGCTGTGTCGCAATGATTGCATGAGGCTTGAAAATCTCAGCGTACCACTCGAACAGTTTTGATTTGCCTACCCCCTTTTCGCCTATCAGTACAACGGCACTCTCGGGCTTCTTATCGGGGTGCTGAACCTTGAACGCCATCCAGGACATCAGCCACTCATAATGTACTTTGTCACCCTGACAGATGTTGTCCAACATGTGAGTTTTTAGCTTATCCCAACTCCCAGCCTTGTTCGGCTCGAAGGCTAGACCGCAATACTCGTTCCAATACCCTTTATGGATCTTGCCATCAGGGAAAAAACCGATGCCGCTTGGGAAATTGAGTCTGTGCTCAGTTTCATACCAAGCTCGCGCCACATAACCTTTTCGCGTTTTCCCTGAACTATCTTCGTAATAATATGAATCCCATAGATATAAATCAAAAAAAGCTTGCGGTGAGTACAGTTCGTAGGTCTCATCGCGGCTCTGGGGGACTCGGAGGACGTAATGCTTCTTGTCTTGGATAATAAAAACATATCGTTTGTTGTAACGTTTTTCATATGCATCTTCTAAATCAAACTCTTCATCATTATGTTTCGATTTGGAATTTTTGGCCTCGTGAATTTTTTCGGAAGATTTCCGAAGTCTATCAAACTCTGCTTTTACTTCAGTTTCCGTAAAACCAGACAGTGAGGCGATGAGTTTGATCGCGTTCCCTATGACCAACGGGGGGTGGGGCGGACCAATCAATATACCACGGCAGACATTTGAAACCTGCTCGGGGTCGCGAGTCCCGGTCACTCTAGAGCGTATGTAATCCTGGATGGAGACGGTGTCCTCGTCTGCCTCATCCTCATCCTCGTTTTCATCTTCAGCCGGAGCCACGAAGCTCTCTAGCGCCTCCATCGTGACCTTGTCCTTGACGCAAAACTGGTCGAGGAAATCGTTCCGTTTCAAGTGAGCACATGCCGGATCAGGGCAGCCCATCTCAAATCCAGAATCGGCGTTATCCGAAGCGTTGATCACATAGAAGGATGTGGGACGGTCAAAGGATTGGTCAGCATGAGCTGTCTCGTTTGGGCACTGCCAGAAGTACCCTTGCTCGTCGGCGCCCGGTCGATAGCCTAGATCCCCCTTGCGGTGATGCAAGCGCATGAAAGTTTCTGCGTCGAACGTGGAGGAGAACTCCCGTTCAAAGCGGAGAAGGTCGCCGGTTACATACTTCGGTTTGTCATCTGGGGGAGGAGTGTCCGACTTAAATCCTGTCGGCTCGTCGCCTGGAATATGTTGGCTTTTGGAATTGTCGTTGGCGGCCTTATCGGCGCGCGAATTATCTTGAAATGAATCTTGGGCGTGCGTGTTCATTATAGTTCTCCATGTGCGGTGCTTCACCTCCGGCTGATTGGGGTATCTGTAGGCTCCATGACTGACGGGGTAGTAGGACGGCGTTTGCAATTCGCCGTCCAAGCCGGTCACAGAGAGTTGATCCAGTTCATCGCTTCTGGCGGCAAACCGAGATGTTTTACCATCTTGACTTCCTATCGCACATGTGGGTTCGGAAGTCAATCCCTGAACCACGCCACTAAATAGTGGCGCAGCAGTAACCCGCCTCCAGCTTCATCCCCTTTGCTTGATCAATTTACGCCACTATTAATATTCAAGTGGCTCACATTGACTTTTCAGGGAGAACTCCTCATTGTCCGCAAATGAAGACTCGATCCATCAAGAACAATACCAGGTCCAACCACTCCCGGAAGGGAACTCTCCCAACCAGCGTAGCTTTGCCATTTGATCTTGTAGTCCGATTGCGCCTACAGGCCGTGCACCACTCAGTGTCTCAGCAATCCATTATTGTCGCCGCTCTTCGCGAATATTTCGCAAGCAAGGAAACTAATTAATCATGCCCACCGCTATGCAAAACGCCCATGCAAGACTTATTGCCCGTCGCATCCGCGATTTTTGTCCAGTTGCAAAACTCGACGTGACCAGAATCGAGGAAATTATCCCCATCGTTTGCGCTGATGAGTACGTCGCGGTCGCCCTATTTACCGGCGCTCGCAGGGAGCAACTCCCAGATGCCGAATTGCTCGCCGTTATGCACAACAGCCCGGCGCTCACGCCGTACAGGCTCGCGAACTAATGAGCGACGCTCTCAAGCTCCGCAACCGTCGCCTCCTAGTCCATCGCATCGAGGAGATCCTTGCCTCCAAGGACCTCAAGACGATCGATGGAAACCTACCGCTAGAGAACCGCCAAGCCCTCATCGCGGACATCTTCGCCGACCCTTGGGGCGCCTTTGCAGAAGATGACGCCGCTTCACTGGCTCAGGAACATCTGGAACGCATCGTCCTCTCCAGGACAGCGCAGGACCGCCGCGCCGGTATCGCTCTCACCCAACAGATCACACGGATCGAGAAAGATGCAGCCGACCGGGCGACATCCGCAGCGACCCGCCGCGATCACCTCCTTAGCCAGATCAGAGCCATCGAGGAGAGACCAGCGAACACCTTACGCCAGACCGACATGGTGGAAATTCTCAGGCTTCGCCGTTCGCTGCAGGACGAGCAAAGGACTATCGATCAGCCCATGTCGCCAGCCGAGCGAATGGATCTCGCCAATTATCAGCAAGCTGCAGATGCCCTGGCTCAGAGGACTGAATCATGACCACCACCAACAAACCTCAGGCGTGCATCGGCGGACTCGACTCAGCCACCTCTTGGACCACCACCAGAAAACACTCAACGATGCCCGAGCGATTCACCACTGAGCAAGCGATCCTCTATTGGACGCACATGGCCGCTGGGAGTTCAGGCGCCCATCGCACCCAGGCGCTTGAACGCGTCGAGAGACTAAGGGCGAGGCTCGCCGATGCCAGTGAGTAAGTTGCGGACCCGCAGGCCCAAGCGCGTCCCTCCCACGACTGAGGAAAAAATAGCAAAGATCCGGCGGCAAATCCAAAGCATCAGAGATCGGCATGCCGGGTATCAACGCATAATTGAAGAGTACATCATTCACCGTGACAATCACTTAGCAGCTGTTGTCACCCTGGAAGCCGAATTGGACTTCTTACTCAGTCAGGAGGCCGCCCGGTGACCGCCTACACGCGGCGCGAACTCGAAGAAATCAACGATCGCGTCTGGGACCATATCTGGTTCGCAACCGACGCGACCGACTACGGCGCACACCTCGACGGATGGACAGATCCGACCTGGAACAAGGCCAGCAACTCCGGGTCATTTACGGTGGAGCTGACGGACAAGAGACACATCTTCGAACTCTTGGCGGACTTCCAGTCTGCCGATCTTAAGTCTCCCAACTTCGACATTGCGATCCGTTTTGACTGCACCAGCACGAAGGACGATGTCCCCAACGGTTACAGACTCAGATTTGCATATTTCGCCCGACCCTACTCTTTCGCACTGGTAGGAGAGGACGAAGGCTGAGCCTGGGGGCGCCGCACTCCTCGGCGCCCCCAGAAGCTCGCATCTCACTCGCGCGCTTCGATTTGCGCAATATCCAGACATGCCTGCAACCGAGCAGCCAATCGCCGTGTCTCCCTATATCCCACCACCGTCTGAGGTTTCGACACCTGTTCGTTTAGATCGTAAGCAGCGCGCACGAGTTGCCCGCAAACTGAATCAGGCAACACAGACCCAACCTCAAATTCATTCGTCATGTTTCGTCCCCTCTACTTCGATAAGGGGAGACTAGATGCAATTAATTACGGAGTCTACTTAAATATTCGCACTAGATGTGTTGTTATATTTTCAAACATTGGGTGTTTGTATTTATAACAAGATAAATATCAGAAGGGAACTTCGTCACTCAGGTGCTTCATAGCCTGTCTGCAGTACATCAATCAGAGATTATGCCCTGAGCTGATCGGATATTTGAACATAGGGCATTAAGAAGGCGCCAGGGTAGGCAAAAATACCGGTCCGCTCAAAGACAGAATTGTTTAAAATCAAGGGGTTACGTGGGTAAAACTCGTATGATTGGTTCTACGCCGATGCCGAGGCAAGGCGGGCGCAGGGGCGGTCGCCGATCACGGATGTCGCTTATGGGAAGCCCTGGGTCTTCCGCAACAAGGATCTGAGGAGCTGGTGGGGGCAGCCGCATCACGACAGGCCGGGCGGGGTGGAGGCGGTCTCCGCCACCGCCTGGAGCGCCCAGAGCAAGCCCATCCGCTTCGTCGAATGCGGCTGCCCCGCCATCGACAAGGGCACGAACCAGCCAAACCTGTTCTTCGATGCCAAATCATCGGATTCGGGCTTGCCGCCCTTCTCCACCGGGGGCCGCGACGACACGATCCAGCGGTCCTATCTGGAGGCCGTGCACCGGTACTGGCACCCCGATGCGGGCAACAATCCGACCGGCAGCTATGACGGTCCCATGATCGATGCGGAGCGGATGGCCGTCTGGGCGTGGGATGCGCGGCCGTTTCCGTCGTTTCCCATCGATCGCAGCGCCTGGGGGGATGCGGAGAATTGGAGCCAGGGGCACTGGATCTCCGGCCGGGCGACCGCCGTCTCGCTGGCGGACCTGCTGCAGGCGCTGGGTCAGGATTATGGGTTCACGGATCTCGATACCGCCGGCCTGCACGGGACCGTGGATGGCTATGTCCTCGACCGGGTGCTGTCGTTCCGCGATGCGGTGCAGCCGCTGGAGGTGATGTTCGGCTTCGACATGGTGGAGACGGGGACTGCGATCCGTGCCGTCTCGAAACAGGGATTGGCGCCGGCGATCACGGTGAGCGAGGACGAACTCGTGGAGGGCGGCGGCGACGGGCACATTCTCGCGCTGACCCGGCGGCAGGAGACGGAGCTGCCCGATGTGGCGAAACTCCGCTTCATCGAGGGCAATGCGGATTACCGCGCCGCCGTGGCTGAGGCGCGAAGAGTCCCGGGGGCGACGGCGCGGGTGGCGCAGGCAGAGGTCGCGGTGGTCCTGGATCAGGGACGCGCCGAAGCCGCCGCGGACAGCTGGCTGCAGGATCTCTGGGTCGCCCGGGAACAGGCCGGCTTCACGCTGCCGCCGTCGCGACTGCGCATCGATCCCGGCGACGTGGTGAAGCTCGAGAGGGCGTCGGGATCCCGCATTCTCCGGATCGAGCGGGTGAGCGAACTCACCTCTCGGACCTGCGAGGCGCGGGCCTTCGATGCCGATGTCTTCGCCTCCGCCTATGTGGCGCAGCGCCATGGGGGCGCGCTGGGCGGTGCGGTCGCCCCGGTCACCGGGCCGCCGGCGATCGGCTTCCTCGACCTGCCGCGACTGCGCGATCAGGACCCGGACTGGGCCGGCTATGTGGCGGCCTATGCCAAGCCCTGGCCGGGCGCCGTCCACCTCTATCGCTCGCCCCAAGGCAGCGGATATGCGCTGAACACGGTGCTGCAGGCGCCCGCGGCGGCCGGCGAGAGCCTGGAGGCTTTCGCAGCGGGACCCACCGGGCGCTGGGACCGCGGCAACCGGCTGGTCCTGCGCCTCTATGGAGGGGCTGCCGCGTCCCTGCCGGAGCTTGCCGTCTTCGGCGGCGGCAATCTGCTGGCGATCGAGACGGGCGAAGGGCGCTGGGAGGTCTTGCAATTTGCCGATGCCGAGCTGGTCGGGCCCCAGAGCTGGGCCTTGTCGATGCTGTTGCGCGGCCAGTTCGGCAGCGAGGGGGAGATGGCCGCTTCGATCGCTGCCGGTGCGCGCTGTCTGATCCTGGATGGAGCGGTCGTGCCGGTTGCCATGCAAGCCGCCGATGTGGGGCTGCCATATCATTATCGCGCCGGTCCGGCCGGCGACGACATCGGCGCCGACACCTATCTGACCCTGGAGCATGCCTTTTCCGGGACGGGGCTCCGGCCCTACAGTCCCGCCCATCTTCGCGGGCGCCGGGAGGCCTCCGGAGACATCCTGATCCAGTGGGTCCGCCGTACCCGCCGCGGCGGGGACAATTGGGCGCTCGCGGAGGTGGCCCTGGCCGAAGAGCGGGAGGCCTATGTGGTCGAGGTGCTCGACGGATCGGATGAGGTGGTCAGGACGCTGGCCGTGGACGAGGCCTCCGTCCGATACGAAGCCGCGCAGCAAGCGGCCGATTTCGGGACGCCCGCCAATGATTTTGCCGTGAAGGTCTATCAGGTCTCGGCGACCTATGGCCGGGGCACGGCGCGCAGGGAGATCATCCATGTCTGAGAGCGAGCATCTGCGGCTGCCTTATCTCGAGGCCGCACAAGCGCAGAAACATGTGACGGTGAACGACGCCTTGGACCGCCTGGACACGCTGGTGCAGCTGGCGGTGCTCGACCGCGACCTCACGGCACCCCCCGGCAGTCCGGGGGAGGGCGACCGCTATCTGATCGCACCGGGGGCTACGGGCCTCTGGTCAGGGCACGGCAACGAGATCGCTGCCTTCCAGGCCGGGGCCTGGATGTTCCATGCGCCCCAGGAGGGCTGGCTCGCCTGGGTGGCGGACGAGACCCTCGCGCTGGTGTGGGACGGTGCCGCCTGGGGCGGACTGCCCATTTCCGCCGCAGCGCTGCAGGATATTGCGCTGCTCGGCATCGGGACGGTGGCGGATGGGAGCACTCCCCTGGCGGCGAAGCTCAATGCCGCGCTGTTCACGGCCAAGACCGTGAGCGAGGGCGGGGACGGTGATCTGCGCTATACGATGAACAAGGAGAGCGCGGCGGACACCGCGTCGCTGCTGTTCCAGAGCGGCTATTCGGGTCGGGCGGAACTCGGGCTGACGGGCGACGACGACCTGCACCTCAAGGTCAGCAGCGACGGGTCAAGCTGGCATGACGCGCTCAGCGTCGACCGGGGGAGCGGGGCGTTGGCGATCGCGTCTGGCTTCACGGGGGCGCATGCCTTGTCGCGCCAATGGCCGGCCCTCGCTGCCGGAACATTGGCCATCGACTATGCCGACGGGCAGCATGCGGAGGCGACGCTCACGGCCAATGTCGCCGTGCTTTCGGTGACGAACTGGCCGGCCTCTGGCGGGCAGCTGCTGCTGGTCGTGAAGCAGGATGCCACGGGAGGACGGAGCTTCGCCTGGCCCTCGGCCTGGCAGGCGGCCGGCGGGAGCAAACCGGTGGTGAGCAGCGGCGCCCATGAAAAGGACCGCTACCTCTTGACCTATGACGGCGCGGACGTGGTGATCGATGTGCTGGGCCAGGCCTATGGGTGAGGCCAGAGGCGGGGTTGGGAGGCGCCTTTCCTGGCCCGATCCCCGTGGCCGGATTCTCCCTCCCGCCCCCGCAGAGGGGACAGAAATGCGAGGTGACATGAACGGACTTTCCGTCGAGAGGGAGCTGGGGGAGATCAACGTCAAGGTCGAACGGCTCGAGGAGGAGATGCGCGAGATGCGCGCCGACCTCAGGGCGGTGCGGGACGCCATCGTCTCGGTGAGCGGGGGATGGAAGATCCTGCTCTTGCTCGGCTCGGTTGCGGGCATGGTGGGCGCCCTGGCTGCCAAGGTCATGCCGTTTCTGAGCGGGGGGCGATGAAGGACATTGCAGCGACCCAGGCCACGGGTTAGCTTGGCGCCGCAATCGACAGGGACAGGGGAGTGGACGTGTCGCAGCCAGTGTTTTCGCACCGACCCCTCGTCCCGAGAACCGCCGGGCGCGGCGGCGGAAGGTCCGCCTTCGAGGCTCCGAGCAAGGGTCCCCGACCCATGTTCATGCTGCATTCAGCCCTTGCTTCATAAGAGACGTCACGGACACCCACGCAAGATGGCAATGACGCTCAAGGACCTCGCCATAGCTTCGGCGCTCATGATAGTCGCCGCGACACAGGTCTCCGCCGCCCGCCTGCCGTTTCCCGGTCAAGCCGCCGAGACTGACACCGCCGAGGTCGTGGTCATCCAAGACACCAAGAGCCATCTGGTCACGAAATACGCCGCGGCGCGCGCGGCTCAGAAGGTCGTTCCGGGCAAATTGCTCGATGTTCAGCTTTCGAAGCGCGGCGACCCCGTCTATCTTGTCAAAGTCCGGGACGATGAACGCGTGCGGATCATCGTCGTCGATGCCCGGACGGGACAGGTTGTAGGTTACTGAGCATGAGGCTTCTGGTCGTCGAAGATGATCCCGATCTCAACCGGCAGTTGGTCGCCGCACTGACGGATGCCGGCTATGTGGTCGATGCGGCCTCGGACGGCGAAGAGGGGCACTTCCTGGGCGACAGCGAGCCCTATGACGCCGTCGTGCTCGATCTGGGCCTGCCGCTGCTGGACGGGGTCAGCGTCCTCGAGAAATGGCGCCGCGACGGGCGAAACATGCCCGTGCTCATCCTCACGGCCAGAGACCGCTGGAGCGACAAGGTCGCCGGTTTCGATGCCGGCGCCGACGACTACGTGGCAAAGCCCTTCCACATGGAAGAGGTGCTGGCGCGGATCCGGGCGCTGCTCAGGCGTAATGCCGGGCATGCGACGGACGAGATGCAATGCGGGCCGCTGCTCGTGGATACCCGCGGCGCCCGCGTCATCATCGATGGCAGTGCCGTGAAGGTCACCTCCCTCGAATATCGCCTCCTCGCCTATCTCATGCATCACAAAGGCCGCGTGGTGTCGCGCACGGAGCTGGTCGAGCATCTCTACGACCAGGATTTCGATCGTGATTCAAACACGATCGAGGTCTTTATCGGGCGCCTGCGCAAGAAGATCGGCAATGACATGATCCGGACCATCCGGGGTCTCGGCTACTGCCTGGCCGAGCCGGACGATGCGGCTTAACTCACTCACCTTCCGGCTGATCGCTTCAGCCGCCCTGATCAGCGTGATCATCATCTTCGCCGCCGGCGTCTTGCTGTCGTCGCTGTTCCAAGAGGCGGTGGAGCGCAATTTCGATGCGCGCCTCCAGGCTGTGCTGGACGGCCTCCTGGCCTCGGTGGAGCTCACCAAGGACGGCACGCTGACATTGCGGGAGACGCTGGCCGACAGCCGCTTCGGCCTGCCTCTGTCGGGCTGGTACTGGCAGGTGAGTTCCGTCGACTCGGCCCAACCGCAGAACCTCCCCTCCGACAGCCTGCTGGAACAGCGTCTGGAGATCCCCCCCGGGGCGCTCGAGACGCGCGACGAAAACGGGCTGGCCCGCTTCTTCCTGAGTGATGCGGATTCCCGCCGTCTGCGGGCGATCGAGCAGCGCTACCGACTGTTCGGGTCGGATGACGCCTATTCCTTCGTCGTCGCGGGAAATTTCGACGAATTGCGGGCCGAGATCTCCGCCTTCACCAATACCCTCATCCTGGTGCTGACACTGCTTGGAATGGGGTTGATGGCCGCGATCTTCGTGCAGGTGCGCTACGGGCTGCGGCCCATGCGCCAGCTGCAGAGAGAAATCAGCGGCATTCGCGCCGGATCGGCCAACCGGATCACCGGATCCTTCCCCGTCGAGATCGAGGACATCGCGCAGGAGCTCAACGCGCTCATTCAGTCGAACTCCGAGGTGATCGATCGCGCCCGGACCCAAGTTGGCAATCTCGCCCATGCGTTGAAGACCCCGCTCTCGGTGCTCACCAACGAGGCCAACAGCAATGAAGGTCCTCTGGCACAGAAGGTCGTCGAGCAATTGCAGGTCATGCGCGATCAGGTGAACCTTTATCTCGATCGGGCGCGGCTGGCGGCGCGGGCGCAAAGCCTGGGTGCGGTCACGGATGTCGCTCCCGTCGTCGATGCGCTCGTCCGCACCCTCCAGCGGATCAATATCCAGAGAAATATCCAGGTGAATACCGAAATCTCGACGCAGCTGAGATTCCGCGGCGAGAAACAAGATCTCGAGGAGATGGTCGGCAATCTTCTCGACAATGCTTTCAAATGGACGAACGGCACCATTCTGGTGCGCGCCGTTCAAGCGCCGAGCCGATCGGGAGGACGAGGCAATTGGCTGACGATCTCGGTGCATGATGACGGGCCGGGGCTGCCGGCGGAGCGGAGAGCGGAGGCCCTGAAGCGGGGACATCGGCTTGATGAAACCAAGCCCGGCTCGGGGCTCGGGCTCTCCATCGTCGCAGAGGCGGCGGGCATGTATGGCGGATTTTTGAATCTAAGTTCGTCCGAACTCGGAGGTCTTCTCGTAGAACTCCGGCTCCCGGCCGCAGGATAGCACAATGAAACGTGCAGCAAAATAATCAGGGGACCTTACAAGTCAGCAATATTGCTGCGTAATTCTCTGTCAAAGCCACTGTCTACACTTGCATTGCCTTACGCGTCTGCTATGCTGAGACAGTATTCTTCGTCTCGGTGAGTGCCACTTGCCCATAGCCCCCGGTCGCGGGTGGCACTACTCGAGAGCGGGTCCTTCGGGACCCGCTTTTGATTCCCGCGCTATTCCGCAGCGACCTCCGGCAGGGTCGGATCCATGGAGGGAAGGCCCCGCTCCCTGTAGGGAGTGCGGCTGAAGAAGGCCCGGTAGCATTTCGAGAAATGCGAGGGCGACGAAAATCCGCAGGCCAGTGCCACATTGATCACGGACATGTCGGTCTGCAGAAGCAGGGAGCGCGCCTTGCGCAGGCGGAGCTCCAAATAATAGCGCTTGGGCGAGCGCTCGAGATAGCGCCGAAACAACCGCTCGAGCTGACGCGTGGAGAGGCCGGCCTGGCGCGCCAGGATGCTGGGGCTGAGCGGCTCTTCCAAATTCTGCTCCATCTGGTCGATGATGCTGACCAGCTTTGGATGGCGCGCGCCGATGCGGGCCGGCAGCGACATGCGCTGATGCTCGCTCTGATGGCGGATCGGCGAATGCAGGATGTTCTCCGCGACCTCCGCCGCCAAATCCGGTCCATGCTGCTTGCCGATCAAGGCCAGCATCATGTCGATGGCGGAGGTCCCGCCGGCGCTGGAAAAGCGGTCGCGGTCGATCTCGAACAGGCTGCCCGTCACGTCGAGGTCCGGAAACGCCTCGGAGAAGCCGGGAAGGTTCTCCCAATGGATGGTGCAGCGGTGACCGCTGAGGATGCCGGCCTCCGCGAGCACATGGCTCGCCGTGCAGAGGGCGCCAATATCCATTCCACGACGCGCCGCCTTGCGGATCCAGTTGATGACCCGCCGGTCGGTATGTTTCTGAATGTCAATGCCGCCGCAGACCACGACCGTCGCATGCTCGCCGATCGCCTCCAGATTCCCGACTGCCGTGATGACGATGCCATTGGAGGCGGCGACCGGCTGTCCGTCCACGGAGAACATGGACCAGTCATAGAGCTGGCGCTCGGCGGCACGGTTGGCGAGCCGCAAAGGCTCGATCGCGGACGTGACCGGCATCATCGAGAATTCCGGGAGCAGCACGAAGGCGAAGCGTTGAGGCAAATCGCGAGAGGGGCTTCCAAACATCGATGGTTCCACAAAGGAGTGCTTGAGAAAGCGGGCCGTCACTCACAGCTCGACTATGTTCTCACGGGCTTTTTCTATTTCCGAATATTGTCCGATACATGTTCGCGCGAGTATCGCGTCCACAGTGCACGCGTTTTCCTGGTTTTCCAAGATCGCCATATGCGACGCTTTACACCGCAGTTGCGCCGGTCGCAATTCTCCGCTTCGAAGTCGCTTCCAAGCGCGTCATACAGGGTGAAGATCGGCACTGTAGCGGCACCAAATCACATCCCGCTTTCGCCGACAAGGACGCCGCCATGATGGCCAGCCCGCTTGCGACCACCGAGGAGAGAATGAACCCGGCGCGCGACTTTCTCGAAGGGTTCTCGGTCGAGATCACCCCGAGGCAAGTGGACAAGATCGCGACCATCAGGCGCTCTCTGAGCGCGGGGACCGAGGTCTATATCGCCCTCATCGATCCCGCGGACGTGCCCCAGCAGATCGAAGCGGCAAAGGCCCTGGCAGCGCACGGCCTGAAGCCCGTGCCCCACGTGCCCGCCCGGCTCATCACGGACAAGGCTTCGCTGGAAGACCGCATGCGCCGCTTGAGCGGGGAAGCGGGCGTAACCCAGGTGCTCGCCGTCGGCGGCGGGCTCGAACCTGCCGGCCCCTTCAGTTCGACCATCGAAGTCATGCGCACGGGCGTGTTCGAACGGCATGGGATCAAGACGATCGGGCTGGCCGGCCACCCGGAAGGCAATCCCGACATCACCAAGGTGCATGGCGAGGGCGCGCTGATGGAGGCCTTGCTCCTGAAGCAGGCGCATGCAAGCGAGCAAGGGCTGGAGGCCTATCTGGCGACGCAGTTCCTGTTCCAGGCGGAGCCGGTCGCGATCTGGGCGCGCAGCTTGCGGGCGGCCGGGATCACGCTGCCCATCCGGGTGGGGATTCCGGGGCCGGCAACGGTCAAGACGCTGGTCAAATATGCGTTAATGTGCGGCGTCGGGGCCTCGGCGCGGATGATCCGCAAGCAGGCCCTGAACGTCACGAAGCTGCTCACGGTCTCCACTCCCGACGAGATGGTCGCAGAGCTCGGACGCCTCCAGCAGGAGCAGCCGGCGCTCAAGATCGACGGCGCCCATCTCTATCCCTTCGGCGGCTTCGAGAAGCTGTTCCATTGGATCGAGGACGTGCACTCGGCGTGAACCGTCAGCGCAGGAGCTTCTCCAATTCGTGGCGGAGGATCTTGCCGGTCGTCGAGCGCGGAAAATCCGCGAAAGCCATGAAGCGCACCTCGCGCGGACGCTTGTAGCCGGCAAGGTCACGGCGACAGAGGATCTCGATCTCCGCCTCCGTCAGATCCTCGCTGTGGCGCGCGATGAAGGCCACGGGGACTTCGCCCCATTTGGCATCCTGCTTGCGGACGACGACCGCATCGGCGACGCGCGGGTCGGACAGGAGGACGCGCTCGACCTCGGCGGGATAGATGTTCTCGCCTCCGGACTTGATCATGTATTTGGCGCGATCGACGAAGTCGAAGGTGCCGTCCGGATTCTTCCGGAACAGGTCGCCCATGCGGAAATAGCCGTTCTGGAAATCGCGCGCATTCGTCTCCTCGGCATTCCAGTAGCCGGAAAAGACCGTGGGACCGCGGATGGCGATTTCGCCGGCTTCGCCGTCAGGCACGGGCGTGCCATCGGGATCCACCAGCAGGACTTCGCAGAGCGAGCTTTGGCGCTTCGAGAGCGAGCGGGGAACCTCGCCGGCCGCCAGCAGAGCGCCGGAGCCCGGCGCAATGCCCGTCTCGGTCGATCCAAAGGAATTGAAATAGGGGGCCCGCAACAGGCCCGACAGCTCGGCGATGAGCTTCAGGGGCACGAGATCAGCCATGGCCCCGCCCACCTTCACGCCGGCAGGGATGATGCCTTCGCTCCGCAGGATCTCCACCACGGGCTCGATGGAGCCCGGCATGAGCAGGAGCCAGCCCAGCCTGTGGCGGGCGATGGCGTCCACGATGGCGCGGGCGTCGAACCCATCGACGATGATGACGGCCGCGCCCGTCATGAGGGCAGCCAGGGTCTGGTCGGTGGAGCCCATATGGAACAAAGGAGCCCAAGCGAGGAAGCCATCCTGCGGGGTCACGTTCAGGTCCATGGCATTCACGGTCATGCGGGCGATCTCGGCGCGATGGCTGATGAGCGCCCCCTTGGGCAGGCCCGTGGTGCCGCTGGTATAGAGGATGACGAGGCCGTCCTCGGGATCGACCTCGGGATCCGGGCCAAGCGGCGGGGCCTCCGCCAGGAGCGCCGCATAGTCGGTGTCGAGGGCGATGGCGGGAATCGGGAGATCCAGCCCCGCGAAAGTGTCGGCATAGCGGGCAGAGACGAAGACGAGGCTCGGGGTGACCAGCTCGATGCAGTGCTTCAACTCGCGAGGCGACAGGCGCCAGTTCTGACAGGCGACGATCAGGCCGTTGCGCGCAGCCGCCAGCTCGAGTTCGATATATTCGAGGCGGTTCTCCGACAGGATGGCAACGCGGTCGCCGCGGGCGAGACCGCGGGCCTCCAGGAGGGCGGCGAGCTGGAGCACGCGGGCATGCAGCGCGCCGTAGGTCACGGTGCCTCCCTTATGCTCCACCGCGAGGGCCTCCGGGTCGCGCCGAGCGGCGATCCGAAAGAGCTCGTAGACGGTGAGGCGGCCGGCGCGCCAGATCGATGGGGGGGTCATGGGGTCGGCCTCCGCGGTTCCAATCGGGTCGTCTCTAGGCAGCCTTCAGGGGGCTGAGGGCCTCGCGATATTCCGCGATCAATCGGGCACACAGGTCTGCGGTGGTGGGGATATCGTCGATGGAGCCGATGCCCTGGCCGGCGGACCACAGGGTCTTCCAGGCGCGGGCTTCGCCGCTGTTCGTCCCGAAGTCGAGTTTTGCAGGAGACATCATCATGTCCTCCGTGAAGCCCGCCTCCGCGAGGCTCGCCTTGAGGAAGTTGCCCGGCACTCCCGAGACGGCAGGCGTATAGATGATGTCGGCGGCCCGACCCTCGACGATCATGCGCTTGTGATCGGGCGGGGCGATGCTCTCGCGCGTCGCGATGAAACGGGTGCCGAGATAGGCGAGATCGGCCCCCAGGACGTGGGCTGCTGCCACCTGGCGGCCCGTGGACATGCAGCCGCCGAGGATGATCGTGCCGTCGAAGATGGCCCGCAGCTCGGGGATCAGCGCGAAAGGACTCAAAGTGCCGGCATGGCCACCGGCGCCCGCGCAGACGGCGATCAGCCCATCGACCCCCGACTCGGCTGCCTTCGCCGCATGGCGCATGCCGATGACGTCGTGGAAGACGATGCCGCCATAGGCATGGACTGCCTGCACGAGTTCCGGCCGGCTCCCGAGAGAGGTGATGACGACCGGCACCTTGTGCTTCACTGTCAAGGCAAGGTCGGCGTCGAGGCGGTCATTGCTCTTGTGCACGATGAGGTTGACGCCGAACGGCACGGCATCGGGAAAGGCCGACAGGCGATGCTCGATCTCGTCCAGCCAGGCCTCATAGCCTTCGCTGGTGCGCTGATTGAGGGCGGGAAAGGTGCCGAGAAGACCGGCACGGCAGGTCTCCACCACCAGATCCGGCCCGGAGGTTAAGAACATGGGGGCTGCGATGATCGGGGCCTTCAAGCGGTTTCGAAGCAAAGCGGGGAGGGACATGTCTTCTCCAAAGATCACATGCGGAAGACGCCATAATGCGGCTTATGGATGGGCGCGTTGAGGGCGACGCTGATCGCCATCCCCAAGGCGTTGCGAGTATCAACCGGATCCAGAATGCCGTCATCCCAGATCTGGGAGGTCGAATAGTAGGCGCTGGACTGGCGGCGATATTCATCCAGGATCGGCTCGCGGATGGCCGCGATCTCGGTGGCGTTCAAGCTTTCGCCCTGGAGCTTCAGCTGGCGGATCTTGATGTCGGCCAGGACATTGGCGGCCTGCTCGGCGCCCATGACCGAGATCTGATGCTGGGGCCAGGTGAAGAGGAAGCGGGGATCGAAGGCACGGCCCGCCATGCCGTAATTGCCGGCGCCAAAGGAGCCATTGCACATCACGGTGAATTTGGGGACCTCCGAGCCCGAGACCGCCATGATCATCTTGGCGCCGTCCTTGGTGATGCCGCGCCATTCATATTCGCGGCCGACCATGTAGCCGGTGATGTTCTGCAGGAAGATCATGGGGACGCGGTGCTGGTTGCACAGCTGCATGAAGTGGGCCGCCTTGAGCGACGAGTCGTTAAAGAGGACCCCGTTATTGGCGAGGATGCCGACCTGAAAGCCCCAGAGATGGGCATAGCCACAGACGAGGGTCGTGCCATAGGCCGGCTGATATTCATGGAAGCGGCTGCCGTCGACCATGCGGGCGATCACCTCGCGCATGTCGAACTGAACCTTGATGTCGCGCGGAATGATGCCGTAGAGCTCGTCGGGGTCATAATAAGGGGGCTCCGGCGCAAGCGTCTCGAGCGTCCATTTCTCCGGGCGCTTGAACTGGGCGACGATGTCGCGGGCGATGGCAATCGCCTGTTGCTCGCTGTCGGCAGGATAATCCGCGGTGCCTGAAATACTGGTGTGGACATCGGCGCCGCCGAGGTCCTCGACGGAGACCTCCTCGCCGGTTGCCGCCTTGACCAAAGGAGGGCCGCCGAGAAAGATGGCACCGGTCCCGCGGACGATGACATTGTACTCGCTCAAGGCGGGGATATAGGCCCCGCCGGCGGTGCAGTGTCCAAGGACGATGGCGACCTGCGGCACGCCCAGCTTCGACAGGATCGCCTGATTGCGGAACAGGCGGCCGGCCAAATACTTGTCCGCAAAGAGATCGGCCTGGAGGGGCAGAAACCCCCCGGCGCTGTCGCAGAGATGGACGATCGGCAAGCGGTTCTCGATCGCGATGTCGAAGGCGCGCACCATCTTCTTGATGGTGAGCGGATACCAGGCGCCGCCTTTGACGCTGGCGTCGTCGGCGTGGATCATGACCTCGCGGCCGGCGATGATGCCGATGCCGGTCAGGCTGCCGGCGCCCGGGACCTCGCCGCCATATTCCATATTCGCCGCCAGGGTCGACAGCTCCAGGAACGGCGTGCCGGGATCGAGCAGCAACTCCATCCGCTCGCGGATGAAGAGCTTGTTCTGACGTTTCAGGCGCTCGAAGTCGCGGGTGGGCCGTTCGAAGCGCGCCTTGTGCTGACGGGCGCGAAAATCGCCGATGAGAGCGCGGTTATGCGCGAGATTGGCTTGGAATTCCTCGGAGCCGGTATCGAGGCGGCTTTCAATACGCATGGATGTCAGTCTCCGGCGGCAGGCGCGAGGGTAATCAAGGGATTGCCGCGGTCGAAGGTGCGACCCTGGGCGACATGCACGGCGTCGACGACGGCGTCACGCGGTGCCTTGATGGCGGTCTCCAATTTCATGCTTTCGATCACGATCATGGTCTCGCCGCGCAGAACCGTCGCGCCGGCCGCCACGTGGAGGGCGATCACCGTGCCCGGCATGGGCGCCTGGATGATGTCCTCGGCCGAGGCGCCGGAATGACTGGCGTGGCGACGAATGGGATCGAGATAACGCAGGGTGTGGGTCGCACCGTCGAGATGGATGTAGAGGATATCGCCGTCGACGGCGGCGAGGACGGGGGTGCTGACCGCGCCGAGGGTGAGCATGGCGGTGCCGTCGGCATTCGGCGTGAGGGCGATGGCGGTCTCGATGCCGTCGAGGGCGAGGCTGTAAAGGCCGTCGCGACGGGCAAGCCAGAGGGCGTATTCTGTGTCACCCAGGGTGAAGACGTGGGTCATCGGTTCGTCCTTTGAGACGGCCTCGCGGGCCTCCGCAGGAAGAGGCAGAGGGAAGTCGTCCATTTTTTCAGAGTGATCCTCGGGCTTGACCCATGGATCCAGGACTGCAGGGCAAGGCGTGTTCTACCTGGCCCCTGGATCCTCGGGTCAAGCCCGAGGATGACGGGTGGTATGCAAAGAGCACTCATCAATTCCTCCAGCCGCCCATGGCGGAGTGCAGCGGCGGGATGGCGTCGGCGGCATCGCGCACCGGGCGGGTGAGGAGCGCTGCGGTCGCCAGGAGGCGCCTTACCGTCTCGGACGACGGGGCGGGCTCCTCGGCGAGGTGGGGGTTGGCATCGAGGAAGCCGGTATGGACCTCGCCCGCGGCGAAGGCCGGATCGGCATTCAGACGCCGCAGAAAGGCCGTGTTCGTCTCGCAGCCGAGCAGGGCGAATCCGGCCAAAGCGCGGTCGGCCTTCGCGATGGCCTCTGGGCGGGTGGCGGCGTGGACGATCAGCTTGGCCAGCATGGGATCGAAGGCCGAGGTGACCTGCTGGCCTTCGCTTATGCCGAGATCGATACGGGTATCGGCCGGGAGCGCCAATTTCAGCACTTTCCCCGTGGTGGGCGTGAAGCCCTGGGCGGCGCTCTCCGCATAGATCCGATATTCGATGGAATGGCCGGTGGCTGTGATGTCCTCCTGCCGGAGGGACAGGGGCTCACCCGCGGCCACGCGCAGCTGCTGGGCCACGAGATCGATCCCGGTAATCTCTTCGGTGACCGGATGCTCGACCTGGAGGCGGGTGTTCATCTCGAGGAAGAAAAACTCTCCAGCGCCATAGATGAATTCCACGGTGCCGGCATTGCGGTAGCCGGCGGCCCGGGCGATGCCCGCGGCGGTCTCGCAAATCTTTGCCCGCTGGTCCGGCGTCAGGGCCGGGGAGGGACTTTCCTCGACGATCTTCTGGAAGCGACGCTGCACGGAGCATTCGCGCTCGAAGAGGTGAACGACATTGCCTTGGGCATCACCGAGGACCTGGACCTCGATGTGACGCGGGTTTTCGATGTAGCGCTCGACATAGAGCCTGCCGTCGCCGAAATAGCGCTGGCCCTCGGAGCGGGCGCGCGTGATCTCGTCTTCGAGTGTTGCGAGGTCGCGGACGATGCGCATGCCCTTGCCGCCGCCGCCCGCCGAGGGCTTGATCAGCAAGGGCGAGCCCACCGCCCGCGCGCGCTCCACGAAGGTTGCCGGATCGTCGTCCTCGATGGCCGAGGGGGCGACGGGAAAGCCATGCTTTTCAACAAAGGCACGGGCGCGAACCTTGTCGCCCATGAGCTCGATCGCTGCGGGCGTCGGGCCGATGAAGGTCAGGCCGGCGGACGCCACCTTGCGGGCGAAGGCTGCGTTCTCGGAGAGAAAGCCGTAGCCGGGATGGATCGCCTGGGCGCCGGTCTCCAGGGCTGCAGCGATGATCTGCTCGCCATCCAGATAGGCGGCGACGGGGGTCGGGCCCGTGATTTCGACCGCCCGTGCCGCTGCCGCGACCGCGGGGCTCAACCGGTCGGCGGCGTGATAGACGACGACGCCGTCAATGCCGAGATCACGCAAGGTCCTCAGGATGCGGACGGCGATCTCGCCGCGATTGGCGATGAGGACCCGGGGGAAGGGAGGGTTCGGCATTATCTTCTTTCAGGGTCATCCCGGCTCTGCGGCCGGGATCATAGGGAGACGATCACGGCGCAAGCCGCGCCGGGCTCCTCCCCCTCCCGCAGGGAGAGAGGGAGGGGTTCTGTCCTCAAATTCACTTCGCGCTGAAATCCGTGAAGTCCTGCAGGGTGGTGAATTTCTGCGTCTTCGGGTCCAGCTGGTAGATCTTCAGCGAGGTGCCGGAGAGCTGAAGATCATTGTCGAAGGAAATCGGAGCCGTGAGGCCGCCGGTGTCGAAGTCCTTGATCTTCCTGAGCTGCTCAATTGTGCAGGCCCGGGTGAGCTCCTTGCCGCAGCCTTCCATCGCCTTGGCCAGAACCTTCAGGCCGACATAGGTGATGTAGGAGTAGCGGTTGATGGCAGCGACCTCGCCCTCACTGAGATATTTCTTGGCAGTCGCGTCGAAGGCGTCGGTTGCCTGGTCATTCAGGGCGACGTAATCGCCGACGAGATAGGCGTAGCCCGCAGGCGCGGAGAGCTTGACCGAGGGCGGCATGTCCTCGCTCCAGACCGAGGCCACCTGCATGTCCATGCTGAGCTTGCGCGCCTCGCCGAGAATGTTGGCAGCGCCCGCGATGATGCCGCCATTGGCGAGGACGTTGACGCCCGCGGCCCGCAGCTGCAGGACCTCGGCGGAGAAGTTCGTCGTGCCCCTCTTGAACTTGAGGCGGATCCCGTCCTTCACGCCGAATTCCTTCACGGCACGGTCGTAGCCGCCTTCGACCGTCACCCCGAAATCGTCGTCCTGACGGATCAGGCCGTAGACGGGATTGGCGGGCTCAAGCTTGTCATGGATGTATTTGAGCTGGCCGTAGAAGGCGTCCACATAACGGGCACCGATGACGAACACCGACGGCCGGACCGGCTTGTAGACGAGCTCGGCCGGTGTGGTGGTGACCACGGTCGGCAGGTTGTTCTCCTCGATCAGCGGCAGCATGGCCAGGATGTTGGCGGTTCCCGACGTGCCGTTCAGGGCGAAAATCTCATCGGATTCGATGAGCTTCTTCAGGCCCTGGAACGAGCGGGCCGGGACGTAGCCGTCATCCTCGGTCGCAATGACGATCTTGCGGCCATTGACGCCGCCCGCCTCGTTGATCTCGGCGGCGGCCATCTTGGAGCCGACGGACACGGCGCGTCCGATGAAGGAGGCCGGGCCGGTCAGAATGTTGACGTCGCCGATCTTGATCTCGGTGTCGGTGACGCCCGGATCGGCGGCGTAGGCGCTGCTCGACATGAGCAAGGCCGCAAAGCCCAGGACCAGTGATTTCATGCGCATGCTCTTTTCCTCCCAGTGTCGCGTTTCGTTGACGCGGGTTCAGTATGCTAGTGGCCAGTTCGTCCAGTAGCGCTTGGCATCCCTCCACAGTCCGATCAGCCCCTCCGGCTTGAAGCGCAGAAAGGCGACGATGACGACGCCATAGGCGATGCCGCGGATCTCGTAGACATAGGTCGTGTAGGTGGTGGAGGAGGGATCGCCAAAGGTCTCGAAGGCGAGGCGGATCACCTCCGGCAGCAGCGACAGGAACACCGCTCCGAGCACTGCGCCGGCGATCGAGCCGAGGCCGCCGAGGATGATCATGGCGAGCGCCTCGATGGACAGGATCAGGCCAAAGACGTCGGTGTTGACGAAGCGAATCTGCAGCGACATCAGCGCGCCGGCAATCCCCACGATGAAGGAGGAGATCATGAAGGCGAGCAGTTTGTAGCGCACTAGGTCGATGCCCATGACACGGGCGGCGATATCATGATCGCGGATGGCCATCCAGGCGCGGCCGATGCGGGTCCGCGACAGGTTCAGCGCCAGCAGGATCGCCAGGATGGTGAAGGCGAGAGTGAAATAGAAGAAGGGGCGATCGCGCGAAAGATCGAAGCCGAAGGCCGTGACCTTGGGCAGAAAGACGCCGTTGGGACCATGGGTGATGTCCTCGGCGTAAAGGATGATGTGAGTGACGATAAAGGCGAAGGCGAGGGTGGTGATCGCGAGATACAGACCCTTGAGCCGCAGGGAGGGGATCCCGACCAGGAGGCTGATCAAGGCCGAGAGAATGCCCGCAGCCGGCATCGTCGCCCAGAGCGGCCAGTCGTAATCCGCCAGCAGGAGGCCGTTGGTATAGGCGCCGATGGCCAGGAAGCCCGACTGGCCGATGGAAATCAGGCCGGTGGTGCCGGTCAACAGGTTCAGCCCGACGGCGCCGACGACGGCGATCAAGGCGGCAGAGGCCAGAGACAGAGGATAGTTTCCGGCAAAGAGGGGGAGGGCCAGGAGGCCCGCCAGAAGGACGGCCGTCCAGGCCCAAACCACGTGGCTGTCGTTCAGGGCGACCAGGGAGGCGTAGGATTCCTTGAAGTGACCGGTGCGCATCAGGAATGCCCTGGGTTGGAGGGGGTGATCATCTGCTTCAGACCCTCTCGATTTCACGTTCGCCGAAGAGGCCGTAGGGCCTGATCATCAGCACGAGGACGATCACCACGAAGCCGGCGATCTCCCGCAGGCCCTGGCCCAGATAGCCTTGCGCCATGTTCTCGATGACGCCGATGACCAAGCCGCCGATGGCTGCGCCAATGACGCTGTCGAGGCCCCCCAGGATGACGGCCGGGAAGGATTTGAGGCCCTGGAACCAGAGATCCGGGCCCAGCTTGAAATTGGCGGCGAAAAGGATGCCGGCGACCGCTGCGATGGCGGAGGAGAGCGACCAGGCCAAAGCGTGGATCCGCGGCACGCCGATGCCCATGAGGAGGGCTGCCTTCTCATTGGCGGCGACGGCCCGCATGGCGATGCCGACGCGGCTGCGATTGAGAAAGGCCCAAGCCGCGAGGACGAGAACAGCCAAGGCTCCCAGCGCATAGAGCTGGGCCGGGTAGAAGGGCAGACTGCCCAGGTAAATGACGGTGGTCGGAAGGCCCGGGAATTCGAAGGGGTCCGGCCCCCAGATCATGATGGTGACCCCGCGGATGATGACGGCGAGGCCGATGGTCACCATGACGATGGCGAAGACCGGCTCGCCCAGCATCGGCCGGATGAAGATCCGCTCCAGCAGCAAGCCGATCACCATGGCGATGGGGATCGTGACCAGCAGCAGCGGGAAAAAGGACAATTCGAAGCTCGTGGCGATGGAGAAGGCGATATAGGCGGTCAGCATGACCAGCTCGCCCTGGGCGAAGTTCACCACGCCGGTGGCCTTGTAGATCAAGGCGAAACCCATGGCGATCATGCCATAGGCGGCCCCGGAGACGAGACCCGTCGCGACGAGGAGGACGAAGAATTCCATCAGGCCGCACTCCCGTAGATCACCACGATCTCCTCGCGGAACTTGCTCTCGATCACCCGGCGGCGGACTTTCATGGTGGCGGTCAGCTCTCCGTCGTCATGATCGAGCTCCTTGGTGAGGAGGACAAATTTGCGAATATTCTCCACGCGGGCAAAGCGGCCGTTGACCTTGTCCACCTCGGCGCGGACGAGGTCGAAGACCTCGGGGCGTTCGGCGAGGGAGCGATAAGTCGTATAAGCGAGATTGCGCGCCTGGGCCCATTGGCCCACGGTCTCGTAGTCGATCTGGATCAGGGCCGAGACGAAATGGCGGCCATCGCCGAGGAGGATCGCCTCGCGGATGTACAGGCTGTCCTTCAGGGCGTTCTCGATCAGAGAGGGCGTGATGTTCTTGCCGCCGGAGGTGATCAGAATGTCCTTCTTGCGGTCGACGACGCGCAACTCGCCATTGTCCTCGAATTCGACCACGTCGCCGGTATGGAGCCACCCGCCCTCCAGGGTCCGCGCCGTGTTCTCCGCGTCGAAGAGGTAGCCCTTGAAAACGGAGGCACCCCTCAGCAGGAGCTCGCCATCCTCGGCCGTCCTCTGCTCGAGGCCGTCGATGATCAGACCGGAGCAGCCCGCGCGGGCATAGCCCCTGCGCTGCATGTGGCTGACGCCGCCGGTCTCGGTCATGCCGTAGACCTGATAGACGGGAACGCCGATGATCCAGAAGAACAACAAAACTTTGGAAGAGACGGTGGCGCCGCCACAAAACCCGTTGCGCAGGCGGTTCAGCCCAACGAAGCGTTGCAGGCCGCGGTAACAGAGCCAGTACAGGGCCAGGAATTTCAAACGGTCCGCGGCGGATGCGAAGTCGCCGCCATTCTGCAGCCGACGCTCGGCAATCGGCCGGCCGGCCTTCATGCAGGCATCGAACACGCGGCGTTGAAACGCGGTGGCATCCTTCACGCGGAAGAGAATGCGCTGCTGCATCTTTTCCCAGATGCGGGGCACACCCAAGAAGCCCGACGGGGCGATCTCGCGAAGATTCTCGACGACCGTGTCGACGGATTCGGCAAAGTTGACGACGGCACCGGACAGGAGATGCATCAGCAACGAGAACGACCGTTCGGCCACGTGGCACAGGGGCAGATAGCAGACGACGGAATAGGTGTCGGCGGACAGGCCGGCCGCCTCGACGACGCGGGCGGCCGAGTGGATCATGTTGCGATGGGTGAGCATCGCGCCTTTGGGATTTCCCGTGGTGCCGGAGGTGTAGACGATGATGGCGACGTCGTCGGTCTTGCCTTGCGCAAGGAGGGCGTCGACCGCTGCGCCGTGCTCGGCTTCCGAGGCTTCACCCAGCTGCATGAGCTCATCGAAGGACATGAGGTCGGTGCGGTCATAATTCCGCAGCCCCTTCATGTCGACGCAGATGAGCTTCACCAGATCCGGAAGACCGTCTTCGTTGCGCCGGGCATCGATGACCTTGTCGGTCTGCTCCTGATCGCCGCAGATGACGAGGCGGGCCTTGGAATGGCGGAGGATGTATTGAAGCTCGGGCCAGGGATTGGTCGGATAGACCCCGAGGCCGGCGCCCCCCAGCATCTGGGCGGCCAGATCGGCATAGAACCACTCGGGCGTGTTCTCCGAGGCAATCGCCAGCCGGTCGCCGGGGCGGAAGCCGAGGGCATAGAGCCCCAAGGCGGTGAGGCGCACATTGCGATGATATTGCGTCCAGGTGGTGCGCTGCCAGATGCCGCGGACCTTCGCTCGCAGCGCCAGTGCCTGAGGATGCGCCTTGGCCCGGGCCGCCAGGATCTGGGGCAAGGTCAGGGTCTCGAGGGTCGACAAAGCGGGAGCGGTCATGCGGCGCTCCTGCGGCCGAGATAGGCGTCGATGACGGCCGGATCGGCGGAGACCTGTGCCGGGGTCCCATCGGCAATCTTGCTACCGTGGTTGACGACGCAGACATGATCGGAAATGTCCATGACGATGCCCATGTCATGCTCGACCATCAAGACGGTGAGCCCGAGCTCCTCCTTCAGGTCGAGGATCAGACGCGCGATGTCCTCGCGCTCTTCCTGGTTCATGCCGGACACCATCTCGTCGAGGAGGAGCAGGCGCGGCTGGATGGCCAGCGCGCGACCCAGCTCGACCCGCTTCTGGAGACCGTAGGAGAGGGTGCCGACGGGCTTGTCGCGCAGATCCTCGATCTCGAGGAATTCGATGATCTCCTCCACCCGCTCGCGCGCCCGGATCTCCTCGGCCCGCGCCCGGCCCCAGAAGATCGCCGCGGAGAAGGGATCGGTGCGGAGGTTTGAATGCATGCCGACCAGAAGATTGCTCACCACCGTCTCGTGCTTGAAGACGGCGAGGTTCTGAAAGGTGCGGGCAATGCCGAGCCGGGCGAGGGAATAGGTCGGTTTGTTTGTGATCTCGGCGCCGTCGAAGATGATCCGGCCCGAGGTCGGCCGGAAGACAGCGCTGATCAGATTGAAGACCGTGGTCTTGCCGGCGCCGTTGGGGCCGATGAGGGAGCAGATGGTGCCGGGCGCGACCGAGAAAGAGACGTCCGAGACGGCGCGCAGGCCGCCGAAGGTCTTGCACAGGTCGACCAGCTCGAGCAGAGGCGCGCTCATGACAGCCACCGTTTGCGGCGCTTGTAATGCTTGACGTCGCGCATGGACTTGCGCGTGCCGGCGGCGCCGAAGCCGAGGTAGAATTCCTGGACGTCGGCGTTCGAGCGCAGTCGTTCCGAGGGGCCGTCGAGAACAATGCGGCCATTCTCCATGATATAGCCGTAAGAGGCGACGTCGAGGGCCAGCTGGGCATTCTGCTCGACAAGCAGGACCGTCAGCCGGTGGTCCCGGTTGAGACGAATGATCGTCTCGAAGATGCCGTCGATGACCTGGGGGGCGAGGCCCAATGACGGCTCATCCAGCATCAGAATGCGGGGCTTGGCCATGAGCGCGCGGCCCACCGCCACCATCTGTTGCTCGCCGCCGGAGAGATAGCCGGCGATCTGCGTGCGGCGCTCCTTGACGCGCGGGAACAGGGCGTAGATCTGCTCCAAGGTCTCCGTATTCTCCGCGGGTTTGCGGATATAACCGCCCATCAGGAGGTTCTCTTCGACCGTCAGTGTGGGAAACAGAGCCCGCCCCTCCGGCACCTGCACCAGGCCGGCGCGGACGATCTCGTCGGCAGACCGCTTGGCGATGTCCTTTCCGAGAAACTCGATGGAGCCCCCGACGATCTCGCCTTCCTCGCGGTCCAGGATCCCTGAGATGGCCTTGAGCACGGTGGACTTGCCGGCCCCGTTGGATCCCAGGAGAGCGATGATGGCGCCCTCCGTCACCTCGAGGGACACGTCGCGCACCGCTTCGATCGCGCGGTCGTAGAAGACCTGAATATTGGTGAGGCTGAGGACGGTCGTCATCGCCGGGCCTCCTCGAGAGAGGTCGCCAGACGCTCAAGCCGGTCTGCCGTCCGGGCCAGCCGCGTCTCGGGGTCCTTCGCGGCAATGCCCCGCATGATCAGGCGGGTCAGTTGGTCCGCCGTGGTTTCCACATCGAGGGTGCCAACGCCGCAGACGAACTTCCAGGTGTGGTGTTCGATGGCGCCGTAGATCACGTCGCGGACCAGGGGGATCGAAAGGTCCGCATCGAGGTCGCCGGAGGCCACACCCTCGCGGAGGATCTCGACGATGAAATGGGTGTAGCGACGATTGAGGTCGAAGAGCGCGCTGTCGCCATAATCGCCGCTGGTGCGCACCTCGCGGAAGAACACTCTGCACAAAGCCGGATTGAGGGCGATGACGCTCAAATGGCGCCAGATCACATAACGAAGCCTGCTCTCGGTGCCGCGGATGCCGCCGAGCTGGTCTTCGTAGGAGGCCAGCATCGACTCGTACCAGCGCGTCAGCACGCGCAGCAGAAGGTCGCGCTTATTGTCGAAATATTTGTAGATCGTGCCTTCCACCACGCCGGCACTGGCCGCGATTTCGGACATGGATGCGTTGTCGTAGCCCTGCTCGCCGAAGACCGTGGTGGCGGCGGCGAGAATATCGCTTTCACGCCGCTCGCGCGGCAGGCGATTCACAATTCTGCGGGTGGCGGGACTCATGCGGCCTCCCGCGCGTATCGGGTTCCATGGAGGAGGCCGCCGGCCTGCAGCCAGTGCGCGGGCACCTCGATGGGACAATCCAAGAGCATCTGTGCGTAGGCCTTGCCCTGGGGATCGTGGCGGAGGGACGCGATGCCACCCCCGTCGAGGGCGCGATGCAGAAGGAAATTGAAGCCACCGAGGCCGGGGAGATCAAAACGCTCGACGGGTCCCCTCACGAGATGGGCGAAATAGGCGGCGACAACCTCAGGGGTCAGATGCGTGGAGATGACGGGCAGGAAGTCGGCGTGACGCGCGAGGATGCCGATATTGGCATCGTCTCCCTTGTCGCCACTGCGGCCATAGGCGAGAGCGATCAAGGGAACCGCGACCGTCGGCTGCGTCCCATCCGCAGGCGGCAGTGACGCGGGCGGTGTGGCGCGTGCCGCCTCTGACTTCGCCGGGAGATCGTCGCGGGCCGGGGGCAGGGCGACCGGCTCAGCCTCAAGGACATAGGCGGGACGGAGCAGGCTTTTATCGACAAGGCAGGAGAAGAGGCGGACGACGGGAGAGACCTTCGGGCGGCCTGCGGCGAAGCCCGTAATGCCCTGGGCCATGGCGGTGGCGCTGGGCAGGAATTCGCGCGAGAAGATCTCGCAGGGAGCCTTGTGGTCGTGATGAACGGCGAGCTTGAGGATCACTTCGCGTGCCGCCTCAGCCCGGGAGTGCGGACCGTAGGTTGCCTCCGCACCCAGAACCTCAATCGAGACGCGGCGGAAATCGCCAAAGCCCTTGGCCGTCATCAGCCGTCGGGTGCGCGCCAGGATCGCCGATGCGGTTCGCCGCGCTTTGGCTGCCGCATCGCGTCCGCCGATCATCAAGGTGCCGACGGCCTTGACGCCATCGGGCCAGGTGATGCTGGCCTTGTAGCTCGCGGTGGCCGGCAGGCCGCGGGCGCCGGTTACGGCCACACGATCGGGGCCGGCCTGCTCGAGGCGAACCTCAGACCAGTCGCAGACCACGTCGGGAAGAATGTAGCGTCGGGGATCGCCGATCTCATAGACGATCTGTTCGGCGATGGTGGTGGGTGTCACCTTGCCGCCCGTTCCGGAGGGTTTCGTCACGGTGAAGCTGCCGTCGGCGGCACATTCCACGACGGGCAGGCCCATATCCTCCCAGCCCTCAACATCCTCCCAATCGGTCGCGAGACCGCCGGTCGCCTGGGCGCCACACTCAATGATGTGACCGGCAAGGCTGCCCATGCTCAGGCGATCAAGGTCGGCCGGGGTCCAGCCGAAGCGATGAATCAAGGGGCCCAGGACCAAAGCGGAATCCGCGCAGCGGCCGGTGATGACGATGTCGGCCCCCGCGGTCAGGGCCGCAGCGATGGGGAAGGCGCCGAGATAGGCATTTGCACTCCAGGGCTCGCTCGGCAGGGGATCGCCGCTGAACATCTCCACCGTGTTCCGCTCACGCAGACTGTCCAGGATGCCGGTCAGGTCATCGCCGAGGATGGCTGCGATCCGGAGATTTACCCCCGCGGCCTCGAACTTCGCCGCGAGCGCATCGCGGCAGCCCAGCGGATTGACGCCGCCGGCATTGACGACGACTTTGATGCCCTGCGCTGCGAGGTCGGATCCGAGAGCACCGATCTGGCTGACGAAATCGGGCACGAAGCCGGCCTGTGGATCCTTGATGCGCGCCCGGGCGAGCAGCGACATGGTGATCTCGGCGAGGTAATCCACCACGAGGACGTCGATGGCGCGGGCACGGACGAGCTGCCCCGGTCCTTCGCTGGTATCGCCCCAGAAGCCGCCACCGCAGCCGATGCGCAGGATGTCGCCCATCAGCGGCCCGTCCATACCGGTTGCCGCTTCTCGCCGAAAGCGCGCATGCCCTCGCGGGCATCTTCGGTCCGGGCCATCATGGGCAGCATCAACTGGGCGTATTCAAAAGCCTGGCGCAGGCCCATGTCCTGCATGGCGTGGAAGCCCATCTTCCCCAGGCGAATGGCCGAGGGCGACCGCGCGACGATGCGGCCGAGATAAGCCTCGATGGCGCCGTCCAATTCCGCCGCAGGAACGATCTTGTTGACCAGGCCGGCTTCCAGGGCTTCCGCGGCGGTCAAAGGATCGCCCGTGATGCACAGTTCCATGAGCCGGCGGCGAGACAGCGTCCGCATCATGTAAGGGAGGATCATCATGGGAAAGAGCCCGATCTTCGATTCGGGCGTGCCGAATGTCGCCGTGTCGACGGCGACGGCGAGATCGCAGGCACAGAGCAGGCCAAGGCCGCCGGCGAGGGCATGTCCGTTGACGCGTGCAATGATGGGCAGGGTGCAGTCTTCGATGATTTTGAAGAGGTCGATCACGTAATTGCGCGGATCGGCGGGATCGACCGTGAAGGGCACGCCCTCCGCATTGGGATTGAGGTCACCGCCGGCACAAAACGCCTTGTCTCCGGCACCGGTCAGCACGATCGCCCGGACCTCCGGCATCGTCTGCGCCTGGACCACGCCGCCCGCAATCGCGCGGATGACCGCCTCGTTGATGGCATTGCGGCGCTCCGGACGATTGATCGTGATCCAGAGGGCGGCATCGCGGCGGTCGACAAGTACGGGATCCAAACTGAACTCCAGCCGAGTGTGATGCGGTTGATGAGTGATGTTCATCAATCGGGGATTCACTGAAAGAACGATGTCACTGCCCGGGACGGTCGCGGCGAGAGGGCTCGCCTGCACCAGGACAGGCCTTACAGTTTTGCGGTGATTTCCCTCATGTTTCCTCCAGGACCGGCCGGTTTCGGCTCTTCTCGTTTTCGCCTCACCACGTTGACTTGAGCAGGGTGATGCGATTAAGTGAGTGATCCTCATTAACGGCAAAGCGTCGATGAGTGTCAATCCAGAAAATGTCGGGACACAGCCCGGCGGAAGGTACGGGTGGAAATGACAGACGAGGCTGGCTACGGCTTCAGCGACGCGGACCTTGCGGCCTATGAGAGCGCATTCCGCAAAGACCTTTTCTGCGGATCAAGGGTTCTCGTCACGGGGGGCGGGTCCGGCCTGGGCAAGGCGACGGCCTGGCTTTTCGGCAAGCTGGGTGCGGAGGTCATCATCTCGGGTCGGCGGATCGAGCGACTGGACGAGGCCGCCGCGGTCATGCGCGCCCATGGGCTGACGGCCAGGGCCATCGGCGGCAATATCCGCAGCCCCGAGGATGTGGAGGCGCTCTTCGAGGCGGCCGGTGACCTCGACATCCTCATCAACAATGCCGGCGGGCAATTTCCCCAGGCCGCCATCGACTTCAGTCCCAAGGGCTGGAACGCGGTGATCGACACGAATCTGAACGGCACCTGGGCCATGATGCAGACGGCGGCCAAGCGCTGGCGGGAGACCGAGCGGGGCGGCACGATCGTCAACATCGTGACCGTGGTCGATCGCGGCATGCCCGGGGTGGCGCATACCTGCGCGGCACGGGCCGGGGTCATCGGCGTCACCCGGACGGTTGCCGTGGAATGGGCGCCGCTCAATATTCGCATCAATTGCATAGCGCCGGGGGCGATCATGACCGAGGGGATGACGGTCTATTCAGACGAGGCTCGGGAGAGCTACAAGCGGTCCAACCCCATGATGCGCTTTGGCGATGCCTTCGATATCGCGGAGGGCTGCGCCTATCTGGCGGGTCCCACGGGAAAGTTCATCACGGGAGAAGTGCTCGCCCTCGATGGCGGCGGAAGGCTGTGGGGCGAGTTCTGGGCGATCCCGAAACCCGATTACTTCAAGTGAAGCGTGATGAAGCAATGGGCGGGGGTCGAACCCCGCTTCCGAACAGGGGGACGACATGACCACAGATGGCTACGGACAGGCGCTCCAACTTGATTGGGTCGACGGCGACGTCGCCTGGGCGCGATTGATCCGGCCCAACGAACTGAACACGATCAGCCTGGAGGTCATCGAAGCGCTGGGCCGAGCGCTGGATGACGCTCAGGCCAAGAATGCGCGCGCCTTCGTCATCACCGGGGAGGGGCGGGCCTTCTGCGCCGGCGCCCAGCTCAAATATTTCACGGACAAGGCCTCGCCGATCGGGTCGACGCCGGTGGATTACCGCGACCGCTATGTGGGGCCGATCTGCCGCCTGTTCGACCGGCTGGAGGCGATGGCGTTCCCGACGATTGCGGCGATCAACGGCTATGCGCTGGGCGGCGGCTTCGAGCTCGCCTTGGCCTGCGACTTCAGGATCATGGCCTCGACGGCGCGGCTGGGCCTGCCCGAGGTGAAGGTCGGCATCATCCCCGCCGGGGGCGGGGTGCAAAAGCTGATGCGCTTCGTGGGGCGGGCGAGGGCGCTCGACATCGTGCTGACCGGGCGCAGCATCGAGGCAGAGGAGGCCGAGAGGCTCGGGCTCGTCACTGCGGTCGCAGCGCCCGAGCAGCTGGAAGGCGCGGTCGCCGCATTGATCGAACAATTGAAGGGCGGCGGTCCAAGAGCCATCGCCCAGGCAAAGCTCGCGGTCTATCGCTCCGAGGCGGTCGATCCGAGAAGTGCGCGCGACTTCGGCCTCGAGGCGATGACGGTGCTCATGTCGACGACCGATTTTGCCGAGGGCGTGAGCGCGTTCGTGGAGAAGCGCAAGCCGAACTGGTGAGCTCAGGCCTTCAGCAATTCGCCGGCAATGATGAGTTTTCGGACCTCGGTCGTGCCGGCGCCGATCTCCAAGAGCTTTGACGAGCGGTAGAGCCTGTTGATCTCGCTTTCCCAGATATAGCCGGACCCGCCATGGATCTGGACGGCGTCGGAGAGGACGCGGCCCATGGTTTCGGCCGCATACATCACCGAGGCCGCCGTCAGGGCGTGGATCTGGCCGCGGCCCCCGCCGCCGACCTCCAGCGCATTCGCCTCCGCCAAGACCCGATAGGTGAAGCTGCGCATGGTCTCGGTCCAGACATACATGTCCGCGATCTTGGCCTGGATCATCTGGAACTCGGCGATCGGCTTGCCGAACTGGGTCCTGGTCTTGGCGTAGTCGATGGAGAGTTCGAGCGCCCGCTCGCAGATCCCGAGGCAGATCGGCGAGATCATGGCGCGCTCGAGATCGAGGCCGCTCATGACGATGGAGACGCCGCGGTTCTCCGCGCCGACCATATTGACGGCGGGCACGCGGCAATTGTCGAAGACGAGCTCGGCGGTCTGGCTTCCCCGGAAGCCCATCTTGATCAGCTTCTGGGCGACGTGGAAACCGGGCATGTCCTTCTCCACGATGAAGGCGGAAATGCCTCTCGGGCCAAGCTCGGGATCAGTCTTCGCATAGACCAGGAGAATGTCGGCGACAGGGCCGTTGGTGATGTAGATCTTCGTGCCGTTGAGCACATAGTCATCGCCGTCACGACGCGCCGTCGTGCGCATGGAGCCGAGCGCATCGGAGCCTGCACCGGGCTCGGTGAGCGCCAGCGCTCCAATCGAGGTGCCGTCACAGAGTGCGGGTAAATATTTGCGGCGCAGCGGCTCCCCGGCATTGCGGAAAATGTTGTTCAGGCAGAGGTTCTCATGGGCCACCCAGGCCAGGCCCAAGGCGTGATTCCATCGCGAAAAGGCCTGCAGGATCAGGCCGCTGGTGAAAAGATCGGCGCCGGAGCCGCCATATTCGGGATCGACGGTAATGCCGAAGAAGCCTGCCTTGCCGATTTCCGGAAAGATCTGTTCCGGCCACCACTCGTCCCTGTCCATCCGCTCGGCCAAGGGATGGAGCTCGTTGCGGGCAAACCGGTCGGCGGCGTCGAGAATTTCCTGATGATCAGGGCCCAGATCAAACATGGTCGTGCTATTCGGCAGGGCGGCCCCGTTCGACAGGTGCATGGCAATCTCCCAGAACTGCACCCGTCTCAGGCGGGTGTCTCATGGCAGATTAATGAGCTAAGTTCATTATGTCTACAAGACACTGCTGTAACGTTCTTTCTGATCCCGGTCGAGGCCGCTGGGAGCTCTGTTCCAGCGTTCTCTCGACCTTGAGGCACGGCGTGATTATAGTGGGCCATGAATTCGCCGCAGGCGGTCATGGGCGAAGAAAAGCGGGTATGAGTAAACGTTGATGAGCGAAGTTTTTCAGAGACGGCAGATTTTCAGGCTCTCACGGGAGCGGCGGGTCGCGGACATCATGGAAGCGGCGAAAGCCGTCTTTCTGGAGAAAGGCTATGATGCAGCGTTGATCTCGGAAATCGCCGCCCGCGCCGACGTCGTGGAGGGCACGATCTACCGGTATTTCGAGAACAAGCGCGACTTGATGATCAAGGTGGTCGAACGCTGGTATGACGAGATGCTGTCGGATTTCGACGAGCAGCTCCAGGGCATCCGCGGAACCTGGAACCGGTTGCGGTTCATGATCTGGAAGCATCTCGCGACGATCGAGAGAGAACCGGCGCTCTGCCGTCTCGTCTTCCAAGAATTGCGGCCGGGTCCGGAATATCGAACCACCTCCGTGTTCGAGCTCAATCAGGAATATACAAAACGCACATTGGAGATCGTCGAACAGGCCATGACGAGCGGGGAGTTCCGAAAGGATGTTCCGCTGCGCATCGTGCGCGACATGATCTTCGGCTGCGTCGAACACCATACCTGGGGATTGATCAGGGGACATGGCCGCGTCGATATCGACAGGGCTGCCGACGTCATCGCGGAGATGATCTATCGCGGACTGGCCGCCGTCCCCGCTCTTCCGGAGAACCCAAGCGCGCAATTGGCCGAACGTCTGGACCATATCGCCACCCGGCTCGAACAGCTGGCGACGGCGCAGGACACCACAGCGCGACGCTGACGCGCGGGTAAAAAAATTTCTTTTTATTTCCCAGGAGTGTGGTCGGGGCCCTTCAGACGATCCCCCCAGCAGACATCTATATCCATTCGTTGGGCAGATGATTAAATTTTAGACAAAGAATAGCCGGTCGAGGATGCTGGTATCGGCGAAGCATTTGTCGGATTTGCAGGCGCCGTTGCACATTTGTTGCAAAACCATGACTTAAAAACAGATCGGGGCTCGCATATCCGACATGGTGGTCGCGCCAGAGATTGTGACCTTTTCGCGTCTCTGAGCCGCAATATTAATCTCGACACTGAATCGATTCGCTAATTATCCGTCTGAGCGATAGCATCTCGCAGTAGGGGCTGAATAACGCCGGGGCAGGGGCGAATGAACAAATTTGAACAACTCGATCAGCAGCTTACACTGTCAAATATTTACGCTGAGACCATTCCAGTTGCTGTCGTAGGCGTTGGTATTCGGTTCCCTGGCGGTGTGAACAGCGGATCTGCTTATTGGTCATTTCTTCGGGACAAGAAGAGCGGCATCGTCGAGGTGCCCGAAGAGAGATGGAATCTCGACGCCTTCTATGATGCCGATCCCGATGCCATCGGAAAAACACGATCGCGCTGGGGCGGATTTCTCGAGGACGTCTTCAGTTTCGACCCAACATTCTTCGATTTGTCGCCGCGCGAGACTGCCGCGATGGACCCGCAGCAACGTCTGCTGCTCCAGGTCGCCTACGAAGCCATGCAGGACGGCGGCACGACCATGCGAGAGGCCCAGCGCCTGCGCACGGGTGTCTTCGTCGGAATTTCCACCACGGATTTCAGTTACAGCCAAAAGTACCGGCGCAACCATTCGGACATCTTCGCCGGCACCGGCGCTGCCATGTCGATTGCGGCGAACAGGATCTCGCATCGCTTCGACCTTTCCGGGCCGAGCATGGCCATCGACACGGCCTGTTCGTCCGCTCTGGTGGCGGTCGACCAAGCGGTGCGCCATCTGAGCATGGGGACCTGCGACATGGCCCTGGCCGGTGGTGTCAACTGCATGCTCGACCCCGGCGTCTTCATCGCCTTCACCAAGGCCAACATGCTCTCGCTGACGGGTGAGATCTACACCTTCGACGAGCGCGCCAACGGCTTCGTCCGGGGCGAGGGATGCGGGCTGGTTCTCCTGAAGCCTCTCACCAAGGCCGTCGCGGACCAGGACCGCATCTATGGCGTGATCCGTGGCACCTGCGTCAACCAGGATGGCAGGACGCCGACGCTCACCGCCCCCAGCCGCGAGGCACAGACGGCCATGCTGGCCAATCTCGTGGACGTCACGGGCACGGATCCGCGCGATGTCGGATATCTCGAAGCCCATGGCACGGGCACACCCGTCGGCGATCCGATCGAGGCCCATTCCATCGGCAACGTCTTCGGCAGAGACCGCACCGACACACCGATCCTCGTGGGCTCGGTCAAGCCCAATATCGGACATCTGGAATCCGCCTCAGGGGTCGCCAGCCTGGTCAAGGTTCTCCTGTCGATCCGCAATGGGATGGTCCTCCCGAACCGCAATTTCGAACGGCCCAATCCCCACATACCCTTCGACGCGCTCGGCATCGCGGTCCCCCAAGAGCTGCAACCCTTTCCAGAAGCGCGCGGATCCCGTCTTGCCGCCATCAACTCATTCGGCTTCGGCGGCACCAATGCGTCCGTGATGATCGAGAGCTGGAGCGGGTCATCCGCACCGCTGAGATCGCTGTCGCCGGTTGCGCTCGATTCCAACCCGTGGCCGGTCATGATGCCGGTGTCGGCGTCCTCGAAGGCCATGTTGTCGACATGGGCGTTCGATCTGGCAGCGGCGATCGAGAGCGGCGAACTGGCCGATGAGCCGGTTTCACACATCGTGGAAGAAATGGCGCGCAACCGCGATCACCTCGCAGAGCGCGCGGTGGTCATCACCCGCGACGACCGGGCGAGCTTGTGCGAGGGGCTGACAGCGCTGGCCCGCGGAGGCGATTCGATCGCCGCCGTTGCCGCGACGGGCACGACGATCATCACCGGCCATGCACAGAAGGCACGTCGCCTTGCCCTGGCGTTTTCGGGGCAGGGCGGGCAATGGTGGGCCATGAGCCGGGCGCTCCTCAAGAGCGAGCCCAGCTACCGTGACAGCGTCGAGGAATTCGACGCCGTATTGCGGCCGATCGCCGGCTGGTCGGTCGTCGAAGAGATGCTGCGCGACGAGGACAAGACGCGCATCAACGACGCCGATGTGACGCAAGGCTCGATCTTCGCCAACCAGATCTCGCTGACCAAGATGTGGATGGCGAGAGGCCTGACGCCGGAACTGATCGTCGGACACAGCTTCGGCGAGGTCGCAACCTCCTATATCACCGGCGCCATCTCCATGGAGACCGCAGCACGCATCATCTGCGCGCGCGGACAGATTCCCCATAACAGCAGTCGCCGCGGTGCGATGGCGGTCATCGGCCTTACTCTCGAGCAGCTGGAGCCGCTCATGCCGGCCGACGGCTCCGCGGTCATCGGTGCTTATAATGGGCCTGCAGCGCAGACGATCACGGGCATGGAGCCCAGCGTCGTGGCGGTGCTGGCGGAGGTCAACCGGCTGTTTCCGGATGCCCTCGCGCGCCGGCTGACGATGGATTTCGGCTGGCACAGCGAACATCTGGATGATTGCGAAGCCGAGTTCCGCAAGGCTCTCGGTCCCGTCGAATGGACGACGCCGTCGCTGCCGGTGGTATCAACGGTGACCGGCTTGCTCCATACCAAATTCGACCTCGACTATTGGTGGCGCAATCTCCGGGAACCCGTCGCCTTCAAGAAGGCGATCGACTTCTGCCTCGATCTTGGCATCGACAGCTTTCTGGAGATCGGCCCGCACCACACGCTGACGCCGTTGATCCGGGGCATCGCTCAAGACCGAGGGAAGAGCGTCGCGGCGATCGGAACGCTGATGCGCGGCGATGACGACTTCCTGTCGATCAGCAAGGCTGCCGCCAATCTTCATGTCGCCGGCGTGCCGATCGACTGGAAGGTCTTCACGTCAGGCACGCTGCGCGAGCGGGCGCCATTTCCGGCACATCCCTGGGCCAAGGAAAAGTTCAACCATCTGCCCTTGGAATCCCGCCAAGTCCTCTTTGCCGTCAGCGGGCACCCCTTGCTGGGCCAGCGGGAGATGGGACCGGAGCCGTCCTGGTCCAACGAAATCTGTCTCAAGAGCCACAAATATCTCAATGATCATCGGGTCAGCGGCGACTGCCTGTTTCCTGCCGCTGGATATGTCGAGATCATGGTTGCGGCCCTGCGCGAACTGCATGGGGCCGGTTCGGTCGAGCTGCGGGACGTCCGCTTCCTGGAAGCGCTCTCCATCGGGGTGGACGATGCGATACTGCTCCGCACCAGCATCGATCCGATCAACAGCCGGATCAAGATCTACAGCCAATTGCGGGATTCCGAGGAAGGTTGGCGACTGAGGTCGGAAGCCTATGGCTGGCGCCATGACTTCACTCTGCGGCCATCGACGATCGACTTCGGGGTGATGGCGGCCGATCCAGCGATTTCGCGCGGCGAGTTCTACCAGCTGACGGGCCGCCATAGCCTGGATTACGGCCCGACCTTCAGGAATATCGACAAGCTGTGGGTGGTGAATGACACGACGGCGCTGGCCCATATGGATATGGGAGACGTGCCGGCAAAGGGGTTCATCGCGTTCCCGGGACTCCTCGATAGCGTCCTGCAGTCCGGCATTGCCATCAACGACATGGACACGGGCGTGTGGCGTCCAGGGGAGCCCCTGGACGAACTCGTCGAGAATGACGATCGCTACAAACTAAAACTCCCGATCGGGGCCCGAAAGATCCTCGTGATGGATGTTCTGCCGACCGAGATCGTGACCACGTTCACGGCGGATCGGAAGGATTTCGCGGGCGAGTATCGCGTGTTCGGGAGCGACGGGACCCCTTATCTCGCCATTGAAGGCTTCACCACCAAGGCGCTGGGCAGTTCGCAGCGGGCTTCAGGAAGCCAATCAAGCGCGACGTTCTACGAGGAAGTCTTCGAGCCCGTCGAAGGGGGCGTGGATCGCCTCAAGGGCAGCCTGCCGTCCGACATCGCAGCGCGATGGCTCGTCATCGCCGACGAAGATCCTGAATTCACTTCACTCGTGGAGGGATTGACGGAGCGCGGCGTCGCGGTGGAGCGGATGGGAAGCGAAGCCTTCGCCAGCATGAACACCCCGGCGGTGACCAAGGCCATCGAAACGCACCAAGCGATGGCCGGCGGCCTGTCGGGTATCCTCTTTGCGGTCGGAGCCACATCGCATTTCGGCTCCGAAGAGACCATCGAGACGGCGCAGCTTCTCGCCCCTCTCGAAAAAGCGACAATCGGGCTCGTGACGCTTGGGCAGGCCCTTGACCGGTTGAGGGCTGCACCGTCGCGGCCCAAGGTCGTCGTCATGACCAGAAATGCTCAACGCGTCCCCGTGGACGGGCCCATGCGCCTCGATGGGGTCGTCAGCAGTGCGCTTGTCGGCCTGACCCGCACCCTCATCAACGAGTGCCCCGAATTCGTCATCAAACAGATCGATGTCGACCAGGAGGCGCTCCAGCAGGGAGCCTCCATCGCCGACCTCGTGCTGGGCGCCAGCCCGGAGATCGAAGTCGTGCTGCGGGGGGATCAGGACTTTGTCGGTCGGGTGGAGCGCCGCGATCCCACCGCACTTGCTCCCGCCAAGCGCGTCATCGACACATCGTCGGATGATTCGAACTATGTGGTGACCATGTCGGCACCGGGCGTGATCGACAACATCGTGATCCGCGAAGCCGCCATGCCGGAGCCGAAAGCGGACGAGGTCATCGTCTCCATCGCAGCGGTCGGATTGAATTTCCGCGACGTGATGGCCGCAACCAGCATCCTGCCCGATGAAACCGACGGGGAGGACGCCTGGTGGCGAAATCTCGGCCTTGAATTCGCCGGAACCGTCCGGGCGATCGGACATGAGGTCGAAGGCGTTGCTATCGGCGACCGGGTCATGGGCATGGGGAAGGGTCTCATGCGCCGCTACGCTGCGGTGCCGGCTTCAGCGCTGATGCCGGTTCCCGACGGGGTCGACCTCGTCGCCGCCGCCACCATGCCGGTCGGCCTGATGACGGCGCATTACGCTCTCGACTGGATCGGCCGGCTGAAGAAGGGCGAAAAGGTCCTGATCCATCTCGCGACCGGCGGCGTCGGCCTGGCCGCGATCCAGGTGGCTCGCGATCTGGGA
This sequence comes from Rhodoligotrophos appendicifer, assembly GCF_007474605.1. Classification (NCBI taxonomy): domain Bacteria; kingdom Pseudomonadati; phylum Pseudomonadota; class Alphaproteobacteria; order Hyphomicrobiales; family Rhodoligotrophaceae; genus Rhodoligotrophos; species Rhodoligotrophos appendicifer. The sequence goes on along the minus strand of NZ_VHKL01000003.1, from coordinate 319,782 downwards.
GCGGAGATCCTTGCGACCGCAGGCAGCGATCACAAGCGCAGATATCTGCATGATCTCGGCATTGAGCACGTCATGAATTCCAGAACTCTGGAATTTTCGGGCGAGATCCGCACAATCACGAAAGGCCGCGGCGTCGACGTGGTGCTTAACGCCTTGTCCGGGACCGGCATCGACAAGGGGCTGGAATGCCTGGCGCCCTTCGGCCGCTTCGTCGAGATCGGCAAGCGCGACCTGGCCCAGGACAAGCCCGTCGGGCTGAAGTCGCTCTATTACAACAACTCCTATTCGGTGGTGGATCTCTCCACCCTGGGCGGAGAGAGACCCGATCTGTTGCGCAAACTGCTCGATGAGATCTCGGTCAAAGCTCTGGATGGGACGTACAAGCCCATCGCTTCGACCATCTTCCCGGCGTCCAAGGCGGCGGAAGCGATGAGCCTTCTGTCGAAGGCCCAGCATATCGGAAAGGTGGTCGTCTCCTTCGACGAAAGTGCGGTGGAGGTCGAACTCGACTTGACCAAGCCCTTCGCGCTTTCCGCTGACGCCAGCTATCTGGTGACGGGCGGCCTGCGCGGTTTCGGTGTCTCGGTTGCCGAGTGGATGAGCCTGTGCGGGGCCGGCCGGCTGCTGCTTGCGGGCCGCAACGGCCACATTGCAGAAGACGTGCAGCCTGCGATCGATGCCATGCGTGCCAGGGGGACCGAGGTGGTGCCGCTCTCGCTGGATGTCACAGACCCCGTGGCCGTGGCCGCCCTGGTAGCCGAACACGGACATTCGGACAAGCCGCTGCGGGGCATCATCCATGGTGCCGCGGTGATCGAAGACGGCTTCCTGCCGCAGCTCGACCGGGGACAGATCGAACGCGTCATCCGGCCGAAGGTGGCGGGAGCATGGAACCTGCACCGCGCGGTCATCGACGAGGGCCTCACGCTGGATTTCTTCACCAGCTTCTCCTCGGTGGCGCAGGTGATCGGCTCCTCGGGGCAGGGCAACTACACGGCGGCCAATTCCGTGTTGAATGCCATCGCCGGATTCCAACGCAGCCGTGGTCTTCCAGGGGTGTCAGTGGCCTGGGGCGCCATCGGCGGAAGCGGCTTCGTCTCGCGGTCGGAAGCCCTCACGAATTATCTCGACAGCACCGGCATCAAATCCATCCCCGATACGCTCGCTGCGGCCTCCCTCGGATATGCGCTGCGCAATGCCAACGAACTGCTGATGTATGCCGGCGTCGATTGGGCGATGGTCGCCCGTACGGTTCCGAGCGCACCGGCGAACCCGCGCATGAAATCGCTGTTTGCGCGGCGGGTCGCCGGCAATTCGCGGCTCCAGGCAGAGCTGGTGACATCGCCGCGCAGTGCCTGGGATGCCCTCCTGTCCGATCTCATCCGGACAGAAGTGGCCAAGGTGCTCAAGGTTAAGCCGTCGGAGATTCCCTCCGACCGGAAGCTCAGCGAGTTGGGGCTCGACAGCCTGTCCTCCTTCGAACTGAAGAACCGGATCGAGGCCCAGATCGACATCAATATTCCGGTGGCAAAATTCCTGCAGACACCCACCGTGGCGGGTCTGTCGGTGGTCGTCGCCAATGCGTTCGAGGCTGTGCTCGCCTCTCGTGCGGCAGCGGAGGCACGGAAAAACTCCGAAAGCACAATGGCGGGTGCCGATCGCGCCAGCTTGAGACCGCTGGCGCGCCAGCTGCTCGAACTCGGCCGACCCTCGGCACCCATGACGTCGCCCCTTGCCGCGGCAGAGATCAGACATGCCGAACTCACGGTGGACCAGCCCCATGAGGCGTTGAGTGCGGCGCTGGCCAAGATGGGGCTGCTGCATGATGCCATCGCGCTGCACGGCCGGCGGCAAGCGGATGGCACCTTGGTGCTTGAACTCGGTGATGTTCCTGGATTGGAGGCCATCGCCTCAATGGAGGAGCTCGCCGATCCGGGGCAGGAAGGGCCCTTGTGGCGCTTCGGCCTTCGACGGGACGAGAATGATCACGGCGTGCTAATCGCCAAGGCGCATCGTGCCGCCGCCGATGCCGTGTCGCCATTGCTTGCCCTTCGCGCGATCGTCGCCGCGGCAATGGAAGAGACTGTCGAACCGCCCGTGTCGAGCTTCAGCGACCTCGTCACCTCCAGCCGGGGTGCGGAGGGCAGCCCGGAGATGATCCGGCATCAGTCGTTCTGGACCGCAATCCTGGAGGATGCACCCCCTCTTCTCATCATGCCACATCGGGCCCGGGCGGCGGCTCCTGCAGGTCTCGGACAGAACCGGGGTCCTGTGGGGATCGCGACGGTCTCGTTGGACATCCCGGGTCTGTCAGAGCTTGCGGCCGCCGGTCAGGAGGCGTTGTTCGTCTCAGCCTTTGCCCGCAGCCTGTCTCAGGCTCTCAATGCCCCCTCCATCGTCATCGAGCGGCATGATCCCTCTCGCCGGGCACTGGCCCCCGGCGTCATCGGTCCGGTTGCGGACAGCGTCCCGGTGCTGCTGCATAATCTCGGCGACGGTCCTGCGGAGACTTTGCGCCGGGCTCGGCATGCTCTCGATGTGGCCTTGCGCCATCGGCTATACGATACCGCAGAGATCGAAGCGGCCCTGGAGAGCTTCCTGCGCGCCGGGAATATCCATCTGAGACAGGTGGGTTTTGCCCTGTTGGATCCGACGGGTCTCAGCAGCACTGCGGAACCGTTTGACATCGTCCATCAGCTCAGTGAGCCGTCCAACGAAGTTCGACTTGATGTGGTCGCGACAGGGGAGGTCGCTCATCTCGCCCTTTCCGTCGATTCAGACGTGGTCGATCGAGCCTTCGCCGAGAGCCTTCTGCAACGGATGGCTGCGGAACTGTCCCTGCTGCTCGATGGAGCTTCGCTGAAGGCTATTGGACCGGTCGGCTGGGTCGATCCCGTGTCGTCGCGCGTTCCCGCTGCTGCGCCAGTGCCAGCCAGTGGTCCACGGGACATGGCTGCATCGCCCGCCAAAGCACGTGAAATCAGGCTGTCTACGAAGCAGGTCTGGCTGCTTCGCAGTCTGCAGTCCGCGCATGTCAGCAAATCCTATGATCTGTTCTGGTGCATCAGCCGCGCCATCCGTGTGCGACCGAGTATCGATATCTCGCGCCTTGGCCGCGCCTACCAAACCGTGGTGGAACGCCATGAGGCTTTGCGGACGCGCTTCGAGATGGCGGGTGATCAGTTCCGCGCCTTTGTGGAGGCTGGACCGCGCTCCCCGATGATCGTCGAAGATCTCGGTGATGCCGATGATGCGGCTTTGATGCGGCGTCTCGATCAGCTCGGAGAGGAGACCATCGATCCCCTGGCGGATCCTCTTTTCCAGTTGCGCGTTCTCCGGAGCGCCGATTCCGACGTCATCCACATCAATGCCCACCACACGATCGTCGATGGCTGGTCCCTCGGTCTCATAGTCGAGGAGATGCTGTCGGCCTTCATCGGCATGTCCCTGCCGCCGGTCGAGATCGGAATCGAGGAGGCGCTCCCCCTGTTCGACAAGGCAACGACTCCTGCGGGTCTTGCCGCTGCCGAGGCTTATCTGCGCCAGCTCTATCGAGAGCCCCTGCCACCCCTGCCGAAGATCGGGCGAACAGCGCGCGGCCTGCCGTCGAACCGCCGCTTGGTGGAGAGCGGCTATGCCGGAGAATTCGTTGCGGCAACCACCCCGGCAGGCCGGCAGCGGCTTCAGGACAGGGTGCGTTCCTCAGGCATCACGGAAAGCGCCTTGCTGATCGCATCGGTCGCTCAGGCCATCGCACACAAGGCCCAGGTCGCAGAAGTCATCATGTCCGTGCCGACCGCCATGCGGACCGATCGGCGGATGACGAATTTCGTGGGCTACGTGGCCGATCTGGCCCTGTTGCGAGCGGATACACAAAAATTTGCGTCCGTGGACGCGTTGGCTGTCGACCTCAAAAATCAGCTCGACGCCGCGATGGAGGTGATGTCCTTCCACAGCCTCATGCAAGGGCCCTTCGCAGAGGAGATTTTCGCTGCGGGCTCCTATATGGCACGCTTCAATGCCGGCATGCAGACCGCGGAGAAATGGGCGACAGGCGCGTCCAGCTCCCCGCTGCAACGGCTCGGAGGCACAGATGAAATCGACTTCGGTATTGTGAAGGTCTCCAGTATCGGGCCAACCCAGATCCGGTCTCACACCATGTATGAGCTGGATGTCCGCAGCTTCCAAGGAGCCGACGGGTTGAGCTATCGCCTGGGCTATGACAGCGTCTCCTTTTCACCAGCCGAAGCTCTGGAGATCTTTGAGGATGTTCTCGATCGCATGAACCTGACGGGTGACGCTATCAAACCCATCGTTGCGACGAGCGAGCCGACCTAGGGATGGCAATCTCTACGGGGGCACTGCGACAGCATCAACGGCGACTGAGGGAATTCTTTTCGGTAGTGTTCCGCTCGGATAGAGAACGCGTGTCCATGGGCTTTCTCCGCCTTGCCATCGTCGTCTTACTGGCCTGTGTCGGCGTCAGCCTGCTCGCAGGATGGTACCTGCTGCCGTCGAGCGTGCCTGCCTTTATCGTGCAGCAGCGGATGATGGGGCTGGAGATGACAGGGCCAGGCCTCCTGGATGCGACGAACCGCGTCACCATCACGGCCCGGATCCAGGGTTTTCTCACGGCCATCAACGTGGATCGCAACGACACCGTCACGCAGGGGCAGGTCTTGGCAACCCTCGAATCGGCGGATCTCGAGAACCAGCTCGTCGCGGCGAAAGCGACGGCCGAGTCGGCGCAACGGTCGATCGCCGAAGCCCAGAGTACACAGCAACGGGCCAGCATCTCCCTCGACAAGGCCAAGCGCGATTACGACCGGCGCCTTCCGCTGTTCAAATCCAAGACGCTTTCGGAGTCCGAGTTCTCCGTCGTCGAGACCCTCTACAAGGAGGCCCAGGCCGACCTCACCCGGGCCTCGACCAGCATTCAGCGGGCCCAAGCAGAGGCGGCGGCCGCGGACGCCAATGTGAAGGTCCTGGAATCAAGACTGGCGGAGGCAACGATCCTGTCGCCGCTGAATGGCACCGTCGTCTTCCGAGATCGCAATGTCGGCGATCTCCTGACCCCAGGGGCGACCCTCATGCAGATCGTCGATCCGGCGACCATCGTCGTCTCGGCACGGCTGGACGAATCCGCCATGGGAGCCATCAAGCCCGGGCAAAGCGCAAGCGTCACCTTCGCCTCCGAGGTCGGACGCACATTCGATGGAAAGGTGCTCCGACTGAGCCGGCAGGTCGATCAGGAGACCCGCGAGTTCACCGCCGACATCACGCTTGATGAGTTGCCGAAGAACTGGGCCATGGGGCAGCGGACCAATGTGGCCATTCAAGGCGAGTCGCCGGCAGCCTCGATCGCCGTGCCGCAAACCTATATCACGCGCCGGGACAATCGGGCGGGGGTCTGGGTCAATCGATCCGGTCGCGCTCATTGGGTCCCGGTGTCGCTCGGCTATCTCAGCGGGACCGACGTCCAGATCACTCACGGCCTTGCGGAAGGAGACGCTGTGCTCGAGCCGGACGGGCGGTATCCTTACGAGCCCATCTCGGTCGTCAGGTCGGCATCATGAACCTGGCCGCAAAGGACCTGCGGTTCAGCCTCTTCCGTTTCATTCTCACCGCGCTCGGCGTCGGCATGCTGCTGGGCGCGACCATGGGGATGATCGGCCTCTATCGCGGCATCGTCTATGAGGCGCTGCTGGTCATCAACGATATCGGAGCCGATCTCTGGGTGGTGGAAGGAGGGCGCGGCGGCCCGTTCGCCGAAACCTCAGCGGTCTCGGCGACATTGGATCGCCGCGTCGAAGGCGTGCCCGGCGTCCTCGAGGTGCGCCGCTTCATCCAGTACAATCAGCAATATTCGTTCAACGGCAGAACCTTACGGCTGGCGGTTACGGGCATCGATTATCCCAAGGACAAAGGAAGCTGGATCCCGCTGGTGGCGGGGCGGTATTTCTATTCCAGCCGATACGAAGCCATTGCGGACCAATCCACCGGCTTGCAGATGGGAGACGTGATCCGGCTCGGCCGCGACGACTACACCATAGTCGGCCTCTCGGTCGGCCAAGTGGACATGGCGGGAGATGGAATGTTCTTCGTCACCATTCCCGATGCCCAGGCGATCAACCGCGTTCTGCCCAGCGAGGCAATTCTGCTCAACCGTGTGGCATCGTCGATGAACCGGACCGGTTACGGCCAGGCCGGAAGCATCGGCGCGGTGATCGTCGAGGCACGGCCCGGAATCGATCCACAGTCCATCAAGGACCGCATCGAACGATGGGGCGATGTGTCGGTTCTCACCAAGAAAGACCAGCAGTCGCTGCTGCTGGACGGTCGCCTCTGGCGTCTGCGCATTCAGATCCTCGCCTTCACGGCCATGACCCTGCTGGTGTCGGGAAGCGTGGTCGCGCTGACGATCTACACGATGACCCTGGAGAAAATCCCCCATATCGCCCTGCTCAAGCTCATCGGGGCACGGGATCGGACCATCGTCGGGATGATCGTGCAGCAAGCCTCCTTCATCGCTGCGGCCGGTTTCGTTCTGGCGATCGTGCTCTCGGTGACGGTCTATCCCCATTTCCCGCGCACCGTGCTGCTGGAGGTGGGGGACTTGGCAGCGATCGGAGCGATCTTGTTCGTCATCACCTTGATCGCGAGCTGGTTTGCGATCCGCCGGGCTCTCGTCGTCAAAGCGCAGGAGGTGCTTTCGTGAGCAGCGGCTTCAAGACGGGGCAGACCGTCGTCGAAGTGAGGGGCGTGCAAAAGATCTACAAGAGCGGCGAGGCGCAGGTCATCGCCTTGTCCGACATGAGCCTCGGCCTGCGCGCCGGAGAGCTCACCGGGATCATGGGACCCAGCGGCTCGGGAAAGACCACCTTTCTCATGATCGCCGGGCTGCTGGAGCCGCCCAGCCACGGAGACGTGCTCTTCGGGGGCAAGATCGTGGCGCATCCCAAGACGAAGCCGAACACCTTGCGGGAGTTCCGGCGGAACCATATCGGCTTCGTCTTCCAGAAGGCCAATCTCATCCCCTTCCTGACGGCGACCGAGAACGTGCAGATCGCCCTCGAGATCAACGACCACCGGCGCAATTCGCGCGAGAAGGCCCATCACCTCCTCGGCATGCTCGGCGTCGGGCACCGGCGGGACAATTATCCATCCCAATTGTCAGGGGGGGAACAGCAGCGCGTCTCCATCGCCCGGGCGCTGGCGAACGAGCCGATCCTGCTGCTGGCCGACGAGCCTACGGCGGCCTTGGACGGACGCCTCGGGCGGCTGGTGATGACGCAGTTTCGCGAACTCGCCGACGAGCGCCAGGTCGCCGTCTGCGTGATCACCCATGATCCACGGTGGACGGACCTGTTCGACAGCGTCGTGGAGATGAGCGACGGCCGGATCGATGCGTGGATGCATCCGCGCGGGCTCCAGCATGGCCGGACCCATTTCGCCCTGCCGCGCCCGCCGCTGAGGAACACGAAGTGACCTCGGCGTTGCAGGGCCGGTCGGTGCATGTCTGGCAGATCGATGCAAGGGAGCACGAGGCGGACGCCCTTCTGCCGCTCCTCACTGCGGACGAAACCGTCCGGGCCGGGCGGTTCCTCCGATACGAAGACCGCCGGAACTTCATTCTCGGACGGGGACTTTTGCGGCGCTTGCTCGGGCACTATCTGCAGCGGGAGGCCGAGCAGATCAGGCTGTGCGCCGATCAGGACGGCAAGCCCCGACTTCAGGATGGCGCTCCCCTCGAGTTCAACCTCTCCCATTCAGGGGATCGCATCGTCATCGGGTTCAGCAATGCCGGGGCGGTGGGTGTGGATATCGAGGCGATGCGACCCGTCCCGGATTACCGGCGCCTGGCCCGGAGGCTCTTCAGCGCCGCGGAGCAAAGGGAGATCGACCACAGCGAGGAGGCGATCAAGCTTGCTACGTTTTTCGACATTTGGACGCGGAAAGAAGCCTATGTGAAGATGCTCGGCACGGGCATCGACGGCGACATCGCACTTTATGACTGCAGGCCGGGGCCCGGTGCCACACTGGCGATCTCCAAAGGTGATGTGCGGGTCACCACGCTGCGCCTGGTCGGCCATCGACCCGAGCCGGATTATGTCTCCGCCCTGGTCTGCGACAGCCTGGATGCCAACGTGGCCGTCTTCACCCTGCCCGCTGGAGGGGAGGTTCCGGACAGGGACCGATGGCGGGAGATGGCGGAGACGGAGGGATTCGAACCCTCGATACGGCTTTAGACCGTATAACGGTTTAGCAAACCGCCGCCTTCAGCCTCTCGGCCACGTCTCCATGCGGTATCCCCTAGGGGATAGAACCGCAACCGTCAACGCCGAAGGTCTCTGCTCCTGGGGAGTCTGAAATGTTTAGGAAGATCCATGGCTGAAACGCCCATACAGCTGACCATCGCGGGACCGCGCGCCACGATCCGCCTGGACAGGCCGTCGCGCAACAATGCCATCAATGGACTGTTCTGCGCGCAGTTCGAAGCCGCCGCCGCGGCAATCGTCAACGACACGATGATCAAGGTCGCGGTCATCGAGGCCTCGGGCGACTGTTTCAGCGTCGGAGGCGACCTGAAGGAATTCCTGACGCTCGGGGAGGATCCGGAGGCGGCCGTCCTGCAGACCGCGACGGCCCTTCACCGGGGCATCCTTCTTCTCAGCCAGTCGAGCGTCGTCTCCATCGCTGTCGTGCAGGGCGTTGCCGCGGGTGCCGGATTGAGCCTCGTCTGCGCCGCCGATCTCGCCGTGGGCGCGCGCGCTGCCCGGTTGACCGCGGCCTATACCCGCGTCGGCCTCACACCCGATGGCGGGCTGTCCTATTTTTTGCCGCGAATCGTGGGGATGCGGAGAGCGTTCGAACTGATGAGCCTCAATCCTGTTCTCACGGCGGAGGATGCGTTTTCGCTTGGTCTGTTGAGCAAAGTCGTCGAAGATGGCCTGCTGGCTGAGACGGTTGAGGGGATGGTCGCCTCCCTGCTGGCGACGCCGGGGACGGCACTCCCGAGGCTCAAGGCCCTGCTGCAGGCCAGCCGGCAGGCGGTGCTCGGCGAGCAACTCGCGCTCGAAGCAGAGGAAATCGCACGAAGCGTCGGCTCCGAAGAGGCGAGAGCGGCGATGCGCGCCTTCTTCCAGTCTCGCTCATCATATATGGCAGATCTGAGCCTGCCTCGCTAAAAGGCTGGAGAATTCAGCTTTCATCCGTTAAATCAGGGCCATAACTTTGCACGGCCCCTGGGGCTCCGCCCCTGGTCGGTCACCCCGCGTAAGAACAAGGAGAGGTTCGATGCCTCCATATCGCTCCCGTACCACTACTCATGGCCGCAACATGGCAGGCGCCCGCGGACTCTGGCGCGCGACGGGGATGAAGGATGAGGATTTCGGAAAGCCGATCATCGCGGTCGTCAACTCCTTCACGCAATTCGTGCCCGGGCATGTGCACCTCAAGGACCTTGGCCAGATGGTGGCCCGCGAGATCGAGAATGCCGGCGGCGTGGCGAAGGAGTTCAATACGATCGCCGTCGATGACGGGATCGCCATGGGCCATGACGGCATGCTCTATTCGCTGCCGTCGCGCGAGATCATCGCCGACAGCGTCGAATATATGGTCAATGCCCATTGCGCCGACGCCATGGTGTGCATCTCAAACTGCGACAAGATCACGCCGGGCATGCTGATGGCGGCGCTGCGCATCAACATCCCGGTCGTGTTCGTCTCGGGCGGCCCCATGGAGGCCGGCAAAGTGGTGTGGGAAGGCAAGGAACTCACCCTCGACCTCATCGACGCCATGGTCGCGGCCGCCGACGATCGCATGGGCGATGAGCAGGTCAAGGCCATCGAGCGCTCGGCCTGCCCGACATGCGGCTCATGCTCGGGCATGTTCACGGCGAATTCAATGAACTGCCTGACCGAGGCGCTGGGCCTGGCGCTGCCCGGCAATGGTTCGACACTGGCGACGCATGCCTATCGGCAGCGGCTGTTCGTCGAGGCCGGCCATCTGATCGTCGATCTCGCCCGGCGCTATTACGAGCAGGATGATGCCAGCGTCCTCCCCCGGTCGATCGCATCGGTGGCGGCATTCGAAAATGCGATGATCCTCGATATCGCCATGGGGGGATCGACGAACACGGTTCTGCACCTGCTCGCCGCAGCCCATGAGGGGGAGATCAACTTCACCATGGCGGATATCGACCGGCTGTCGCGGCGGGTTCCGGTCCTGTGCAAAGTTGCGCCCTCCAAGGCCGATGTTCACATGGAAGATGTGCATAGGGCCGGCGGCATCATGGGGATTCTCGGTGAACTCGACCGCGCCGGCCTCATCGACACCAGCGTCGGTTCCGTCCATTCGGAATCGCTCGGCTCCGCCCTCGACCGGTGGGATGTGATGCGAACGAAAAGCCAGGCGGTGCACGAGTTCTTTCGCGCAGCACCGGGGGGTGTGCCGACACAGGTCGCCTTCAGCCAGTCACGCAGCTATGACTCCGTCGATCTGGACCGCGCCGGCGGCGTCATCCGCGATGTGGGCCATGCCTTCTCGACCGATGGTGGGCTTGCAGTCCTTTACGGCAACATTGCCGTCGATGGGTGCATCGTAAAGACGGCCGGGGTGGATGCGTCCATCCTCACCTTCAAAGGACCGGCGCGAGTCTTCGAAAGCCAGGATGCCTCCGTCAGTGCCATCCTGACCGGCAAGATCTCGGCTGGAGATGTCTTGATCATCCGCTACGAAGGACCAAGAGGCGGACCCGGGATGCAGGAGATGCTCTATCCCACTAGCTATTTGAAGTCCAAAGGGCTCGGAAAGGCCTGTGCCCTGATCACCGATGGCCGGTTCTCGGGCGGAACGTCGGGTCTCTCCATCGGTCACGTTTCCCCCGAAGCGGCCGAGGGCGGCCTGATCGGTCTCGTCGAAGATGGCGACCTCGTGGACATCGACATCCCGAACCGTCGCATCGAGCTGCTCGTTTCGGAGGAGGAGCTGAGCAGGCGGCGGGCGGAAATGATAGCCAGGGGCTCCAAAGCCTGGCAGCCGAGCGCGCCGCGTCCCCGTAAAGTGTCGACCGCGCTCAAGGCCTATGCGGCCTTGACCACGAGTGCCGCAAAGGGGGCCGTCCGCGTCGTGAACTGATCAGTTGGAGCTTCGCGACGTGGTGCCCGTATTCCGGGCCTCCGTGTCCGAAGGGTGGATGATCGACTTTTCGATCGCCGATCCGCTGTCGCGTGACAGGACATCAGAGGCGCGGTTTGTCTGGGGGACGGTCGCCGCTGATGTGCCTGACGGCTGTTGGCCTATGGCACCGCTGCTGCCCTGATTGCCACTGCCCGACGCGGGCAATGTATTGTTTCCACCCCGCGTGATGGCATTGCTGTTGGGGCTGGTGACGCCAGACTGGCCCTGATATGGCGCGTTTGCCGGGGCGCTCGGCGACGTCGCCGGGGCGCCTTGGGTCGCCGCCGGCGCGCCGCTGGACCCCGCTGTGCCGCTCGCGCCGCCCGCTCCGCCAGCGCTTCCGGCACCGGAGGAGGTCTGACCGTGAACGGCAGCCGTTCCTATGATTGTTGCGAGCAGCGCCGCGGTGATTTGGAGAGCGAGCATAAGATCCTCCGCTGTTAAAGCCCATCTGAGGCGAACGTAGGCTCCAGCCGTCCGTTCCCTCGCCAAGCCGCTGCTGCAATCACATCAGCATGAGATCATAAATCCGGCGATGCAAGACAGATCCGACGGGCTTGTCATCCCTAGCGGAAAGTTTTACTTGGCGGGGCTCTGTTCATTTCCAGAAATGTTTGAGATGGAGAACAGGCGTGCTACATCGACGGAAACTCGCCGAAGGAGCCGAAAAGTTGCGCGTGTTGGTGGTTGAGGATGAGGCCATGGTAGCCATGCTCATCGAAGACATGCTTATCGATTGTGGATGTGGCGCAGTTTCCGTTGCGGGCCGAATGGATCAGGCGCGGCAGAAGCTGGACAGCGACACCTATGATTTCGCCATTCTCGACCTCAATCTGAGTGGAGAGTGGACTTATCCGCTGGCCGACAAGCTCCTCGAGAAGGGGACACCTTTCGTCTTTGCAACGGGTTACGGGTCCACATTGCTCGAAGGCGTGTATGCCAGCGTGCCGACCCTGCAGAAGCCGTTCCAGCTGGAGGATGTGGAACGGGTTCTGCGAGAGGTTCGCGGCGGCGCCGGTCTGGAAACGCCGCCGAACTGATCTTCTGACGGTCTTCTTTATCCCAGGTGGATCCAGACCGACTTGGTCTGGGTATGGTGCATCATTGTCTCGAAACACTTGTCGCGACCGTTCCCGGATTGCTTGAACCCGCCCCAAGGCTGGGTCATGTCACCGTGATCGAAACAGTTCACCCACACGACGCCTGCATCAATGTCGCGCGCTGCTTTGTGGGCCGTTGACAGGTCGCTGGTCCAGATGCTGGCGGCGAGGCCGTAGATGCTGTCATTGGCGATCTCGACGGCCTGCTGAATGTCCTTGATCGGCAGGACCGCGGCGACCGGGCCGAAGATTTCCTCCCGAGCGATTTTCATCTGATTGTTCACCCCCGTGAACAGCGTCGGTGACACGTAGGCGCCCTCTCTCAGCGTCTCCGGAACATCGCCTCCAAGAGCCAGATTGGCCCCCTCCTTCACCCCGTCATCGATGTAGCCCAGCACCCGCTTCTGCTGTTCCCTGGTGACCAGCGGGCCCATGGTCGTGGACGGATCCAGCGGATCGCCGGGGGTAAACGCGGTTTTGCTCTTCTCCAGGAAGCGATGAACGAAGTCGTCGTGAAGCTTCTCGTCGACGAGCAGACGAGATCCTGCATTGCAGACCTCGCCCTGGTTTCCGAAGATGCCATTGATCGCGTAGGTTACGGCCGTGTCCAGATCCGGCACATCGCCCATGATGATCTGCGGCGTTTTCCCTCCACATTCGGTGGTCACGCGCTTCATGTTCGACTGGCCGGCATAGACGAGCATGAGCTTTCCAACCTCGACGGAGCCAGTGAAGGCGATCTTGTCGACGTCCATGTGCAGGGCCAGGGCTTGACCCGCTTCGTGGCCCAAGCCTTGAATGACGTTGAAAACACCGGCCGGACCGCCCGCTTCCATGAAAAGCCGCGCCATCAAGCTTGCACTATGAGGCGACTGTTCCGCCGGCTTGAGCACGACCGTGTTGCCTGCGGCGAGGGCGGGGGCCACCTTCCAGGCGGCCATCATCAAAGGATAGTTCCAGGGCGTGACGCAGCCCACCACACCCAGAGGCTGGCGCAAGATGTATTGCAGTTCGCTGGCTGCCGTGTTCGTCACCTGGCCGTCGATCTTATCGATCGTCTCGGCGAAATACTGAAAGGTGCTGGCCGAGCCCGGAACATCCGAATTGATCATGTCGGACACGGGCTTGCCCATGTCGAGGGTGTCCAGAAGCGCAAATTCCAACGCGTTCTCGCGAATGAGCTGGGCATAGCGATAGAGGATCTCCATGCGACTGCGCGGCGCCATGCGGGACCAGACCCCGCTCTTGAATGCCCGTCGCGCTGCTGCGACAGCCAGATCGACGTCCATGGCATCTCCGCGGGCGACCTCCGCCACGGTGGTGCCGTTGGCCGGGTTCACCTTTTCAAACTTGCCGCCCGCACTGGCCGAGACGAACTCCCCATTGATGAAGTGTCTCCCCTCGAATTTGACCTGGGCAGCCTGGTCGGCCCAAGCCTTGCGGTCCATTGTACTTATCTGGTCCATTTTCACAGCTCTGTCCCCATTACCCGAAGCCTCAAGAGGGCGGAACGATCTCGCGGCCCAGAAGCGGCCCTGCATCGGTTCTGCGTGTGTTGATCTTTGCCCCTCAGAGGTGTTTCTGTCTAGCAGGCTGCCCTGCATGGCAGGGCGCGGGATCGATTCCGCGACTTCGGAGGTTGTCGAAACGATCGTAAAGTTCGGAGGGTGAAGATGACAGTTGTCGCCACGGCAGGCCCAAGACGGATCGACGGGCGCATGAGAGGGATCCAGGGCGACAAGAACTGGGCCCTCTTCCTCGATCTGGATGGCACCCTGTTCGAATTGGCTCCCACCCCGGACGAGGTTCTTCCCGACCCCAGACTCAGCGCCTTGCTTAAGGAACTCGTGGCCGTCTTCGATGGGGCCGTCGCCATCGTCAGTGGTCGCGCGCTTTCCGACATCGACCGACTGCTTCCGCTGCATGAATTTCCTGCCGCCGGCCTGCATGGGCTGGAGCGGCGACAGGTCAGTGGCGCCGTGGAGGAGCTGCAGGTCGATCTCGAGGCGCTGAGCGCCGTGCGGGATCACCTTCACAGCTTCACACAGAGCCATCCCGACCTGCTGCTGGAGGACAAAGGCAAAGCGCTCGGCATGCATTACCGGCAGGCTCCGCATCTCGCCCAGGAGGTCCTGGACGTCACCAAGAAAGCGGTTGCTCCCTATTCGAAGACGCTGGGGCTTCAACCAGGAAAAATGGTGGTCGAGGTGAAGCCCCATGGGGCCAATAAAGGCAGCGCCATCGCGGCCTTCATGGAAGAGCCTCCCTTTTCCGGCAGGCGGCCGCTTATGGCGGGAGACGACATCACCGACGAGGATGCATTCGCCTTGGCCCGCAGCTTTGGGGGGTCGGCCATTCGCATCGGACAACCGTCACGGACATTGGCGCATGAGCGCCTCGACACGGTTCAGGATTTCCGGAAATGGCTGCAAGTGCTCGCCGCTGAGACGTCCTTGACGTGATCAACCTAAAGCTAACGTGATCAGGGCCAAAAGCCCTATCCAGGAGCCACGGCGAGCAGATCACGCTTGTTCGGTGTCAAACGACGCACGACGGCCTCATGGGTCTTTGTGAGCAGGGCGCGCATGTAATTCGTGCGCCAATTCTCGAGGTCATTGCTGCGCAACTTGGCCATCAAGGCAGAATGGCGGTCGATCCTCTCCTCGAGCTTCATGTCCAAGGCTTTGCGAATCGCGTGGGCCACGCCCTCGGCATCGTGAGGGTTGACGATCAATGCGGCGTCCAGCTCCTTTGCGGCACCCGCGAAGGAGGAGAGAACCAAAACGCCCGGATCCTGGGAGTTCTGGCAGGCCACATATTCCTTTGCGACGAGATTCATGCCATCGCGAAGAGGGGTAACCAAGCCCACGCTGGCCGCCCGGTAGAAGCCAAAGAGTGTCGACTGGGCAAATGACCTGCACAGATATTTCACAGGAACGCTATCGAATTCAGCATATTGTCCGTTGAGGCGGCCAACCGCTTCCTCCACGGCGCTGCGCAGCCGACGATACTCCGGCACCTGATCCCTGGAGGGAGGGGCAATCTGGAGAAACGAGACTTCGCGCAGCCGTTCCGGCCACAGCTCCAAGAACCGATGCACAGCTTCGATTCGCTGCAACAGGCCCTTTGTGTAGTCCAAGCGGTCAACCCCGATGACCAAGGCGCGATCCTGGAGGCTCTTGAGAATGCCCTGGGACTGCACAGAGCGGACCGTGCGGGCCGCTTGGGTTGAAATCGCCTCAACATCTACGCTGATCGGGAAGGCCCTGACGCGAAGGCGCGACGGCGAATTCTGACATTCATCGCCCGAGAAGCTGACATTGAGCTCCTTGCTGAGAAACTCACGCATGGACGTCGCGTCGTCCTCGGTCTGCGTTCCGATAAGATCGTAGGCCTGAAGGGACTCGGCCAATTCCTGGTGCACGGGAAGCGTGGACATCACCTGCCAGGGCGGGAAGGGGGTATGCAGGAAGAACCCAATCCGGTGGTGAGCGCCCAGCTCACGCAAGCGCTTGGCAAGCGGGAAGAGATGATAGTCATGGACCCAGATCACATCATCCGGGCGCAGCAGACCAAGAAGCTCCTCGGCAAAATGTCCGTTCACACGCTGATAGGCGCTGTAGTCATTGGATGAGTACTGAACTAAATCGGTGCGATAATGCAGCAGGGGCCAGAGGGCGCTGTTGGCAAAGCCCGCATAAAAACCGGTAAAATCATGCTTCTTGATATCAATGGTGGCACGAGTGATCTGACCATGTTCTTCAATCTGCGGCGGCCCCGGCGTATGATCGACGACCTCTCCGCTCCATCCGAACCAGATCCCGCCATGGTCGCCGAGAGCAGCCTTCAGAGCCGTCGCTAGGCCTCCCGTGTCGGCTTTGTCCTTCCCAAAGCTCGCAACTCGATTGGAAACCACTATCAGCCGCGGCATTGGCTATTCCCATGTTGACGAACCGCCCAGGAATTCTAGGCTGACACGATAACTCCGAGGACGCTACCTCCGTTCCGCCTAAAAGCGTGCTTTATTACAAAATATTTCCTAATTTTTGCACTGCAGCGTTGAGCAATGTTGCAGCGCACGGGGCGGCTGCACAAAAGGTGGGACGGTGGCGGTTCGGAGTGATCCTGCAGATCATGCGATCCCTCGCGATTCGCCACGAGACGGGCTTTCCCGTGGAGCCGTCAGCCCTTATGAGTCAGCAAAGGCGACGGGAGTGATCACGGACATGACGATGATTTCAGCGATGGCCGACCCCGCACGGCTTCCCCCCTCGCTGTGGGCTGCCACTGCGGCACCGGCTCTCGAACTGCCCTCCTTGGCGGGCGAGAAACGCGCCAATATCTGCGTGATCGGCGGGGGGTTCACCGGCTTGGCGGCTTCGCTCGCAGCGGCAAAGGCCGGCGCGACGGTGATCCTGCTCGAAGCCAGTGAACCGGGCTGGGGCGCCTCAGGCCGAAATGGCGGCCAAGTCATTCCCGGATTCAAATGGGATCCGGACGACATCCTCAAAGCCTTCGGGCCCAGTCAGGGTGAGAAAATCATCGCCTTCGGGGCGGCCTCGGCAGATGTCGTGTTTCAGCTCATCAAGGATTACGGCATCGACTGCGCCGCCAGCCGACGCGGCTGGCTGCAGGCCGTGCATTCGCGAAAGATGATTCCCACCGTTCAGTCGCGGGTGGAGCAGTGGCAGGCGAGGGGGCAGCCAGTCGAGTTTCTCGATGCGTCCGAAACGCGTCGCCTGAGCGGCACGGGCGCCTATGAGGGGGCGTTGCTGGACCGGCGGGGGGGCGTACTCAATCCTCTGAGCTATGCCCGCGGACTGGCGCGTGCCGCGATCTCGGAAGGTGTGGACATCTACATGTCGTCCCCTGCGGTCGCGGTGGAGCGACAGGGCCAAGGCTGGCTCACCAAAACCGCACAGGGTCGCGTCGTGTCCGACAAGATCATCCTGTGTACCAATGGCTATGGGCGAGACCTGCTGCCGCATCTGGAGCGGACAGTCATTCCCGTCGCCAGCTTCATCGTGGCGACGAAGCCCTTGTCAGGAAATGTCGCATCCTCAATCCTTCCCGACGGACAGGGGACTTCGGATACGCGCCGTCTCCTCCTCTATTGTCGCAAAGATCCCGCGGGGCGGCTCGTCGTCGGGGGCAGGGGCCGCTTTGCCGATCCCGTCTCGCCGGCAGATTTCGCCCATGTGGAGAAAGCGACCCGGAGCCTTTTTCCGCAATTGGGATCCGTCCCCTTCGAGTTCCGATGGTCCGGGAGGGTGGCCGTCACCGTCAACCATTTTCCGCATGTGATCGAGCCCGAACCCGGCCTCATCGGGGTGATGGGCTATAATGGCAGGGGGGTGGCCATGGCGTCCGCCTTGGGCGGGGCCACGGGTACATACGCCGCCAATGGCGATGCGGCGTCGCTTCCCATCCCCCTCAGCAAAACGAGAGAAATTCCCTTCTACGGGCTGAGACGAGCCTATGTCGCGGCGGCCTCAGCCTGGTATCGCGGACTGGACGCCCTCAACCTGCCCTGAGGTGGTGCGGAACCCTCTAGAGATGCATTTTTGGAATAGAACTACTTCAGGTTGACGCGCGGGTGAAGTTTCGGCATGGTGGGTGGGCGACGTGATCCGCTCTCATCCTTCGAGGCGGAGAACAGGACCGGGTGCCATTCCTCTCTCCCCAATCGGCGGCTGCTTCTTGCAATGCCCCTCAGGCTGGCACCCGGAACCTTCCCACTTGTTGTTGAAAACTCTTGCCGCAAAGGCCGACAATCGTCGGAAAATCCCTCCTGGACAGGCAGCCGCGCCCCAGATAGCGCTTGCTTTGGAACAAAAAAAGTACATATGTAGAACGAATTGGTGATGAGCCCCCGTTGCACCGCTTGGAGCCATATGGAATAAGGGATAGAACATGTCAAAACCGGACCTGCGCGTCATCGAGAACGGGGCTATGGACAAACAGAAGGCACTAGAAGCGGCCCTGGGGCAAATTGAGCGCCATTTCGGCAAGGGCTCGATCATGAAGCTCGGCCAGGGCGACAAGGCCGTGGAGACCGAGGTGGTCTCGACCGGATCGCTGGGGCTCGACATCGCCCTGGGCATCGGTGGTCTGCCGAGGGGCCGCGTGGTCGAAATTTTCGGTCCCGAATCCTCCGGAAAGACAACGCTTGCGCTGCAGACCATCGCCGAAGCTCAAAAGCGCGGCGGCATCTGCGCCTTCATCGATGCCGAGCATGCGCTCGACCCCATCTATGCGCGCAAGCTGGGCGTCAAGCTCGACGAGTTGCTGATCTCGCAGCCCGATACCGGAGAACAGGCGCTCGAAATCTGCGACACGCTGGTTCGGTCGGGGGCCGTGGAGGTCCTCGTGATCGATTCGGTCGCGGCCCTGACGCCAAAGGCCGAACTCGAGGGCGAAATGGGTGACAGCCTTCCCGGCTCGCAGGCCCGGCTGATGAGCCAGGCTTTGCGGAAGCTCACGGGTTCCATCTCCAAATCCAACTGCATGGTCATCTTCATCAATCAGATTCGCATGAAGATCGGCATCATGTTCGGCAATCCGGAAACCACGACCGGGGGAAATGCCCTGAAATTCTACGCTTCGGTGCGGCTGGACATCCGGCGCATCGGCGCGATCAAGGATCGGGAGAACATCGTCGGCAACCAGACGCGCGTGAAGGTCGTCAAGAACAAGCTTGCGCCTCCCTTCAAGCAGGTCGAATTCGACATCATGTATGGAGAGGGCATCTCCAAGAACGGGGAATTGCTGGATCTGGGCGTGACCGCGGGAATCGTCGAGAAATCGGGATCCTGGTTCTCTTACAATTCCGACCGCATCGGCCAGGGCCGCGAGAACGCGAAAAGCTTCCTGAAGGCCAATCCCGATATCGCCGCCTCGATCGAGCGCGCCATTCGCAGCAATGCAGGGCTCGTGGCCTCCTCCCTGTTGTTGGGCAGCGAGGAGACTGAAGAGCTCGCCGCGGAATGACCCGGGGCCTGCCCTCGCGGTGGGCCGGTCGCTGTCGCTCCGGATGGCTGTCGCTCCAGACAGGTCCCGGCGCGACGTGGTGCGGGAATTTGTCCGGTGGCGGGTGAGGGAGAGAGCCTCGCTCAGGTGGATACACGCGGTTCCCTGCCGCTTGGAGCTCAAGCTTCTTTGAGCTCAAGCTTCGCGTTCGAGCTGTGCCGCCGCAAGGTGTGCGGCGGTGGGGTGCTCAGGGCGTGGCGCGCAAGGCGTGTCTCGCAAGGCGTGTCCCGGTCTGGCCGGCGATAAAGAGGCTTGTTTGGCCGTGCGGGCGAAAGGCGCCAAGCGTTTGATGGTTCCGACGCTGCAGAGTTTGCCGAGCCGCAAAGCCCGTGAGGGCGGTTCCGCCGAGGCGGTGCCTCTGAGGCTGTGCCTCCGAGCCCGTGCCTCCGAGCCTGTGCCCATGAGCACTCTGCCCCCTCCGGCAGTCTCCGAGGCGGTGCCTCCGAGGCAATGTCCCGAGGTGGCGCGTCTG